>CAVGZD010000028.1:0-15313 GCA_963633805.1 Lachnospiraceae bacterium | reverse complement strand
CGGTCTTACGGGGTTTGGGGCAGCGCCCCACGGTCTTTATTTTACAGACGATTCGCCATTTGTCAACGTAATTCGCACAAATGTCCTCTACACAAACGCATTTGCCGCCCTCGGCAGGACAAAACTTGCGATTATTCCCATTTCCAGCTCACGGGATATTTGTTTTTCAGCCGCCCCTTCTGCAGCTTCGCCCAGCCCAGCGCAAAGCCGTCCACGCAAACCAGCGTCCAGCCGTCCGCACCCTCCGCGGATACTGTCTCCCCCTTCAGATAGCGGATCACCCGCTCATCCTCCAAGGGAAAATCCGCCGCCCGCTTGACCGCACCCGCATCCAGCGCCATCGCAAACGCCTGTGACGGCTCAAAACGCCCCTTTTTCAGCGTACCCAGAAGCAGACCCGTCCGCAAAACGCGCAGCTTGTCCAGCTTCGGCGTACCCTCCGGCAAAAGATATAGCCCATCGCCGTAAATTTTGTAAAGCCCGCGCGGTATCTCCCGCAAAACCTCCTGCGCAAAATCGAAAAACGGCTCCATCGCCTTCGTCCGCTCGCCCTGCTCCGTGGGGATGTCCCGCGTCGCATCGCCGCCGTCCTTTTGCAGCAACGCCAGAAAATGCCCCTCCCCCTTGATTTTGTGCGGGTATAATCTGGCGCAGCCCTCGTAAGGGGGCAGACCTGCCGCAAAGCCGTGCGCCTTCTCGATCGGCACGAGCGAAAATTCTTCATGCCGATGCAAAAAAACGCCGATGCTCTTTTCGTTCTCCGCAGTGGAAAAGGTGCAGGTGGAATAGAGCAGCAGCCCGCCCGGCTTGAGCATGGGCGCACATGCCTCTAGGATCGCCGCCTGCTCCTTGCGGCAAAAATCCAGCATCCCCGCGTCCCAGCTTTTCACCATCTCCGGCTCCTTGCGGAACATCCCCTCTCCGGAGCAGGGCGCGTCCACCAAAATCTTATCAAAAAAGCCGGGCAGACGCTCCGCCAGCCGCTGCGGCGTTTCGCTCAGCACGACCGCGTTGCGTATCCCCGCCAGCTCAACATTTTTCAGCAGCGTTTTCGCCCGTCCCGCGCTAATGTCGTTCGCCAGCAGCAGCCCCGTGCCGTTCAGCCGCGCCGCAAGCTGGGTCGTTTTGCCGCCGGGCGCCGCGCAAAGGTCCAGCACGCGATCCCCCTCGGCAATCGGCAGTGTCGCCGCAGGGCTCATCGCGCTCGGCTCCTGCAAATAATACAGCCCCGCGTGATAATACGGATGCTTAGCGGGGCGTTCTTCCTCCGCGTAATAAAAGCCCTCGGCGCACCAAGGCACGGGGGTGAGCGTAAAAACGCCCTTCTCCCGCAGCGCATCGGGACTGATTTTCAGCGTGTTCGCGCGCAGACCGTATAGCCGCCCATCGCCAAAGGAGCGCAGATACTCGTCAAATTCCGCGCCCAAAAGCGCCCGCATTTCGTCCATATATTCCAAAGGCAGGTTCATTTTCCTCTTCCTCCCTAAACTCGTTTTCCTCCATGATACCGAAGCTCCGCCCGTTTTACAAGAGAATTTTCTACTTTACAAACGCCCCTCGGGCATACTAAGATAGAAAAAAAGTTTCACGAAAGGAGTCCTTCCAATGGGAAAACAAATCTGGAAGCCGGGAACGGTTCTCTATCCCGTGCCGGCGGTCATGGTATCCTGCGGCACGATGGAGGAGAAAAACATCATCACGGTCGCATGGACGGGCACGATCAACAGCGATCCCGCCATGACCTATGTTTCCATCCGTCCCAGCCGCCATTCCTATGAGATCATCAAAAACAGCGGCGAGTTTGTCATCAATCTGGTGACGGAGCGGCTGGCATACGCCTGCGATTACTGCGGCGTGAAGAGCGGGCGGGACATCGACAAATTCGCGGAGATGCATCTGACTGCGCAAAAGGGCGAGAGGGTCGATGCGCCGATCATTGTAGAAAGCCCGGTCAATATCGAGTGTCGGGTGACGCAGATCCTGCCCCTCGGCACGCATGATATGTTTCTGGCGGAGGTCGTGAGCGTTTCGGTCAGCGAGGAATATCTGGACGAGACGGGCAAGTTCCATTTCGACCGCACGAAGCCCATCTGCTATTCGCATGGCGCGTACTACGGTTTAGGCAAGCAGCTTGGCACGTTCGGGTATTCCGTACGGAAAAAAGCCCCTGCGCCCAAGGCGACGAAGGGAACGCGCAGGAAGAAGCGGAGGTAAGGCAGAAGAGCATAAGACCTAAGACCGTGGGGCGCTGCCCCACTACCCCGCAAGGGGTTTTCACCCCTTGACCCCATTATAGCAAACGCATATACATGCGTTTGCAGGTGCAAAGCTGAATAAAATGAAAAAACCGTGGGGCTCTGCCCTATAACTGCCCCGAAAACCGTAAGGCTCTGCCTCTCACTCCGCAAGGGGTTTCACCCCTTGACCCGTTAGGCAGGGACATTTTATGTCCCCGCGGGGGCAAATCAGAATATTGGACAAAATAATACCGCTTGTGCAAAGGGGAATTGTGTTTTCCTATTCACAAGCGGTTTTTGTATATTATTCCAAATCTGCCCCCGCAAACGTATGTAATGCGTTTGCCAATCGGGTCAAGGGCGGCAGCCCTTGTGGGGGTGTTGGGGGCAAAGCCCCCAAGGTCTTTAATCCCCACACAAAAAGCGGGCGCTTTCGCACCCGCCTCATTTGTATCCTGTATGTAAATTACTTTACTTCGTTAACCAGCTCTGCGCCTTCCAGGAATGCCTTGTAGTTTTCCAGTGTGATCAGAGCCATCTGCTCCAGAGCGTCTACTGTCAGGAAAGCCTGGTGACCGGAAAGCAGGAATCTGGGGTTAGCCAGCAGTCTTGCCAGTGTAGGGTCTTTTGCCTTGTCTGTGCAGTTCTCGAAGAAGTATTCATGCTCCTTCTCGCAAACGTCAGCACCTACGCCGCGGAACTTGCCTGCATCCAGAGCGTCTGCCAGAGCCTCGGAGTCAACCAGAGCGCCACGAGCAACGTTGATGAAGATAACGCCGTCTTTCATCTTTGCGATTGCGTCCTTGTTGATCATGTGTCTTGTTGCGGGCATCAGAGGGCAGTGGATGGAGATTACATCTGCGCGAGCATACAGCTCATCCAGTGTTACATATTCCAGACCCAGATTGGGGTTGGGGAATGCATCGTAAGCGATGATGTTCATGCCGAAGCCCTTGAGGATCTTGATCATGCACTGACCGATCTTACCTGTGCCGATGATACCTGCAGTCTTGCCAACCAGCGCGATACCTGTCAGACCGGCGATATCGAAGTTGAACTTCGTTGTTCTCTCATAGGAGATGTGGGACATTCTGTTTACAGCCATCAGCAGAGCTGCGCCCTGTTCAGCTACAGATTCGGGGGAGTAAGCGGGCACTCTCAGTACGGGCAGACCGCATTCCTTTGCAGCTTCCAGATCTACGGAGTCGAAGCCTGCGCAACGCAGCAGCAGAACCTTGATACCCAGATTCTTCAGTTCCTTTACAACCTCTGCGGGCAGCTCATCGTTTACGAAAGAGCAGGTTGCATCATGGCCAGCTGCCAGATGAGCCGTTGCGGGCGTCAGTCTTTCATTGAAGAATGTGATTTCATAACCGTATTTTTCTGCCATGGGTTTGAAGCCGTCAACCCAGTAAGATTTTGTGTCGAAAAATGCAATTTTCATCGGTAATCTCCTCCTAGAAATTTGATAAGTGGGATAGTAAAAATTTCACAGCAAACAGAGCCATTTCCGTGCGCAAGTTGGGCGAAGTTCCAGTCTCTGTTTGTTTTACTTTTAACAATATAATCCATTTGTTCCTCTTTGTCAACCGTATTCCCATAAAATTGTCAGTTTTGCCGAGTAGATTTTTCCGGAAAAATCAAAAAAGCAACAGTTTCCCATCGCTGGGCTCTATGGTTTTTGGGCAGTATTTTTACAAAGGCAGGAATAAACATTTTTTTAGCGAAAAACATCTTTTTTCTTCCGAAATTCCGCTTCGCTAAAAAATTTTTCATTACAGAGCGAAACAGTATGCCCGACAAGCTGACACACTCTTGCAGCCCTTGTTCCCCTTTGTGCGCGAATATATGTTCGCGCACATCATCTGCCTACGCCGCCCACCTATATCCTCTCTCCGCACGACAAAAAGCCCTCCTTCGGAGGGCTTGTCCACCAAACAAAATCAATCAAACAAAGAGGAAATCGAAACGCCCTTATGAATAAAGCTGATCGCTTCCGCAAAAATCTCCGCAACGGAAACCGTCTTAATCTTATCGATCGCCTTTTCCTCGGGCAGAGCGATGGTATCAAGGATCAAAAGCTCCTCAATCGCGGAATCCTCAATGCGCTTGAGCGCGGGACCGCTCAGTACGCCATGCGTGCAGCATGCCTCCACGCCGACTGCGCCGCGTTCCTTCAGCGCATTTGCCGCATTGGTGATCGTACCCGCGGTGTCGATCATATCATCCACCAGAATGACATGCTTGCCTTCAATATCGCCGATGATATTCATGATCTCGCTGACATTCGCTCTCGGTCTGCGCTTATCGATGATCGCAATGGGGATATTCAGCTTTTCCGCAAATTTTCTCACTCTCGTCACGCTGCCCAGATCCGGGGAAACTGCAACGAAGTTCTTCTCCAGCGCATCGCCGTATTTTTCAATATAAAAATTCGTCAGAAGAGGATTGCCGACAAGGTTGTCCACAGGAATATCAAAAAAGCCCTGAATCTGCGCACAATGCAGGTCCATCGTCAGCACGCGGTGTGCGCCCGCGCAGGTCAAAATATTGGCAACCAGCTTTGCGCTGATGGGATCTCTGGCTCTTGCCTTTCTGTCCTGACGCGCATAGCCGTAATAAGGCATAACCGCCGTGATTCTTGCTGCGGATGCACGTTTCATGGCGTCGATCATGATCAGCAGCTCCATCAGGTTGTCATTTACGGGGCTGGATGTGGATTGAATGATAAAGACATCCGCGCCGCGGATCGTTTCATTGATTTTTACAGAAATTTCTCCGTCGCTGAACTTTTCCACCTCGCAGTCGCCCAGTGTCAGTCCCAGTTTTGCGGCAATGGCCTGCGCCAGCTCCGGGTTGGAGTTGCAGGCAAAAACCTTGATGTTGCTGATGCCGGAATTAAGCATTGTTTTATCCCCCTATTTTCTGTTGATACTCAGCCTAAGCACTTACCATATTATGTTACACCGAACGGCTCACAATTTCAACCGAAATTCGACATTTTTTTCAATTTGCCTTACGCTTCGGGCGCATCCGAGCAGAGAGCGGCGGCTTTCCCGTTCGGACATTCGCCCGCAGACCGCCCTGCGCCGGCGAGAGCGGAAAGTGCGCCGCTTTTCCATGGCAATTTCGCCGAATTTGCGATCAATTTTTCAGCAAATTTCACAAAATAACCATGGCTGTACTCTCCCATATTTCGCCCCCGGAAGGTCGCTGCGCAGCTTCTGCCGTGTCCCGATCGCAGTATAAGCAAATGGATATCGGCAAAGAGCCGCGCAGTATTTCTGAACGAAGTCCGACCCTTTGGCTCAATCGTTTCTCTTTTTCACCCAGCCCTCGATGACCGTCTGCTTCGCCCTAGCCACAGCCAGCACCTCCGCGGGCACATCCTTCGTAATGGTCGAGCCTGCGGCGATATACGCACCCTTTTCCACACGCACGGGCGCAACCAGATTGACATTACAGCCAACGAACACGCCGTCCTCGATCACGGTGCGGTGCTTCTTCTTGCCGTCGTAGTTTACCATAATGCTGCCGCAGCCGAAGTTGATTTTCTCGCCCGCGTCCGTATCGCCCACATAGGAAAGATGCGGGATTTTCGTGCCGTCGCCGATATTGGAATTTTTCACCTCGACGAAATCGCCCACCTTCACCTTATTGCCGATTTTGCAATTCGGGCGGATATAGGCATAGGGACCGACCGTCGCATCATTGCCGATTTCGGATTCCAGCGCCGTCGAGCTTTGGAGCTTCACGCCATCGCCCAGCTTCATATCCGTCAGGCGGGAGAAGGGACCGATCTCGCAGCCTTCGCCGATGGTCGTATTGCCCTCGATCACGCAGCCGGGCAGGATGACCGTATCCCCGCCGATGACAACATCGCTGCCGATGTAGGTATTCGCCGCGTCCTCGATGGTCACGCCGTTTTCCATATGGCGGCGGTTGATGCGCTCCTTCATGATCTGCGCCGCTTGTGCCAGCTGGATGCGGGAGTTGACGCCAAAAAATTCATCCGTATCCCGCGCCGTGACTGCCTCCGCCATGCCGCCCGCCTTGCGGATCAGCTCCATGCAATCTGTCAGGTAGTATTCCCCCTGCACGTTATTGTTATCCAGCTTTGCGAGAGATTCCTTGAGCGCCTTGCCCTTGAAGATATAAATACCGGTGTTGATCTCGTTGATCATGCGCTCGGTGTCCGTTGCGTCCTTATGCTCCACGATGCGCTGGAAATGCCCCGCGTCGTTGCGCATGATACGCCCATAGCCCGTTGGATCCTGCGTCAGCACGCTTACGACCGTCACATCATGCTTCTCCGCGCGATGGGTGTCGATCAGCCGCTTGAGCGTCGCGCCGGTGATCAGGGGCGTATCGCCGTAGAGGATGAGCATATCTGCGTCCTCATCGATAAAATCGCCCGCCATCATCACGGCATGGCCCGTGCCCTTCTGCTCTGCCTGCAATGCGAAGTGTACGTTCTGCTCCGCTATGCCCGCCTGCACCTGCTCCGCCTTATGCCCGACTACGACGCAGATCTCCTCCGCGCCGCTTTCCCTCGCGGTTCGGATGACATAATCCACCATGGTTTTACCCAGAATTTCATGCAGCACCTTCGGTTTTTTCGATTTCATGCGAGAGCCTTCGCCCGCCGCCAGAATCACTGCCTTTACCTTTTTCATAGCGTCCTCCTTCATCTGAAAGCCTGAAAACCTTAAGACCTTGGGACTCCGTCCCAAACCCTGCAAGGGGACTCGTCCCCTTGACCCCGTTTTGCAGGAGCATACGCTCCTGCGGACATCCAATATGCAGACAACCCTTTCCCATCAGGTATTCCCTTACCCTTTGTTCTGCAAACGCATGCATATGCGTTTGCCAATCGGGTCAAGGGCGGTAGCCCTTGTGGGGGAGTTGGGGGCAAAGCCCCCAAGGTCTTTCGGGGTGTTGGGGCAGCGCCCCAAGGTCTTATCTTTTATAACGACCGAAAACCGCGCTTATGCGCGGTTTTAGTATATTGCCTTTATTCCGTTCTCATGTTCATAAATGCCATTTTGAACTTGTCATGCACCGCAACCATCGCAGCATCCACATCCGCCTGATCGATCAGCACGGTGATCTTGATCTCGGAGGTCGAGATCATCTGGATATTCACCCCCGCGTCATACATCGCCTCGAAGAACAGCGCCGCAACGCCCGGATTGGTCGCCATGCCCGCCCCAACAATGGAGAGCTTCGCCGTCTTTTCATCATGCAGGATCTCCTGCGCCGTCAGGCGTTCCTTGTTGCGCTCCAGCGCCTTCAGCGCCACATCCAAATCATCCTTGCCGATGGTAAAGGAGATGCTCTGTCTGCCGTCCTGCCCGGTGGACTGCAGGATAATGTCTACGCTTACCTTCTCCTTCGCCATCAGGGAGAATATCTCAAAGGCCTTGCCCGGCTCATCCTTGATACCGATAATCGAGATACGGGAAACATTTTTATCCGCTGCAACGCCGCTGACCAGCATTCTTTCCATCTTGCACTCCTCCTTGACCTCCGTACCCTCCGCATCAGACATGCTCGAGCGTACTACCAGCTTTACGTTATATTTCTTCGCTACCTCTACTGAACGGTTATGCAGAACCTTCGCCCCAAGGCTTGCCAGCTCCAGCATTTCATCGTAGCTGATCTCATCCAATTTCCGCGCATCGGGCACAATACGGGGATCTGCCGTATAAACGCCCTCAACATCCGTATAAATCTCGCAGATATCCGCATTAAGCGCCGCCGCCAGCGCAACTGCGGAGGTATCCGAGCCGCCGCGCCCCAGCGTGGTCATATCGCCCAGCTGATTGACCCCCTGAAAGCCCGTCACCAGCACAACGCTGCCCTCATCCAGCTCATTTAGGATGCGCTCCGTGCCGATGGTACGGATGCGCGCATTGCTGTAGGTATTCGTCGTCTCGATGCCGACCTGCATCGCGTTGAGCGAGACTGCCCTGCCGCCGATCGCACTGATCGCCATCGCCATCAGCGCAACAGACTGCTGCTCGCCCGTCGCCAGGAGCATATCCATCTCCCTGCGGCTCGGCTTGGCGTTGATCTCCTTCGCCTTGGCAATCAGTCCATCCGTCGTCTTGCCCTGTGCAGACAGCACGACCACAACATCATTGCCTTCCATTCTCGTTCTCATGATGCGCTTTGCAACATTGAGCACCCGCTCTGCATTGGCGACAGAGCTGCCGCCATATTTCTGCACAATTAACATACCTCTTCCTCCTGTTACACGATTTCAACCTGCACGCCTGTCCTCTCCGGCTCAAGCAGCGTCAATTCCCAGTTATGCGGCAAAGCAGCCAGATATGCGGACATTTTTCTGCCGAAGGCCTCCGCCTCCTCGCGCCTTACCATCGCCATCAGCGTGGAGCCTGCGCCACTCAGATAGGTCGCCGCCGCGCCGTATTCCTTCGCATGGGCAAAGATATTCTCCATATTGGGGATGAGCGCCGCGCGATAGGGCTGATGCACCCGATCCTCCATCGCCATATCGAAGTTTTCATATTTCCCCGTCAGCATGGACGCCACAAGCAGCGCCGCACGCGATGCATTGAACACCACATCCGCGCGGGAATAGGAATCCGGCAGGACTGCGCGGGATTTTTCCGTGGAAACGGGAAAGTCCGGCACCATTATAGCAAAAAGCAAATCCTGCGGCAACTCCAATCGCACATATTTCATTTCCTTCTCATCCAGCGCGCCGACAACCATGCTGCCGAAGATCGCCGGGTTGGAATTATCGGGATGCCCCTCCAGCTTCGCCGCCATCTGCGCCAGCTCATCCTTCGTGCAGGGGCTGCCCGCCAGTGCGTTTGCCGCAAAAAGTCCGCCCACGATGCAGGCTGCGGAGCTGCCAAGCCCCCGCACCATCGGGATATGATCCTCCTGAATCAGGCGCACGCCAGGCATGGGCAGTCCCTTTTGCTCATAGAAATATTTCATGGTCTGATAAATCAGATTGCTCTCGTCTCTGGGCACAGGCAGCGATTGCTCCCGTCTGACCTCGACCTCAAGTCCCTCGGGGATCTCCTCCACCCAGATATGATTGTATAAAGATACGGCGACCCCGATGCTGTCAAAGCCGGGGCCCATATTTGCGCTCGTTGCGGGTATTTGTACATGAATCATGATTTTTCCTCCAAAGCTACCGATCGACTATTTTTTATTCGCGAGCAATGATATTCAGAGACTGTACGCCATCGAGTGCCTCGATCCGCCCGATCAGACGACTGAAATCCCCCTGCATCTCGTTCGTCTCGATGGAGATGGTCACATTGGCGATGCCATTGATGGGGATGGTCTGGTTGATCGTCAGGATATTCGCGCCCTCAGCGGCAATACCGTTGAGCACGGCGGATAAAAGCCCCGGCGTATGATCCAGATTGATGGCAATGGTCACTGTCTTTCCGCGTGTATTTTCATACAGAGGATGTACCGCGTCGCGGTATTTATAAAAGGCACTACGGCTGATCCCTACGCGATTGACCGCGTCCTGCACGGTTTTTTCCTTCTTGCTTTCCAGAAGATTTTTTACGTCCATCACCTTCAGAAAGATCTCGGGCAGTACGCTTTTATCCACAATGTAAAAATTCTTATCCTCTTTCACAGGAACGCCTCCTTGTTTTCTATAAAAACACATTTGTTCGCGATACAAGGAATGTATCATATTTTGTTTCCGATTGCAAGTACAAATCCGCAAAAATGTCTCTGACAGACTAATTTTACCAGATTTTCGCAAGAAATTCCGCTTTTTTGCAAATTTTTTGTTACATTTTCATGTAAAGAGCACTTTCTTGTACTTTTTCATTTGCTTATGCGCTGTTTTCTGTTAAAATGGAGATAATTTTTCAAATGAAACGACAGAAGGAGTGCTTTCCGATGAAACAAAAAAACACGGCAGATCCCAGACACGCAGCTCTTTTGCGTATCTTTCAGGAGGAATATGATGCGGCCTTGCGTGAGCAGGATGCGTCCCGGCAGCCAAAGCTGCTGGCGGCGGCGCCGCTGTTTTTCTGCAAATGGTTCACCTCTGCTCTGGTAGAAAATACCATCCTCTCCCCCGCCAATATCCTCAGCACCGATCAGACGGAGGAGAACGCTGAGATGGCATATCTCCTGCGTCCGCTTTCTTCTGCGGAGCAGGCGGAGGGCGCGGCGTATCGCCTGGAGCGGTATCAGTATTCCCTGCGGAAGCATCCGCTGATTGAGGATCTCAAGGCGATGCTTGCCTTCTGCACGCCCGTGCGCACCACGGATGCGGGCGGTCTGCTGCTTTCTTCGGAAACAGGGGCGCTTTTGGAGCAGCTCTCCCTCAAGGATGAGTTCTATCTGGAATATCTCACGCGCCTTGCGTGGATGCAGGGCTTATTCGTGCCCATGCCCGCCATTTATACGAAATGCCTACAGCCCTCCGCGCAGTGCCGGGAATTTTTTGCGCAGAGCACGCAGGAGATCCTGCTGCAGCTTGGCGATACGGCATGCGCCCTTGCGGCGGAGCGTTTTTCGGAATCGATGCAGCTTGAGGAATACACGCTGGAGCCGGACTTTTTCCGGAATTGTCTGGATGGACCGAAGCACACGGACAGCATATTCGTTGATTTTTACGAGAGCTTCGATATTGACATCGCCGCCATATGGCAGACGCCCATTAGCGAGCTGTCCGCCGACCAGCACGACATCATCGCCTCCTTCCTCTATGCGGGCATGCTGCTGGATAAATGGTTCACGACCCCGATGGGCAGCTTTTTCCATTTTATCCGCCCCCTTCATTTTTCGCCGCTGCAAATCGGCAGCATGCTGCGTCAGATGGCGGAGCAGACGGCAGAGGAGGAAAATCTACGACCGCTGCTGTTCTCGCCCCCGGCATATTACAGCCTGACGCCACTTGGCGAAGCCTTATTCGAGGATCAGCAGGCAAGCACGGAGGCGGACATTCAGAAGATACTACAGGCTGCGGCTTTCGAGGAGATCATGGGGGTCGCGCTAGTGGAGCTGGAGAAGCAGAAAAAGGAGGAGCAGGAGGCGAAGCACGCGGTCGACGTGCTGTCCATCCGCGTCACCTCCTCCCAAGACCCGGAGCTTTGGGAGGTCATCGAAGCGGATCTGAATATGCCGCTGCATGATTTCTGCCGGGAGCTGGCGATGGTGCTCTATCCGCAGGATGATCCGGATTATCTGCTCTCCCTGCCGGACAGCAATCGTTTCCCGGTGGAATATTCGGCGGTCGGCTCGAAGCGCTCTGTCAATAAAACAAACGACAAGACACTGCGATATCTGCTGCATCTGCTGCCGGATATCGATGAGCAATTATTTTTCTACCCGACATCCGACAAAAGCATCGCCTTTACGCTGACGCTCAAAGGCTGCAGGGTAGATTTTGACGATTTGATTCTGCCGCGGGTTGCTGCGCGCAGTGTAAAGGCTGCGGAGCTGGAGCGGCTGGACGGGGAGTACTGAAAGGCAAAAACCGTGATAAGACCGCGGGGCTCTGCGATAAGACCGTGGGGCTCTGCCCCACCACCCTGCCAAGGGAGTTCCTCCCTTGGAACCCGATATGGCAAACGCATATTCATGCGTTTGCAGAGCAGAAGGGAAGGTATTACCTGATGATCAAGGTTCCGCCCTGCCTTTCGCATCCGCAGGAGCGAGAATCGCTCCTGCGCAACCGGGTACAGGGGGTGACCCCCTGCCGGGGATTGGGGCAGCGCCCCAAGGTCTTGTAGGGTTTGGGACGAAGTCCCAAGGTCTTTACATATCTGAAAGGAAGTAATGTTTTCATGGCAAAGTATCATCAGCATGGCGGCGATCTGGATGGCATCCGGCGCGATTACGGCATCCCCAAGGGGGAGATCATCGATTTCAGCGGCAATATCAACCCGCTGGGCTTCCCGCCCAAGGCGAAGGCGGCGCTGCGCGAGAACCTCGACCTCATCTCCGTCTATCCCGATAAAAAATATAAGGCGCTGAAGGCAGCCATCGGCAGCTATACCGGCGCAGACCCCGCGCATATCGTCGTCGGCAACGGCTCAACGGAGCTGATCTCCACCTATATCCAGACCGTCGGCGCGAAAAAAGCCCTGATCATCGGTCCTGCCTATTCGGAATATGAGCGCGAGGTCGCCCTGAGCGGCGGCGCATACGAGTATTTTCCTCTCAGGGAGGAACAGGATTTCCGCCCCGACATGGATGCCCTGCTGGCGGCACTCACCCCCGATGTGGGGCTTCTGATCGCCTGCAATCCCAATAACCCCACCGGCACGGCGATCCGCTGCGAGCAAATGCGCCGCATCCTCACGCATTGCAAAAAAATTGGCGCAGCCGTGATGATCGACGAAACCTATATCGAGTTCTCCGACATCCGCGCGGAGCTTTCCGCGATCCCGCTGGCGGCAGAGTTCGAGAACCTCTTCGTCATCCGCGGCACATCGAAATTCTTCGCCGCGCCGGGGCTGCGTCTGGGCTACGGTATTTCCTCCGACCCCGCTTTTCTGGATCATCTGAAGGAGAAGCAGGACCCTTGGAGCGTCAATAGCCTTGCGGATTTCGCAGGCGGGCTGATTTTCAGCGATACGGAATTTCATCAGCAGACGCAGCGGCTCATCTCCGAGGAACGAAAAAAAGCCTTTGCGGAGCTGTCCGCGTGGAAAAATCTCAAGGCTTACCCCTCCGAGGCGAATTTTATCCTCCTGCGGCTGAAGACCGACCGCATCACCGCCCATGAGCTGTTTGAAAAATGCATCCGCAAAAAAATGCTCATCCGCGATGCGTCCTCCTTCACCTTTCTGGATGAGAGCTATCTGCGCTTCTGTATCCTCCTGCCGGAGCAGAATGCCGCGCTTTTGAGGGAATTAAAGCAGTGGATAGAGTAAAATTTTGTTATCGTAAAGCCGTGCGCAGCGGTACATATTATCCTCAGAACAAATCTGTTTGTTTGACGAGGTGATTTTTTTGAGGACAATACTCAGCCGCAACGAGCTTTGCGGCTATTTATCTCTCCTGCGCCGTCAGATCGGGCAGCAGGAGCTATTCCCCGCGCCGAATGTGATTTTTCTCAACAGCCGCGCGCTGTATCATCATCTGGCGGCGCAAAGCTGCGGCACGCAGACCGTCGGCGAGATTTTAGACCGCATCGAGACCTGCATTCCCCTTGCGGTCACGGAGGAGAGCTTCGCGCTTTTCCTCTCCGCCTGCCATGAGCCCCGTGCGGAGCGCACCAGAACCTTCCTGGAGAGCAGCAAGGCGGATTTTCTTCTGCTGATCCATCAGGCGGCGGAAAATGAGCAGCAGTGGACGGCTCTCTCCGCGCTCTGCGAGCGGCTGCGGCAAAAGCATATTCAATGACGAAAAAGGAGTCTGCCCCGATGGAGAACAAGCCCTATCGCGACCTAAATGCATATTACCGCGCCCTCTTCGGCAGAAAAGCCGCCAAAATCTCGCTGGACGGCGGCTTCACCTGCCCCAATCGCGACGGCACACTGGGGACGCGCGGCTGTCTGTTTTGCAGCGCGGGCGGCAGCGGGGATTTTGCCGAAAACGCCGCCCTGCCCATCGCGGAGCAGATCGCCCGCGGGAAGGCGCAGACCGCCAAAAAATGGCAGGACGCCGCCTATATCGCCTATTTTCAGGCATTTACGAATACCTACGCCCCCGTTTCTCTCCTGCGGCAGAAATACGAGGAAGCCCTCGCCTGTCCCGGCGTGGAGGGGCTTGCGATTGCGACCCGCGCAGACTGTCTGCCGGAGGATGTTTTGGAGCTTTTGGCAGAGCTGAACGGGCGCACCCGGCTCTGGGTGGAGCTGGGGCTGCAAACGGCGAACGAAGCCTCTGCCGAGCGGATTCGCCGCGGCTATCCCAATGCCGTCTTTGCTGCGGCGGTGGAAGGGCTTGCGGCGCGGGGCATCCCCATCGTGGTACATATCATTCTGGGCTTGCCCGGCGAGACGCGGGAGGATGTTCTGGCGACCATCGCCTATCTGAATCGCCTGCCGATACAAGGCATAAAATTGCAGCTCTTGCATGTGCTCGCGGACAGCGATCTGGCGGCGCTGTATCTTGCGGGGGAATATGAGCCTCTGACGGAGAACGCCTATATTGCCCTGCTTGCGGAGAGCATCGCGCAGCTGCGGGAGGATATCGTCATCCATCGCCTGACGGGGGATGGGGATCGGCGCACGCTGCTTGCGCCGCGCTGGAGCCTGAATAAGCGCGGGGTGCTGAATCATCTGCATCGCTATCTGCGAGAAAATCAGATCCGGCAGGGGATGTCTGCCAAAAATTTATGATGTTATTTGCCGTGAAATATGATAGAATAGAGGGGCAGCGCTGTCGTTTGTCCCTAAGGAGGTCTTTCCATGCCTTATTCCACAAGAAAATTAGCCGAGCATAAGCTCATCATACTGCATTTATTGCAGAAAATGGGGATCGCCCTCTCGAACAGCGAGATCTGTCAATTCCTGCTGGAGAAAAACTACATGGACTATTTTTCCGTGCAGGAATACCTTGCGGAGCTGGTGCAGGCGGGCTGGCTGGAGAAGACGCGGGAGCAGAACAACACGCGCTATACCCTGACAGATGACGGCGAGGATGTGATCAATTATTTCATCGGGCATATTTCGGATGAGGTCAAGAACGAGATCAACGTATATGTACATGAAAACAGCAAGCGCATCCGCGCGGAATATGCGGTGACGGCGAATTATTTCCCGGAGATGAACGGGGAGTTTCTGGTCAAGTGCGGCTTATGCGATGATACGGGCGTAACGCTGATGGAGATCAATGTTTCGGTGGTATCCAAGGCGCAGGCGCAGCTGATCTGCCGCAACTGGCGCAAGCATGTCAATCAATACTACCGGGATTTTCTCTCTGCGCTGGCGATGAGCGCCGATGCGGAGAAGGAGGATACATAAAAGGGCGAAGAGCGAAGACCGTGGGGCTCTGCCCCACCACCCTGAAAACCTTGGGACTTTGTCCCAAACCCTACAAGGGGACTCAGTCCCCTTGACCCCGATAGCGCAGGAGCGTACGCTCCTGCGGAGGGTGCAAAATTG
>CAVGZD010000027.1:0-26345 GCA_963633805.1 Lachnospiraceae bacterium | reverse complement strand
GGATATCTGGAACTGCGAGGGCTGGACGACCGTACAGCTTTAAGCATAAAAACCGCTCTCTGTTTTTTCGGCAGAAAGCGGTTTTTGCTGTTCCCTTAATGAAAAATCAGGCAAAAGGACAGATTTATGCATTTTCGGAGTATTTTAGAAAAGTTTTTTGTCGGAAACACTTTGCGGCGAGCTTTCCACATGTTAGTGAAGCGTAGCAACGCAATGCAGACCGTGGGCATGACTTTCCGGAAGCACCCTCCCAAGTACTTTTTATTTCAGAATATTCATTTCAAACTCACTGCCTTCGGCATATTTTTCAAGCAAATCCTTCGCCTCCGCCAGCAAACCCAGCAGAGCTTCCCCGCCATCGAAGCAATAATACACCAGAAGGATTTCCTCCGTCGCATCCGTGATCATGGCGCGGGTATTATCGCTTGTCGGATTGCCAAAAGGTCCCCTTTCATCGAACAGCACGGGCAGATATTCGATATTCAGCACATCCTTGCCGATCCCCTGATAAACCGTGCCCTCCGGTGCGCGCATCCATGTGATCGCGCCCGCAGTCTGCGCAAGATCATACGTTCCCATTGAATAGCCGGACTTGATGGAGAGATAATTGTTGATGTCCACCACATTATTGATGTAATACAGCCCCCTTTCCTTGGCAATCCTGCGGCACATCGCCTCCGAGGAGCAGCGATAGCGGTTCGGCTCCTTGCCCAACGCCTTGTATGCCCTTCTTGTGGACTGGATTTCCTCCCGTTTGTTCGCCTGAGATAGTTCTACCTCTGCCAGCTCTGCGATTTTTCCGTTTAATAACGCCAGAAATTCATCTGAATCCTTCGCGACGCGAACCTTTCCCTGCAGGAGTCCGAGCGTCGCCTGCGGGCAGCGTTCCTTGATGCTTGTATCTATGCTTACCGTTACCATGTATATGTTCTCCCTTCCAGAATGTTTCATATTCAGATTACAAATAAAATATGGAAATGTCAAGGCTGGGTGAACTTATTTTGATGCAAAATGCGATTCATTTGACCCGATTCCTACTTTCTGCTATAGTGATAGGAAGAAGATTTTTGGAAAGAGGGGGATACCATGGGAACAAATGACGCAGATCAGATTTCGATACAAAAAGGACTGATCCAGCAGCAGATACAAATCGAACAGCAGGAGGAAATACAGGAAGAGGTCATGCGGGAGGCACCGCTTCAGCAGCAGGAGCAGGTACAGCAGCAGGAATCCATGATCGAGATCCTGCACCGCGAAACAGAGCAATTCTAGGCGCAGCATGCTGCACCCGCCGGGGCTATCGCAGTTGAGCAGCGTCCGCAGGAAGCGAATATGAGCCGCAAGCAGCGCAAGAAGCTGGCAAAGCAGCGCGAAAAGGCGCTCAAGGAAGGTCGAAAATACAGCAATTACGCGGACGAATACACTGCGCAGATCCATTGGGACTATATAGCATATACAACGGAGCGTTCTGCCAGAAATAAGGCGCTCTCTCTGGCGATGCAGGCGCATCCGCAGGAAGCTGCTGTCGATATGCTGCGCAAACGAGTCACATCCGCCTTTCTGCCCGATTACAAATTGAATAAAAAAGGACAGCCCGCAAGCAAACAGGATAAGCAAATTGCACAGGCGGCGCAAAAACAGGCAGAGGATTACCTTTATGGCACGCAGGAGCAGAAAAATGCAGTGCTGGATGGCATTGTGCAGCAGGTTTGCGCCATGCGCTTTACTACAAAGATGTTTACGCCGCAGTACATCCGTGCGCATTTTTCCGAGATGAAACGGCTGGATGAAAAGCTGATCATTATGACAAATATTCGGAATCTGCATCCGGAGTATTTTCAGGCGATGCCGCAGGATGCCTTGGCGGTCTGGAATGCAACGCAATCCCTCTCCAACGTTCTGTCCTCTTGGATCGGCAATGCCGGCGAAATCAGCGGCTTGGATACCGCTGGGGCAGGCATGGCGTATGAGCCGACGATGGAAGCTGAATTTATGGTGATTCGGCAGGCGCAGGATGAGGATATCCGCGCGGCAATGCAGCAATGGAGTACGGCAATGCGTAGTTACCAGACGAGCCACGGTGGAGAGGAGGCGTAAGAGATGGATTCCAGAAATGATTTGTTTTTGATTCGACCCGAAAATGCGGACTGCTTTGCTGATCTGCTTACACAGGAGGCAGCTGTAGAGCTGGCAGACCATACAACACTGACAATCGGCATTGCCCGCGATCATCTGGCTTGCGGCGCGGCAAGCGTAGCCTTCGATCCAGCTGTTGGCGATATTTTGTCCCTGTTTGTGGCGCAGAGTGCAAGACGGCAGGGAGCCGATCGGGCTTTGCTGAACGGACTGGCATCCTCTGCGAAACGAATGGTCGTGAAACGTCTGCAAATAGTCTGCGAAACGGCGAACCTTCCTGCTATGGAAGAATTTCTCACCGCAACAGGCTTTGTCCACACAGACGATCCCCCGCTTCCGCGTCACATTGGAACAGTTAAATCAAATAGAATTGCCGGAGACATCTTTAGATGAGATCCTGCCGATGAGCGAATTGCCGGAGGCGGCGCAGCGCTGGTATAATCGGCTGGCGCATGAATATCCGGAGCAGCTTTTGCCTCTGGATCTGGCTGAAATCGGAGCGGAATTGAGTGCATTTTGTCTCACGCCAGAGGAATGCATCGGCGGCTTTACCGCGATTGCCAAACGTGCGGATGGATTGGAATTGGTCAATACCTATTGCGCACCGGAATGCATCCGACAGCTCCCTGCTCTCTTCCGATTCAGTCTGGATGCGGCTTACAAGGCATATCCGCCCGTAACACTCGTGCTGATGGATGCCGTAACCGAGCCTTCGGAGCGATTGCTGCGCCATCTGCTGCAAAATCTCGATGTGCAGGAAAATCAGGTCGATACGTTCATTTTGCCGCTGTAAGCATTGACGTAAAAATGGATTCGGACGCTCCTTCCCTTTGCCCTTGCTCTGGCGAATGAAGATTCCTGACTTTATAAAAAATCCACCCCCATTGGATTATAATCCAATATGGCGCGTCCAGACAAGAAAGCATTTGAATGCCGTAAATCCTTGTTTTGCAAGGACTTACGGCATTTTCAGTGAAAAATATCTGTTTTTTATCTGGATCGTCGCTAGCAGCTCCGCCTAAGAAACCGGAAAAAATAAAACAATGTGTTCTTCAGCGGAGACTGCTTAGGGGTGGATTTTTTCATCACTACAGCAACGCCTCTGCCCCAAACAAAGGGACATGTCACGCTGTCGCTTCTACGGCGTTTCCGCAATCGCTTAATCCAGCGCTCTTGTCTCTACTTCCTTCTGAATTCTTGCGATCACATCTGCCAGTGGCAGCTGCCCTTCCTCGCCATTCTTTCTGGAACGCAGAGAAACCATATTGGCTTCCTGATCCTTCTCGCCGACAACGATGATATAAGGCACTCTCTCGTTTCTTGCTTCTCTGATCTTGTAGCCGATCTTCTCGGAGCGATGGTCTGTCTCCACGCGAATGCCTGCCGCATCCAGTTCTTCCGCTACGCTGTTTGCATAGTCCGTAAATTTCTCGGAGATCGGCAGCACCTTTACCTGTACGGGAGCCAGCCATGTCGGGAACTGCCCTGCAAAATGCTCGATCAGGATACCGATGAAACGCTCGATCGAACCAAAGCATACACGGTGGATCATAACAGGACGCTTCTTTGTGCCGTCTGCTGCTGTGTATTCCAGCTCAAAGCGTTCGGGCATCTGCATATCCAGCTGAATTGTACCGCATTGCCATGTTCTGCCAATGGAGTCTTCCAGATGGAAGTCGATCTTCGGACCGTAGAATGCGCCATCGCCCTCATTGATGGTGTACTCAATGCCGTTTTCATCCAATGCATTCTGCAAACCAGCTGTTGCGATCTCCCATGCCTCGTCAGAACCCATGCTGTCCTCAGGTCTTGTGGAGAGTTCAATATGATATTTGAAGCCGAACAGCTTGTAAACGCTGTCGATCAGGCTAATTACACCGGAGATTTCATCCTTGATCTGCTCCTCTGTCATGAAGATGTGTGCATCATCCTGATTGAAGCAACGTACGCGCATCAGACCATGCAGCGCACCGCTCTTCTCATGTCTGTGAACCAGACCGATCTCAGCCACACGCATCGGCAGATCTCTGTAGGAGTGCATATCCTGCTTGTAAACCAGCATGCCGCCGGGGCAGTTCATAGGCTTTACCGCATAATCCTCGCCGTCAATCACGGTCGTATACATATTATCCTTGTAGTGTTCCCAGTGACCGGATCTGTACCACAGTTCTCTGTTCAGGATGATGGGTGTAGAAATTTCTACATAGCCCGCCTTTTTGTGGATGTCTCTCCAATAATCCAGCAGTGTGTTTTTCAGCACCATGCCCTTAGGCAGGAAGAAGGGGAAGCCGGGACCTTCATCCAGCAGCGCAAACAGTTTCAGTTCCTTGCCCAGCTTTCTGTGATCGCGCTTTTTTGCTTCTTCGATCATGGTCAGATATGCTTCCAGCTCGGATGCCTTCGGATAAGCTGTGCCGTAGATTCTAGAAAGCATTTTGTTCTTCTCGGAGCCTCTCCAATATGCGCCGGCAACGGATGTCAGCTTGATTGCCTTTACGGGCTTTGTGCTCATCAGGTGAGGACCTGCGCAAAGGTCTGTAAAGTCGCCCTGCTTATAGAAGGAAATCACGGCATCCTCAGGCAGATCCTGAATTAGTTCTACCTTGTAGGGCTCATTTCTGTCTTCCATGTATTTGATTGCCTCTGCTCTGGGCAATTCAAATTTCTCAATCGCGATGTCCTCTTTTGCGATCTTTTTCATTTCTGCTTCGAGTGCTTCCAGTTCTTCCTGTGTGAAGGCATTTTCTCTGTCAAAATCATAATAGAAGCCATCCGCGATTGCGGGACCGATCGCCAGCTTTGTTTCGGGATACAGACGCTTTACTGCCTGCGCCAGCATATGGGATGCAGTGTGGCGGAATGCCATTTTGCCCGCTTCATCCTCAAAAGTACAGATTGCAACCTCAGCATCCTGCTCCACTACATAACGAAGATCCTTTACCTCGCCATCTACGATGCCCGCACAAGCGTTTCTTGCCAGACCTTCGCTGATCGCCTTTGCAATATCCAGCACGGATACTGCACTGTCAAATTCCTTTACTACGCCATCCTTCAATGTGATTTTCATACGAATCTCTCCTTTTCTGTATATTTGACTTTTCCGAAAAGCAGATGGACACAAAAAAGCCCTCCATCCACTTTTCTCTGCGAAAAGGGACGAGAGCACAAACTCCCGCGGTTCCACCCTAATTGTTCTGATCAAACCACTCATTTTGACGATAACGGAGTCACCGGGCTGTATTAAAGCCGCTCAGAGGTGGTCTTCATACACTCCCCTTGGCAGGATGCTCCCAGCTACGGAATTTCTTCCACATCCCTCTCTGATGCACAAGGAAAGGACTACTGTCCTCATCAACGCATTTGCATATTTCTTTGTACAAACTGTATTATACCATTTCAAGCCATTCTGTCAACAGTTTTTTACAAATTCTTTTTTGTATGCCGTATACAAGAAATTCCTTCTCGTTGGCGATCAAAACCATTTTTTCTTTTTGAAGAAGGCGATCCAGAACACGACCGACGCCACAGAAAGCAATGCAACGAAAAGATAGCCGTGCTTCCATTGATATTCCGGCATCTCGAAATTCATGCCGTACCAACCCGCAACCAGTGTCAGCGGCAGGAAAATCGTCGTTACAACGGTAAAGATCTTCATGGTGGTATTCAGATTGATGTCTACCTCTGCCTCGTAGCTCTCGCGCACCTGCGTTACGCTCTCCCGCAGATTCAATATGCCTTGGCAGCGGCGTTCCGTCCTGCGATGCAGCATGCGGAAGGAGCGCAGCACCTTCTCATCAAAAATATCATTCTCATTTTCAATCAGGATGTCCAGCACAGTCAAAAACTGCTCGTAATATTTTTTCAGCACCATCAATCGCTTGCGCAGGCTAATGATCTCCTGCACGCAGTCGCGCTTGCCGGATACGATCAGAGCCCGCTCCAGATCCATGATCTCCTTTTCGATGCCGTCGAAAACGGTATCGTCCTCCTTCGTCTGCTTCTCAAAAAAGCTGTAGATAACACGCGCCAGCGTGATCCGCTCGCCCAACTCTACCATGCAGCCCTCCAGAATTTTCCGCACCTCTCTGGTTTTTGCCGTAAAAAAGAAGGCTCTGCCCTTCTCCAGATAGAGCAAAACGCTGCCCTTGCTCAGCAGAATATTGTGAAAATCCAGCATTTCTAGGCTGATGCAGTCAAAATTTTCATAGGAATCATACTTGGCATAGCCGAAGCGTCTGGCTTCGGAAAGCGCTTCCGGCGGGATGTTCCATTGCTTGCCGCAGGCATGCATCTCATCATAGGAAAAAATCCCCAGTACATCCCCGTCAAAATCCTTATCATGCCATTCCTTTTCCCATTTTCCAAGACCGATGCGATAATACATCCGTATCCCTCCCTGACGTGCGCATCAAAGCGGCAGCCTCTTTTAGATTCTGCCGCTTTCCTCTTCTTTATTGCTTACAGACGAACCATATCCTCAATGGCAAGGGAGCAAACCGTTCCCCTTGCTTCTGTTTTCAAGCCATGATTTTTATTGATCGCCTCCATGATTTCCTTCCGTTTTTCGGAGGGGGAAATAATGGCGATGATCTCCTTTTCCTGCTGCACGGTAATGCCATAAAATTCCTCAGTGCTTTCGCTGCCAGCCCATCTTGCATGGATAATCGTGCCGCCACGCGCACCTGCCTTTCTCGCCGTATTCATGACCTCCTCCGTAAAGCCATGGTTGACCGTTACGAGGATCATGCTGTTTTCCTTGCCTTCTTCCACCATCGTGTCCTCCCTTCCGCTTTCGTCCCGAACAGGTGCTTGAATGGCAAATGCCGTCACATGTGTCATCGCAGTCAGCTTCATATCGAAAACGATACCTTTTGACTGCACGCTGCCGCGCAATTCGTTGTTCATCTCGCGCATAAGCTGATTGACCATCGTTGCCTTGCCGACGCTGAAGATAACATCTTTTTCCAAGCTGTCAAGCCCCAGCAGATCCATGATCTCCGAGGTCGCCGTACCCTGCCCGTGAGCTTGGAAATGATGGGTGATTTTCTGCTTTGTAAACAAATCAATGATGCCCCTGCCCTGCCCGCGTTCCACGATGGAAACGACCAGCTTCATCGGCTCGATTTTCATATTTTTCATCCCATCACCCCCTTAGTCAAAGTACAGAATATCGTCTTCCAGATGATGCAGCTGGATTTCGATAAAGCGGCGGTCTGCCCGCTCTTTCATCTTTGTCACCAGACCCATCGTCTGAATGGTAATCAGGGGGGTCATGGCAACCATCGCCACAATACCGAAAGCATCCATCATGATATTGCCGCCCAACGCTTCACATGCGCCCATCGCAAAGGGCAGCAAGAAGGTCGCCGTCATCGGACCGGAGGAAACACCGCCGCTATCGAAGGCAATACCGGTGAAAATCGGGGAAACGTGGCGTGTCAGAATGATCGCCACCAGATAGCCCGGAATCAGGAAGCACATAATGGAAATGCCGGTCAGGATACGCAGCATCGCAATGCCGACGGAAACACAAACGCCGATGGAAAGCGCGGTGCTCATCATTTTCTGCGTTACCGAGCCGTTTGAGATCTCCTCGACCTGCTTTGTCAAAACATGCACTGCAGGCTCTGCCGCGACAATGAAATAACCGATCACCATGCCGATCGGGATCAGCATCCACTTATATTCTCCGCCTGCAATGCCCGCGCCGATCGTCTGCCCGACAGGCATAAAGCCGACATTTACGCCGCAGAGGAACATCGTCAGACCGATGTATGTAAACAAAAATCCGCTGGCAATTCGCAAAAGCTGATGCCGTTTATGTCTGCGGAAAATCAGCTGGAACAGCGCAAATACAACAACAATGGGGATCAGCGCCACAGCGACCTCATGCATATATTTCGGGATGGCATGCGCAAAAAGACTTGCCGCATCCCGTGTTGTCTGCACATTCGGGATAACCGTTTCCGAATATAGCGCGGAATCCGGTTCATAGAAGATGCCCAGCAGCAAAACGGAAAGAATCGGACCGATGCTGCAAAGTGCAACCAGACCGAAGCTGTCCTCTCTGGAATTTTTATCGCTTCGCAGGGTAGACAAACCGATACCCAAAGCCATAATGAAGGGAACCGTCACAGGGCCGGTCGTTACGCCGCCGCTATCGAAGGAAACCGGAACAAAGGATGCCGGAGCCAAAAATGCCAAAATAAAAATGATTGCATAAAACCCAACCAACATCTTTGCCAGCGGGATATGGAAATAAATACGCAGCTGCGCGATCATCAGGAAGAAGCCGACGCCGCCCGCTACAGAGAAAATCAGAGCCTTCCCCGGAATCGCCGGCACCTGCTCTGCCAAAACCTGCAGATCCGGCTCCGCGATGGTAATAAGCATCCCCAGAATAAAGCAGATGACAAGCGGAATCCACATATTTTTCGCCCGGCTCAGCTGCATACCAATGCCCTCACCCATCGGCATCATGGACATATCCGCGCCAAGGGTGAAAAAGCCCATTCCCACGATCAGCATCAGCGCACCAAAAAGGAACAAAACCAACGTACCGGATGAAAGCGGCATCAGCGTGACGCTCAACAGCAGTACGATCGCCGTCAGCGGCAGTACGGACGCTAGTGATTCTAATATTTTTTCTTTTAGTTTCAAGTTAAGAAGCAATCGTCTCCCCCTCTCTCTGAATTCATACAAATTTTCTTACCTTTTCATTGTATCATTCAATTCAAATCCCGTCAACGCGTGTAAATGTTTCTTTGCGCGAAAAAATGGTAGAAAAATACCTGCCCTATCCGAAAGGCAGAGCAGGTATCGATTTGCTCAAAATTTGTTCGTTTTAGACGATGTGGTTTTGGAATTACATATAACCCATGCCGCCGCCCATGCCGGGATCGGGCATTGCAGGCGCCTTGGACGGCAATTCCGCCACAACAGCCTCTGTTGTCAGGAATGTGGAGGCAACAGACGTTGCATTCTGCAATGCGCTTCTTGTTACCTTAGCAGGGTCAAGAATACCCGCTTCCACCATCTCTACATATTGCTCTGTCAGCGCATCAAAGCCCATGCTGTCATCCAGCTCTTTTACCTTATGCACGATCACAGAACCTTCCAGACCTGCATTTGCAACGATCTGGCGCAGAGGTGCTTCCAGTGCCTTAATGACGATGTCTGCACCTGTCTTTTCGTCCCCCTTCAGGTCTGCGCAGGCTGCCTTTACCTTATCAATCGCATGGATCAGGGCTGTGCCGCCGCCGGCTACGATGCCTTCCTCTACAGCCGCTCTCGTTGCCGCCAGAGCATCCTCCATGCGCATTTTCTTTTCCTTCATTTCAGTTTCTGTTGCTGCGCCGACTTTGATCACTGCAACGCCGCCGCAGAGCTTAGCCAGTCTTTCCTGCAGCTTTTCTCTGTCGAAATCAGATTCCGTTTCTTCGATCTGTTTTCTGATCTGCGCAATACGTGCCTGAATTTCGTTTTTGTCACCTGCACCGTCTGCAATGATGGTCAGATCCTTCTCTACACGAACGGTCTTTGCTTCACCCAGCATATCCACAGTAGCGTCCTTCAAATCCAGACCGATCTCCTCAGAAATTACCTGTGCGCCTGTCAGTGCAGCAATATCCGCAAGCTGCGCCTTTCTTCTCTCGCCATAGCCGGGAGCCTTAACCGCAACGCAGGTAAACACGTTTCTCAGCTTATTGACTACCAGTGTAGCCAGCGCCTCGCCCTCAACATCCTCCGCGATAATCAGCAGCTTTCTGCCCGTCTGCATGATCTGCTCCAGTAGGGGCAGGATCTCCTGAATATTGGTGATCTTCTTATCTGTAACCAGAATATAGGGATTTTCCAGAACAGCCACCATCTTCTCCATATCCGTAGACATATACGCAGACAGATAGCCCTTATCGAACTGCATCCCTTCTACCAGCTCCAGCTCCGTGCGCATGGTCTTGGATTCCTCAACGGTAATTACGCCGTCGTTTGTCACCTTATCCATCGCCTCGGCAATCATCGCGCCGACTTCCTCATCTCCTGCGGAGATAGCAGCAACATTTGCAATATGCTTGCTTGTCGTCACAGCCTGACTCATTGCTTTGATTTCTGCAACGGTTGCCTCTGTTGCCTTCTGCATACCGCGTCTGAGAATAATGGGGTTTGCGCCCGCTGCAATATTCTTCAAGCCTTCCTGAATCATCGCCTGCGCCAGAACGGTCGCAGTTGTTGTACCATCGCCTGCAACGTCGTTTGTCTGCGTTGCGACTTCTTTTACCAGCTGTGCGCCCATGTTTTCATAGGGATCTTCCAGCTCAATATCTCTTGCGATGGTTACACCATCGTTCGTAATCAGCGGAGAGGTGAATTTTCTGTCTAAAACAACATTTCTGCCCTTGGGACCCAGCGTCACCTTCACCGTATTTGCCAGCTTATCTACGCCCGCAGCCATTGCATTTCTGGCTTCGGTGCTATATTTGATTTCCTTTGCCATTGCTCAACGCCTCCTATATCAATCCTTTTCGACAACCGCCAGAATATCATTCTGACGCATGATCAGGTATTCCTCGCCTTCAAATTTCACTTCCATTGCGCCAAATCTGGAAAAGATCACATGATCTCCTTTCTTCAATACCATATCGACCTTATGATCTCCGACCATGCCGCCGGGACCAACCGCTACAACGATAGCCTCCTGAGGCTTCTCCTTTGCCTGAGAGGTCAGCAAAATACCGGATTTTGTCGTTTCCTGTGCTTCTAATTGCTTTAATACTACCTTATCTCCTAATGGTGCAAGCTTCATCGTATGATTACCTCCTTATTACTTGTTTTGTTAGCACTCATTCTATATGAGTGCTGATTTACAGTATCTATATTATCACCATATCCTGTTATATTCAAGTGGATTTTGAAAAATTCACAAAAATTTCAAATTTATTTTTTGCGGTCGATATAGGCTGCTGCGGATAGTGCTGCAACCAAGCCCTCGCCCACTGCCTTTGCAATCTGATAGGGCGCACCGGTGCAGTCCCCTGCGGCATAAACACCGGGCAGATTCGTCTCCATGCTGCGGTTGACGATGATGTTTCTGCCATCGGTTTGCAGCCCATACAGCAGACTTTCCGGCGGCATGGAATTTTTCGCAAAAAAGATGCCATCGCAAGGAAGGCTTCCGTTTTCCAGCTCCAGCCCGCAAACTCTTCCATCCTCGCCCAAAACTGCCTTGGGCTTGCCCTCAAGCAGCTTCACATTCTCCTTTAGGTTCAGCACAGGCTGATATAGCGGAATATACGTTACCTCGGCGCAGATATCCGCCAGAAAATTTGTCTCTGCCTCCCCTTCTTCGTTTTCGCCGACAACGATCACTCGTTTTCCGCGATACAGCATCCCATCGCAGGTGGCGCAATAGCTGACCCCCTGCCCCAGATAGTCCATCTCACCTGTGATTCCCTTGCTTTTGCTCAAGCCGATCGCCAGAATCAGCGTTTTCGCTTCGATAAAATTATTATCCGCATTGATCATGTATCGGTCGCCCATAGAAAGAATCTGTTTGATGCGGCATTCCCGAAATTCTACGCCGTTCTTGACTGCATGCTCATAAAATCGGTTGAGCATTTCCTCGCCCGCAATATCTGGCATTCCCAAATAATTATCCACCTTCTCCGCCGCAAACAATAACGAGCTGTCCAAACTCCTGCCGAAAACGCAGACGGATTTATTCCGCTGCCTTGCGTTGACCGCCGCCGAAAGTGCTGCAGGACCGCTGCCGATGATCGCGATATCCAATACCTCGCTCATGTATACACCATCCTTCCGTTTTCATTCTATCCAAATTGAAAGAAACGAATCAAAAAGCCACGAGAAGTCTCGTTTTGGAAACCTCCCGTGGCAAATACTTCTTCAAATCATCCGATCACAAATCGGTTTATTTATCCTTTTCAGCCGCTCTTTCCTCAATGATACGCTTCTGAACCTCCATCGGCGCTTCTTCGTATCTCTCAAAATAGTGCTTATATTCCCCGCGGCTCTGGGTCATGGAGCGCAAATCGGTAGCATATTTATGCATTTCAGCCGTAGGAACCTCTGCAACAATGCACTTCTTATTGCCCACTGCATCCATGCTCAGGATACGACCGCGACGCTTCGTAATATCGCCCATGATGTCGCCCATGTACTTATCGGGGATCAGAACCTCAACATGCTCGATCGGCTCAAGGATCACAGGCTTTGCCTGCGGAATGCCTTCCTTGAACGCAACGGAGGTTGCCATCTTGAACGCCATTTCAGAGGAGTCTACGGGGTGATAAGAACCATCCAGCAGCGTCGCCTTCAAGCCGACTACGGGATAACCCGCCAGAACGCCGCTCTGTACGCATTCCTGCAAGCCCTTTTCCACAGCAGGGAAATACTGCTTGGGAACGGAGCCGCCGAAGATCTTTTCCTCGAATACATACTGTGTAGTCGTATCGCCGCTAGGCTCAAATTCCATCACAACGTCACCAAACTGACCATGACCACCGGACTGCTTTTTATAGCGCCCGCGCACATTTGCTTTCGCCTTGATGGTTTCTCTGTAAGGGATGATGGGGTCTGTCAACTCAACCTCGATCTTATATTTATTTTTCAGCTTCTGTACCATAACATCCAGCTGCTGCTCGCCAACGCCGTAGATCAGGGTCTGCTTTGTTTCCGCATGAACCTCCATCTTGATGGTCGGGTCTTCCTCTCTGATTTTTGCCAGAGCCGCGGACAGCTTATCCTCATCGCCTTTGCCCTTCGGACGAATTGCCATGCACAGAACAGAGCCGGGCAGTGTGATCTTCGGGATGATGATGTTTGCTTCCTTCAGGGACAGCGTATCCTGCGTAGAGGTATTTGTCAGCTTAGCCAGCGCACCGATATCACCGGAATGCAGCTTATCTACCTCGATCTGCTCCTTGCCGCGCACCACATAAATATGAGAAACCTTCTCCAAGGTATCCTTTTCTTCGTTGTAGATGGTCATATTGGTATCCAATGTACCCGTCATCACGCGGAACAGATTCAAACGACCGATGTAAGGATCGGCAATGGTCTTGAATACATACGCAGAGAATCTTTCGTCATCACTGGAGCAGAAAACAACGTCCTTGCCGTCATGGAACGCATGGAAATTGGGTTTTGCTTCGATCGCAGGGGGAGTGAAGCGAACGATGGTGTTCATCATCAGCTTAACGCCATAGCCCAATGTTGCAGAGCCGCACAGAACGGGCGCAACGCTCAGGCTTGCGATACCTGCCAGAAGACCGTCATAGATTTCCTCTTCGGTCAGCTCTTCATCGTTGAAGAATTTCTCCATCAATTCCTCGCTGGACTCCGCGGCAACCTCGATTACCAGAGAGCGCAAAACCTCAACCTGATCCTTCTTATCCTCGGGCATTTCGCATTTCTGCAGCTTGCCGTCCACTTTCTTTCTTGCATCTCTTTTGATTACATTGATAAAGCCGATAAAATTACCGTTTTCATCATCGAAGGGAATCTGCACGGGCGCAACCGCCTTGCCAAAGTTTTTGCGCAGCTCTGCCAGCGTTTTCTCGAAATCGGCATTCTCATCGTCCATCTGGTTGATGAAGAACATTCTGGGCAGATGCATTTCCTCGCAATATTCCCAAGCCTTCTCCGTACCAACCTCAACGCCGGATTTTGCGGAAACCATGATCATGCCCGTATCCGCAACAGCCATAGCCAGCTTTACCTCTGCGGCAAAGTCAAAATAACCGGGCGTATCCAAAAAATTGATTTTCGTATCCTGCCATTCCACAGGAATTACAGATGTATTGATAGACACCTTGCGGCGAATTTCTTCTGCTTCATAGTCGCTGGTCGTATTGCCGTCCTCGACCTTGCCGAAACGCTTCGTTGCGCCGGAATAATACAGCGCTGCTTCGGAGTAAGTTGTCTTACCGGAACCGCTGTGACCCAAAAGAACTACGTTTCTTACTCTGTTTGCTGCATAATTTTTCATATCTGTTTTCCCTCCTAATGTAAAGAATGCGGGAAACTTCCTATTTTGCGGGGGATAAAAACATCCGCGCAAAGCCGTATTTTTCTATGTAAACAGGCTCATGTTGTAGGAAATTCCCAGAAAACTTTTTTTTCAAAAAGTCATCTTGTGTAATTATATCAAAATTGAACGGTATTTTCAACTTTTTTTGTAAAATTTTTGCTCCAGACAATCTCATCGATGCATTGTCTTTTTTCATTTCGTTTTTGAAGCGGCTTGATCCCAAATTTGCACTGCGGACAGCGATATAAATTCAGAGGATATACATTCTTTCATGTGGGACATTCTAAACCGTCCATTTGCAGGGAGTGCAATCGACGTTTCCTCGCCCTCATGCGTTGTATATTGTATAAAAAATATAAATTCTCCATCGTCATGCTGCTTGCAGTCGTACGCGGTGGGCTGCTTCTACAACAGAAATTTTTCAAATACAAAGTTGCTGACGTCGATTCCTCTGCGTGTCAGGCGGATGCCCCCCGCTGTTTCATGCAACAAACCATCTCTCTTCAGTGAATCGATCTGTGCGCCGTAAATCTCCCACATTTCCCTGCCGAAACGCTCCCGGAAACGCGCAAAGCTGACCCCTTCCGTCAGTCGCAGCCCCAGAAACATCAGCTCTGCCATCGCGTCTGCCTCCGAAATCACCTCGATATCCTCTGTAAGCTGCCCTGCATCGCCGCGTGCGGCAATATATTTCTCCAAATCATAGGTATTGTGAAAACGCTTGCCCCCTCGATAGGAATGCGCCCCCAAGCCAAGACCGAGATATTCCTCCGCCTGCCAATAAATGCGATTATGTCGGCTCTGCCTGCCCTCCTTGGCAAAATTGGAAATTTCATACTGCCGATAGCCCTGCTGCTCCAAAAAATCCACCGCCCACCAGTACATTTCCCGATCCAATTCCTCCGAAGCGGGCTGCAACAGCCCCTTTTGGTATTGCTCAAAAAAGGGTGTGCCCTCCTCCAGAATCAAGCTATAAGCAGAGATATGCTCCGGTGCAAGCGCAACAACAGAACGCAGCGTTTCCTGCCAATCTGCCATGGATTGCCCCGGCAGCGCAAACATCAGATCCGTATTGATATTTTGAAATCCGGCCGCGCGGACAGTTCGAAAATTTCTTTGAAACTCCTCGATCGTATGAATACGTCCCAGACTGCGCAGCAAGCGGTTCTGCCAAGCCTGCACGCCCATACTCAGGCGATTAAAGCCGATTTGTCTGAGTGCACGCGCCATGCTTTCATCCAGTGTGCCGGGATTGGCTTCGATCGTGATTTCCGCATCAGGAGCGAGGGAAAAACATGCTTTGATGGCATCCAGAATACGCTTCAGCTGCGCGGGCGAAAGCACGGTCGGTGTACCGCCGCCAAAAAAAACCGTGCTTACAACAGCGTTTTTCTCACTGCGGCTTGCGATTTCCGCCAGCAGCGCAGCCACATAGCCCTCCTGCCGCCCCTCTTTCCCCGCATAGGACGGAAAATCGCAATAAAGACACTTTTGTCTGCAAAAGGGGATGTGAATGTATAAACCCAGCGCGTCCTTCATTTTGCCGTTCCTCCCGTATCTGGTCTGTTAAAGGTATTATACCATGCTCCCTCTGCTTTTACAATTCCGCCCTCCATCCGAAAATTTCGTCTGATTTTGCACTGTGACAAATATAGACATTTTTACGATTTTGTTCTATACTATTTTTGTCAAACCATACTGTTTTTAGCAGGATCGCCAAAAACCTTTGTATCATGGGAGGGAAATTTATGAAAAAACTATGGAAAATCCTTCTTTCCATTCTCGTCATGCTGACACTTCTGTCCGGCTGCGAGGACGATATGGAAACGAGCTTTGCAGATCTTCCCCCGTCCGACGGGGAATCCTTCACGTTGATGGTCTATCTGCTCGGCTCCGATTTGGAATCCGACGGCGGCTGTGCCTCTTCCGATCTGGATGAAATGATGGCGGCGTATCTCGGGGATTCCGTCAATGTGGTCGTACAGACGGGCGGCGCAAGCGCATGGGAAAATCCCGCCATTGATGGGGATAGCTGCCAGCGTTTTTCCATCGAAAATAACCGGCTGGTGGACCAGGCAGACCTTGGACTGATCCGTATGCTTACGCCATCGGCAATCGCGGATTTTATACAATGGTCCACGCAAAATTATCCCGCAGATCGCTACGGCATCGTCTTCTGGGATCATGGCGGCGGTACGCTGATGGGCTACGGGATGGATGAGCATTTCCCGGATGACGAGCTTTTGCTTGAGGATATTGCAGCAGCTTTGGATGCAGGCGGGACGCACATGGATTTCATCGGCTTTGACGCCTGCCTGATGGGGACGATCGAAACGGCTTATGCCCTCTCTCCCTATGGCGATTTTCTGATCGCCTCTGAGGAAACCGAGCCGGGAACAGGCTGGTATTACACGGATTGGCTTTCCGCGCTCGGCGAAGATCCTTCCATGAATACCATCACATTGGGTTCTCATATTGTGGATGATTTTGTTAATGGACCGGATGCCAGCTTTTTCTGGGATGATTTGACGCTCTCGGTCATTGACCTGCGTGAGATCCCTGCGCTGTATGATGTCCTGCTGGATTACATGGCAAATTCCCGCGTAAAATTGCAGGATTACGGCTACCAGGATCTTGCCGAAGCGCGATACGAAGCCAAGGATTACGGAGAAAGCGACTATGAGCAGATCGACATTGCAAACTACATAGAGCTGGCGGATGTAGACGGCAGCGAGGATGTACTGCAGGCGCTGGAAGCCGCGATCGCTTATTCGGACAACAATATCTGGGATTCCTGCGGGCTTTCCATGTATTACCCCTACTACTATCCTGAATATTACACGACCGCACTGGAACAGCTGGAGCGCATCGGCATCCATGAGGATTATTATTCCTATTTCAGCGATTTCGTCAGCGTTATGACTAGCGGTCAGGTCAGCGCAAGCAGTTATTCCCCCTTCGATTCGTCCGCATCCTCCGGTGATAATTACAGCTCTGAGGATTGGTTCCAGGAGGATTTAGGGGAAACCTATGAGGAGCTTTTCGCAGAGCAGGCTGCCTTCAGTACGACTGAGCTTTCGCTCGAAGAAAAAGAGGATTATTTCGTTTTGCAGCTCAGCGATGAGGAATGGGGAAACATTGCATCCATCGAGCAGTTTGTGTACATAGATGATGGCGAGGGCTATCTCGGTTTGGGCTGGGATAACGTCTACACCTTTGATGAGGATGAGAATGAGCTTTTGGTGGATTTTGACTATACTTGGGTATGTCTGGATGGGCAGGTCGTTCCTTTCTATGCCGTGGAGGAAGGCATTCGCCCGACCGGCTCTTGGTACAGCTATGGCTATTCCACAGCCACTCTCAATGATGAGCAGGATATCGAAATTATGATCTTCTGGGACGAGGATCATCCGGAGGGCTACGTTGCCGGCTATCGCCCTGTGCAGACGGATGCCTTCCCCTACCGCAATCTGATGCAGCTGCAGGAAGGCGATGTTCTGGATTTCTATTGCGATTTTTATACCTACGATGAGGAATATGAGGACACCTACTATATCGGGGATTCCCTCATCTGCGGCGATGAGCTGACTGTTTCCTATGAGGATATCGGCGAGGAAACCGTTTTGTTCTATGTGCGTCTGACGGACTTCTTCCAGAATGAATACTGGACAGAGCCGCTGACATTTTACTTCTAATCGAAATGCAATTTGAAAAAGGAGACATGTATTATGAGAAGAAAGGATAGAGAAATAACGGATCTAAATCAGATTTTCGATGTGATCGACCGATGCAGCGTCGCACGCCTTGGGATGATCGACAATGGCAAGCCCTATGTTGTTGCGCTGAATTTCGGCTATGAACGACAGGGAGATTCCCTCTTGCTGTATTTTCACAGCGCATTGGAGGGCAGAAAAATTGACGCTCTTCGCGCAAACCCGGATGTTTATTTCCAGATGAGCTGTGGTGACGAATTGATTCCCGGGAGCGACAAAAGCCCCTGTGCCTACGGCTGGCGCTATGACAGCGTGATGGGCAGCGGGCAGGTAGAATTTCTGGATGATCCCGCAGATAAAACATATGCTCTCAACTGCATGATTCGCCATCTGGGCAAGCGGGAGGCAACCTTCATTTTCCCGGAGGCAAGCCTGCAAAACACCTGTGTCTATCGCGTATGCACGACAGATTTCAGCTGCAAGCATCATGATTAACATAGATCAGCGGAGGAAATGAAATGCACTGGAGCGGTCTGCTTGTCGGCATTGCCACCTTTCTTCTGATCGGCAGCTTTCATGTTGTTGTTATCAAGGGGGAATATTATTTCGGAAAGGGCATCTGGCCTGTCTTTGCGATCGTCGGAGCGGCTGCGCTGGGCATTTCCCTTTTCATCTCAAATGTACTCGCCGGAACGTTGCTCGCCGTGTTCGGGATCACCTGCCTTTGGAGCATCAAGGAGCTGTTTGAGCAGGAAAAGCGGGTAGAAAAAGGTTGGTTTCCGAAAAATCCGAACAGAGAAAGGGTATATCAGAAAAGCAATACGGCAATGAAAAAATAGCGGTATTACACACATAAAAATCGATCAAAGAAATCCATTGAAGCAGCTTCGGCTCGATCAATGGATTTTTTTGCATCGATCTGTCCCCTGCCCTCTTTTCAGGAATTTTCGTAAAATGCAGCGCTTGCCATTTGCACTCCCTATGCATATCCTGCACTATTTTTGCCACAATAGCTAAAAATAAGCATGAGGAGAGGATTTCTATGAGAGAAATGTTTTGTTTTCAGTGCCAGCAGACTGCGCACAACACGGGCTGCACAGGCAAAGCCGGCGTATGCGGCAAAAGAGCGGATACCGCCAATGAGCAGGATCTACTGATCGGAACGCTGATCGGGCTTGCTCGTGCAGCAAAGGCGGGAAAACCCACAGAGCAGACAGATGTGCTTGTCTTAAAGGGACTTTTCACAACGATTACAAATGTAAATTTCAATAATGAAACCGTGCAGAGCATGCAGCGCGAGATCGAAGCGGAAAAGAAGAAAATCAGCTCGCAGCAGGCTGAAAATTTCGATATGGAGCAGCTTTGGGATGATAATGAGGATATCCGTTCCCTGAAATCGCTCATCCTTTTCGGCATCAAGGGCATGGCGGCGTATGCTTATCATGCACTGGCTCTCGGCAAAACTGACCCCGAGGTCAATCGCTTCTTCTATGACGCGCTTTATGCCATCGGGGAGCAAAAATCGGCGGATGAGCTGTTGTCTCTTGTGCTGAAAACAGGTGAGATCAATTTGAAATGCATGGCGATGCTGGATGCGGCGAATACCGATGCATATGGCGATCCCGTCCCGACCGAGGTCCCCCTTACCATCGAAAAGGGACCTTTCATCGTTGTCAGCGGTCACGATCTGCATGATATGAAGCTGCTCCTAGAACAGACGAAGGACAAGGGCATCAACATCTATACGCATAGCGAAATGCTGCCCGCGCACGGCTATCCAGAGCTGAAAAAATACCCGCATTTGAAGGGGAATTTCGGTACGGGCTGGCAGAACCAGCAGTCGGAATTTCATAATATTCCCGCGCCAATTTTATTTACGACTAACTGCCTGATGCCCGTGCGCCAGAGCTATTCCGACCGCGTATTCACCACTTCTGTCGTTTCCTATCCGGAGTTGGTGCATATCGGGGATGATAAGGATTTTACGCCCGTGATCGAAAAGGCGCTGGAATGCGGCGGCTACGATGAGGACAAGCATATGACCGGCATGAACGGCGGGCATAGCGTCACAACGGGTTTCGCGCACAATGCCGTGCTTTCCAATGCCGAAAAAATCGTTTCGCTTGTCAAGGAAGGAAAAATCAAGCATTTCTTCCTGATCGGCGGCTGTGATGGCGCATCTCCCAGCCGTAGCTATTACACGGATTTCGCAAAGCTCACCCCGCCGGACAGCATTATTCTAACGCTTGCTTGCGGCAAATATCGCATCAACGATCTTGACCTCGGCGAAACTGACGGCATTCCGCGCATTCTTGATTGCGGTCAGTGCAACGACTCCTACAGTGCAATCAAAATTGCGCTCGCGCTGGCAGACGCCTTCGGCTGCGGCGTGAATGACCTGCCGCTGACGCTGGTGCTTTCTTGGTATGAGCAAAAGGCGGTCTGCATCCTACTGACCCTGCTGCATCTCGGCATCAAAAATATCTATCTTGGACCGACGATCCCGGCATTCGTATCACCCGGCGTGCTGAAGGTGCTTGTGGACACTTATCAGCTGACGCCGACCGATGAACCACAGGCGGATCTGGATAAAATTTTGGCGAGGTAAAGGTGCGCTCGAGTAAGGCATTTTTTCTATCGGCATAAGATGAAACCATAGCGACTTGTAAAGAAAAAGGACGAAACTCCCGATCAATCCGACTTCACTCAATAAAACATATGGTTCGTTTTATTGATTTTCCAAGCGAAGCCGGGGTTCCATACCCGGAAATTTCGTCCTTTTATGTTTTAGCGCTTCAGATTTCGCCGTTTTGCGGTTTACTCTGTTTTAATTGCCGTCAATGCGCTCAGCTTCATGGCGCGCTTTGCGGGCAGGTAGCCCGAAAGGATACCAACGCCCGTTGCAAAAGCAACTGCGCCCAGCGCAAGCCAAATCGGTATCGAAGAACGCATACTGCTGCCCTGCTGTAAGGTAAAGAAATTGACCACAAATGACAATGCGTAGCTGACCACAATGCCGACCAAACCGCCCGTAAAGCCGATAAACGCTGCCTCTGTCAAAAAGAGCTGCTTAATGTCCTTCAGCGATGCGCCGATTACCTTCATAATGCCGATTTCCTTCGTTCTTTCGTAAATCGCCATAACCATAGTATTTGTGATACTGATCGCTGCAACAACCATGGAGATCGCACCGATCGCGCCCAGCACCAGACGGAGCATTTTTGTCGTTTCCTTCATAGTTTCCAGCTCATCGGTCAGGCTGGAGGCGCGGAAGCCCAGATCCTTGATCTGCTGCTGCACGCCCTGTACATTCTCCATCTTATCGACCTTCACCAGTACCTCTTGATACTCCTTGGATTTATTATTACTGGAGGAGGAAGAACTGCCGTACTGTTTTTTCTGCCATGCCGCTTTTTCCTTCTGAATTTTTTCCAATTCCTTCATCGGCATGATGACGCGCCAGCTGTCGCTGCCCTCTGCGGACATCTTGCCGACCGCATCTACCTTGGTTGCCTTGATGCTGCGGTCTGCGTTGCGTGTGCCATAGTTCCAGTCATAGGTAATGCTGACCTTTTCATTCAGAATATCGATTTCCGGCGGATCTGTCGAATAGCGCATTTCCCAGCTCAGCTTCGGGTCGTAAAACTCCACCGAGCCGCCGACTACAATCGCCTTGCTGTCCTCAGCCGTCAGCACGCGGCCTTCCTCGACCTTATAGCCAAGCGATTCCATCGCAGCGGGATCAATACCCATGATGCTCGCATCCGCAACATATTTGCCGACAGCCAGATACATATACTCCTCAATGACGGGCGAAACCGCCTCCACGTGTTCCATCTGCCGGAAACTTTCCACAGCCTTGGCATTCAGTTCATCCTTCTTCTGTTCATTTTTCATGTTTCCCGTTTCGGCGTCATAGGTCATGCCGCCGCTGGGATATACGTTGATAACCTGCAGGCTGCCCCATTGCTCCAGCTGCTCCGCAAAGCTCTCGTTCATGCCGATGCCGATCGAAACCATGACAACGATGGAGGCTGTGCCGATCACAACGCCCAGAACGGTCAGCAGCGTTCGCACCTTCCGCTTCAGCAGGTTGCGCACTGCCATATCAATCAGATCTCTTGTGTTCATAAGGGCATCCCCTCTTTATCCGTTTCATCTCCCTGCGCAGCATCCTCTACGAAGTCATCGTCAAAATCGTCATCCTCCGCGTCATCCTCCGTCAGATCCTCCACATCGGAAACGCTCTCCGCAGTGCTATTCGGTTCTTCCTTCTGCTTTTTCACAAAGAAGGCTAAACCAGCTGCCAGAACAACCAGAATCACAATCGCCGCAGGTAGATTCTTCACGGAAGTACCTGTATCAACATTTTCACCGTCCATGCCACCATCCGGTACATAAGGCTCTGTCACGTTCAGCGTAAAATCTCTGCGATCCTCAATCGTTTCCCCGCTGGGATCCTCATAGGAGATCACGATGCTGACCGGAACCTCGCCGACTGTATTCGGCGTAAATGTTGTTTCGTAATAATCACTGGAGCCGGACTCCAGATTGCCGATATAGGTGCTGCGATTGGAGCAGTCCACATCGCCCTCCACCTTGATCATCAAATTGTTCAGCGTTACTTTACCCGTGTTGTAGTAGCTGAAAGCCACGCTGACGGGCATAAACTGCTCGATCATATCAGGCACGGAGAAATCATCAACCTGCAGATCCGTCACCTGCTTTACATTGATCCCCAACAGCTCCTGCGCTGTATATTCTGTACCCTTTGCATCCTCATATTCAAAGTTGACCGTCAGAGTATAGGTTTTGGGCTGCGCATCCGGTACAACGTACAGCCGCAAAGACTTATCCACCGTCCCCTTCGCAGGAATGCGATCGAAATAGAAGGTATTGCTACTGTTTACCGGGGTAAAGATGTTGCCGGATTTCTTGCTGTCGGAGGAGGTTTCCTCTGCCAGAGTCAGGAACATCTTGATATTTTCCACAGCCTTGGAACTATGGGTATTCATCAACGTCATCGTCAGGTCAAATTCCTGCCCCGCCATAACGATCAACGGATCGCTCTGATAGTTGCTGACAATGATCTTGGGTTTGCTCTTCTGCTCATCCTCATCATCGGGATTGTATACATTCACGCCCGCAAATTGCTTGAACGTGGTCGCTGCCTTGCCCCCGGAGGTATATTCCACCGTAAACTGGATGGCATAATTCTGCGATGCGGACTCGGATGTTCCTGCAAAGGTAAAGGAAAGCGGCGTGCTTGCGCCGACCGCCAGCTCATCCACCTTTTTCACGCTGGAGGATTTCGGCACAACTGCCGTTGCGTTTACCGCCTCTGCCGTTACCACGATATCCTCGGCTGTTTTCTCGCCCTTGTTGTACAAATCAAATGTAATTGTGAAATTTTCGTTTACGCCGTATGTACCGCCGGGCTCCTTCATATTGCGGATTTCCAGATCTGCCTTTCTGCCCGCAACGCCGCCCACGTTGATATAGTATTGCTGCGTTTTTTCATATTTTTCGCCAAACTCATCCTGATAGCTCAGCTTCACGGCAACGGGATAATTTCCCGCTTCCATATCCGCCCCACAAACCAACGGGAAGGAGAACGGCGCTTCGCCCCCGATGGGAATTTCGGAGAACATCTTTGTGCCGAAGCCGCCAACCAAACTGATGCCGTCGGAGGTCAGATTATCCAGCGTCAGCGAAACCTGCTGCATCTTCTGCGAGCCATGATTCACCAGCTTGCCGCTCAGAACCGCCTGTTCGCCGGGCGTCAAATCCTCCGGTACAAGCTGCATATTTTCGAACTGGAAATCCGGTTCCTGATCGAAGCCTTTTATCTTCAGATAGATCGTGCCGGAGCTGCTGTGGCTGCCGGAGCTGCTGTTATAGCTAATGTCCAGATTCACGGTATAGCTGGCTTCCTTTACGGTATTGTCCATTTTAACATAAAGCGTTGCCTCTGCGTAGCCATTTGCGCCCAGATCGCCAATGTCGCTGTTCTTCATATTCAGGCTGTACGGTACGATACCGGAGCCGCCCCTTGCTTCAATATGTACATCCTCTGCCGTACCTGTGCCCTTGTTTTTCACCTGCAGCTTGATCGTGGTCGTTTTGCCTGTCTCTACATCATAAACACCATCGCCGCTGACGATCACATTCGGCGTTCCGTCATCCGCAAAGCTCGTCACGCATTGTCCAAGCAGCATCGCAAAAACCAGCCCAACGGCGCAGATTCGCTTTAGCCATCCCTTATTCATCTTCCTTCACTCCTTCTCCCCTTGTGCGTTTTTCGATCCTCTCAATTTTTCCATCCTGCAACACAATAATGCGATCCGCATAATCCGAAAGCTCCAGATCATGCGTAACGATGATCAGGGTCTGCTTATTTTTCTTCGCGATCCCCGTGATCAGATCCATCATTTCATAGGTCGTCTTTGTATCCAGATTCCCCGTCGGCTCATCGGCAAAAACGACAGGCGGCTGATTGACAAAGGCTCTGGCGATGCTGACCCTCTGCTGCTGACCGCCGCTCATTTCTCGCGGCTTATGCAACGCGCGTTCCTCCAGACCGACCGCCTTGAGCATCTCCATTGCGCGCTCCTTCCTCTCCTTCACGGGCATCCCTTGGAAAATCAGCGGCAATGTTACATTTTCCAATGCCGTCAGCGTCGGCAGCAGATTGTAGGACTGGAACACGAAGCCGATATATTGCCTGCGAAAATCCGCCAGCTGATCCTCATTCATGCGCTCAATATGCTTTTTGTGAAAAAGGATCTTGCCGGAGGTCGGCTTCTCCAAGCCTGCCATCAGATTTAGCAGCGTGGATTTGCCCGAGCCGGATTTGCCCAAAAGACAACACACCTCCTCCCGCTTGATGTTCATGGAAATCCCGTTGATCGCAGGAATTTGCTCACTGCCCATCTGGTATATTTTCCTCACATCCCGGATGCGGATGATATTTTCTTCCAAGGCTGACACCCCTTTCTTTCGATCTCTATCCGAGCTTGCCCCAAAGAAGTCTTATCCATTGCATCATATCATAGAGATATTACAAAATGCGCCAAAATTTCTTACAAAATTCTTAAACCGCAGATATTGTATGAACCCTGTCTTATTTCAATTCCAGCTCCACCGGGCAATGATCCGAACCGAGAATTGCCGTATGAATTTTCGCATCCACCAAGCGATCCTTCAGCCGTTCAGAAACCAGATAATAGTCAATGCGCCACCCCGTATTGTTTGCCCGCGCCCGCGCGCGATAGCTCCACCAGGAATACATCCCCGTTGCATCCGGGTAAAAATAGCGGAAGGTATCCAGAAAACCTGCCGCAAGCAGTTCCGTAAACTTGCCGCGCTCCTCATCGGTGAAGCCGGGATTATGATGGTTTGTCGCAGGATTTTTCAGGTCGATTTCCTGATGCGCAACGTTCAGATCGCCGCAGAGGATGAGCGGCTTTTTCTCATCCAATGCATGAATATATGCACGGAAGGCATCCTCCCATTCCATGCGATAAGCTAATCGGGCATTTTCCTGCTGAGAATTCGGCGTGTATACCGTAACGTAATAAAAATCCTCAAATTCCAGCGTGATCACGCGCCCCTCATGGTCATGCTCTTCCACGCCGATCCCGTAAGCCACGGAAAGCGGCTCACGCTTCGTGAATACCGCAACGCCGGAATAGCCCTTCTTTTCTGCATAATTCCAGTATTGCCGGTAGCCATCCAGTTCCAGCTGAATCTGCCCCTCCTGCAATTTTGTTTCCTGCAGAGAAAAAATATCAGCATCCGCCTCCTTGAAATAGTCCAAAAAGCCCTTGCCAACAGCTGCACGCAGCCCATTTACATTCCACGAAATCATTCTCATTCGTCAATTCCTCCTTATCGTCATTGAAAATGCCGTACAAATTGGCATTTTTGCTCTTATTGTATCATATCCCGATTTCTTTGTCTTGTCCAAAAAGATAAAATCAGATAAAATGGAAGGAACGATGAGAATTTCAATGAAAGAAGGTTTGCGAATCATGAATATACAAATATACGGCGCAAAAAAATGCTTCGATACCAAAAAGGCGGAGCGCTATTTCAAGGAGTGCGGCATCCCCTATCAGTGGATCGATATTCATCAATTCGGCATGGCAAAGGCTGTTTTCAAGGCGGCAAAACGCAAAATTGATGTGGAGGATATGATTGACCGCAAGGCAAAGGCCTACACGAAGCTGTACATGGATTATATTGACGAGACAAGGCGGGAGTTTACGCTGTTTGAAAATCCGGAGCTGTTCCGCACACCGATCGTGCGCAACGGAAAGGACTTTACGCTCGGTTTCTGCCCGGAAATATGGAAGGATTGGACATGATCGACCTGCGGTGAATGATATCCGATTCGAGTCTGTGAAAGTTTTTCTGTAAATAGGATTTTGAGGTCTTCTATGATAAAA
>CAVGZD010000026.1:0-26773 GCA_963633805.1 Lachnospiraceae bacterium | reverse complement strand
TATTTTATCATAGAAGACCTCAAAATCCTATTTACAGAAAAACTTTCACAGACTCACAGAAATTGGTTGGATTGCTAAGGTTTGCAGCTGTTTTTATGGTATCACGATACATAAAGCATTAATTCCGCATAGCGGCTGCTATCATTTTCCACTTGCTCCTGCCTTTTCTCCCCGCTTGCATATTCCACCAGAAAATCCGAGCTTTCCGCGCCGTTCGCCACAAGCTCCACCCGCACGATGGTCGCGCTCAGCTCCTCCTGCATAGTAAAGCCCTGTATGCGCTGCTGCTTTGCCGCCCGATTTTCCTTCAGCCTTTTGAATATCGACATCAGAATCCCAGATCCTCTCCGACCAAAATCACTTTGATCTTCCCCGCCGGGCGGGAAATGCGCGTCGTCACCAGATAAGCGCAGATGCTGTCGGGCGAGGTGCAGTCCGCGCAGGTTCCGTTTATCATGCAGGGCGTTTTGCTGTTCGGGAAGGACTGCGCTCTTGTAGGTGCGGCGTAATTTCTGGCACGCGCGACCGCATCCGCGTAGGTTTTCACGACCTTATTCATCCCCGCGATCACCACAACGCTTTTCGGTCCGAAGCACATCGCCGCAACGCGGTTGCCGTTGCCATCGATATTAAAAAGCTGTCCATCCTCGGAGATGGCATTGCTGCTCATCACAAAGGTATCGCACAACAGCGCCTGCCGCATGATCTCCATGCGCTCCTCCATATTTTTCGCCGTATCGCGGTCGATCATGGCATAGCCGCGCTCTGCCAGCTGCTGCTTCAAGCCCAGCTCGTCCATCGTACAGCTGCCGCCCCAAGAGACAACGTGCTCCTGCGGCACGATCTCAAAAAATTTTTCGATCGCTTCCTCCCTCGTGCTGACATAATATGCGTCAAAGTGGCGTTTTTTCAGGTTTTCCGCCACCTTCACGCCCAGCTTGTCATATCTTTGCTTCATTTCCTTCCATTGCATAAATATTCCTCCTTATTGATACGGCTGTGTTGTGTCCATGCCGATGGTTGCCGTCTGCTCATTCCATGTAATTTTCATATCCAGAAGCTGCGCCAGATCACGCAGCTTGTAGTAGGTGTAGTCCTCGATCGTATACGCGCTGATGCTCCGCTGCGCTTCATCGCAATAAAGCTTCGCCGTGGAGGTCGTTGCGGCGGTATCGCCATAGCTGCCGTGCTGTCCGCTTGCCGCAGAACTATAGGCTGCGCCGCGCGTGATATGGATCGCCGCATTCTGCTCATCCCAAGTGGTCTGGAACTGCTTTGCCGTGCCATTGACCGCCCCCGCAATATCCCGCAGCTTGAAATAGGTATAGTCATCGATCGTGTAAACCTGAAAATCCTGCACTGCGCCATCGACCGTCACCTTCGCCCTTGCCGCATACGCCCATTTCACAACGGACGGTTCTGCGGGCTTTGGTTCAGCTGGTTCTGTGGGCGTATTGTCCGCTTGGCTTGCGTCCCGCTCCTGATAATACGCCAGCAAGGCGTCATAGCAGCCCTGCCGATTCTCCATCAGATCCCGCAGGCTGAAAAAGAAGCTGCCCTCTGCGCCATATTTTTCATTGACGCGCAATTCCTCCGCAATCTCTCCCGCAACAACATCCTTATACAGTCCCTGACCGATATAGAACTTCACATTCGTCCCCTTGACGACATCGCTCCACCATTTCACCAGCGTTTCATACTCCGCAGAGGCATTGCCGCGCTCCCAATAAATCTGCGGCACGATATAATCCACCCAGCCCTTTTCGACCCAGAGCTTCGCATCGCCGAAAACGACATAATAGCCCTCAGAGCCTTTTGTTGCCGAGCCTGCCGCATCAGAGGTATTGTTTTTCCAAATGCCCATCGGGCTGATACCGAAGTCCACGGAGGAATCCGCCGCCTTGATGGTTTTGTACACGCGCTCCACCAGATCATTCACATGGCCGCGCCGCAGGGCAGCCGTCTGCCCTTCCCGCTCTTCGCCCTCCGGCAGAGGATAGTTGGAGGGGTAGAAATAATCGTCAAAATGAATGGCGTCCACATCGTACTTCTGCACAATCTCCGCCACGCTGTCGCAGATATACTGCTTGACCTCCTCCCTCTCCGGATTGTAATACATCGCGTTGTTGTAGGTCAGAATCCAATCGGGGTGCTTGCGCGCCATGTTGTCCGCAGAGAGCGCCGCCAGATCTGTCCCCGAAGTCGTGATGCGATAGGGGTTCATCCACGCATGAAATTCCATTCCCCTTTTGTGCGTCTCCTGAATCATAAATGCCATCGGATCATAGCCGGGATCCTGCCCCTGCGTCCCCGTCAGCACCGCGCTCCAAGGGTTCAGCTCCGATGCATAGAGCGCATCCCCCTTCGGGCGCACCTGCACCGCAACAGCATTCAGCCCCAGCTCCTGCATCCGGTCGAGTTTTTGCGTAAATTCCCGCTTCTGCCCCTCGATGTCGTTGGTTACGGAGGGGTAATCCGCGCTGTATACCGTCGAAATCCAGACCGCCCGCATATCCTTCTCCGCGGCATAGACCTGCATCGGCGTCAGGCTGCTCAGGCAGAGCATCCCGCCGAAAAACGCCGTACTGATTCGTTTTATCCATTTTTTCATCGCTTCTTCTCCTTATTTCCATGTGATTTCCTCCCTATTTTAGCATAAACTGCCTATGGGATACAAGCAAAGAAGCGGAAAAAGCAAAGCCGACCCATTTTGTCCCAAATCCGATAAAAAAAGATTGCATTCGCTCCCTTTTTGCATTACTATATACAGAATCAAGGGAACCTCTGATTAAATCCGGTGCGCAGAGCAACGTTGTCAGCACTTTGCTTCGCAAAGTCGCCTACGGCGCCGCCGTCCATCTTCGGCGTGCGTTGCAAATTTTTTTCAGATTTCACAAAAACTGCAGGAATGGTTTATACCTGGGAGGTATTTTCGAGGATTTTAGTGAAATCTGACGGAAAATTAGCCGTTGATATGTGTGCCAGCGATTTATTCAGAGATTCCCAAAAAAGGAAAAAACGAGGTGATTCCCATGAGATACGGCTTGATTGGCGAAAGGCTGGGGCACAGCTTTTCCAAAATCATTCATGAACAGCTGGCTGACTATACATACGACCTGATTCCTCTGGCGAAGGAGGAGCTGCAGCCCTTTCTGGCAGAGAGAAACTTCGCCGCGCTGAACGTGACCGTCCCTTATAAAGAGAGCGTCATTCCCCTTCTGGACGAGATCGACGAGCATGCAAAGGCGATCGGCGCGGTTAATACCATCGTCAATCGCGGCGGCAGGCTCTGCGGCTACAATACGGATTTCTACGGCTTCCGCTATCTGCTGCAAAAAAACAATATCGAGGTCACGGGGAAAAAGGTGCTCGTGCTGGGGCGCGGCGGAGCGTCCAAGGCGGTCATTGCCGTGCTGAAAAGTCTGGATGCGGCGGAAATTTTAACTATTTACTACAAGGACGCAGAGGAAACCATCCCCTATGATACCTGCTATGAGCAGCATCTGGATGCCGATGTGATCGTCAACACAACACCCGTCGGGATGTATCCCAATGCGGACGACTGCCCGATCGATATCCGCCGTTTTTCAAAGCTGAGCGGCGTGGTAGATGTTGTCTATAACCCCCTGCGCACGCAGCTTGTCATCAATGCGGAAAACTGCGGCATAAAGGCAGTCGGCGGGCTACAAATGCTGGTCGCACAGGCGAAGTATGCCGTGGAGATTTTTCTGGATACCACCCTGCCCGATTCCTGTATCGAAAAGATCAATGCGGATCTGTGGGAGGAGCATTCCAATCTTGTTCTGATCGGCATGAGCGGCTGCGGCAAGACCACCCTCGGCAAGCTGGCTGCGGAAAAGCTGGGGAAAACCTTTGTGGATACGGACGCCGAGATCGTCAAGCGAATCGGCATGTCCATTCAGGCTTTCTTCGATACGAAGGGCGAGGATGCCTTCCGCAAGATCGAAACCGATGTGCTGCATGAATTTTCCGCGCAGAATAATCTGGTGATCTCCACCGGCGGCGGCATTGTGAAAAATCCGCTGAATATCGACTATCTCAAGCGCAACGGGCGCATCATCTGGCTGGAGCGGGAGGTCTCCCTCTTGGAGAGCGGAAACGGAAGACCGCTTGCGCCCAATCCCGAAGCGGTCAAGCGGCTCTACGAGACGCGCCTGCCCCTCTATACCGCTGCTGCGGAGGCTATCGCAGAAAATCATGGCACGGATACGGAGGGTCTGGCTGCCCTTCTCGCCGCCTATGATAAGCTGCAGGGACGCTGAAGCGCCCCGCGCAGACAACCGCTATTCCGCATGGATCGCCGTGGATAATGAAATGTGACGAAAAACTTACAAAGGGACGAAATCCCACAGCTATGGGATTTTGTCCCTTTCTTTTTGAAATACTTCTGAAATGTACTTTTTATAAAATTTCTTTAGAAATGCCAAAAGGGCAATATCCTCAAAAGTAAGAGGCTCATCCCTTTTTCTGCAATATCAGGGCGATCCCTCGGCAGCCCGCAGCCCTTCCGTCAGGCGATGCGCCGCAGCGGCAAGGTCGGAAAAGCCCAGATTCTGCGCAATGCCCTCCAGCAGCGTTGCGGCGTGGTATGCTCCACCAACGCTGATATCCAGCTGCAGCTGCGGATATTCCGGCAAAGTGGATTGATGCACGCTCCTTTGCATATCCTTGAGCATAGCGCGGAAAACATATTCCGAGACTGCCTGGAATATCACCAGAAATTCATCCCCACCATAGCGGATCACAACGCCGGATTCCCCGACGATCGCTTCAATGATCTGCGCAACATGCTTCAGAGCCATATCCCCGACCACATGCCCATAGGTATCATTGTTCCGCTTGAAGCCGTTCACATCGATCACCGCAACCGCAGTCGCTTCCTCTAAGCTCGTCCGGAAATCCTCCAGATACATGCGGGAATAGGTGTCCGTCAGCGTATCCTTATAGAAATCCAAAAGCATCAGGCGCGTGCGCTCCGGCAATCGCGCTTTGTTCCGATTCCCCTCCAGCTCGGAGAGATTCAGCCCCATCTCCAGCACCAGATCACGCCCGCCGACCTTCTGATATTTGGAAATGATCGCGTAGAGCTTGCCATCCCGCGTTTCCATTTTGGTCGCCAAGCCCTTGCATTTCGTTGCCTGCGCGGAGGAACAATTCTCGCAGCAGCAATTCCTGTGCCACAATTCATAGCACCTGAAGGGGGTTTCGATCACTTCGCCATCCTCCGTAATTTTCAGCACGCGATAGTCCTGCGGATCGACCAATCTGACGATATGAAATATCTGATTCAAAAATTCCAGCGCAGTGCTTGCGTTCGTGTCCTTCTCCAGCAGAAGATTGATGCCGCTCTTTGTGATTTCATCATGAATATCCTGAAATTGCCCCAAAATGCCGGTGCGTTCCTGCCCCTTCGGCGACCATATGGAATGGATCGTCAGCTTATGCCAGCGATACGAGCCATCCACTGCCAGCAGCACATCCATCTGCCCATCGGGGGTTTTCGCGGCTCGTCTGCTCCACGATCGCATAGAGCCTTTGCAGATCCCCCTCGGATAATATGCTGCTCATCTCGCTCTGCGAATAATACAGCTCCTGCGTCGGCTTCTGCGGGTCGTACCAATCCGTGAAATGCACCTTATGCGTGGAGCAGTCATATTCAAACTGAATGCCGCCCGCCTGTTTCTTGAAAAATTCCTTCTTTTCCCGTTCATTCGCCAGTATCCTTCGGGAGCGATCATCCAGCGGAAGATTGTGATTGGTCAGCATTTCCAGCGTCAGGATCTGCGCCTCGTTTGCATAGTCAAAGGCTGTCTCCTTCTGGCTCGAAAGCTCCTTGAGCTTTGGCGCGGCATCGCGGAAGCATTGCAGCAGCAGCGGATTGAACGCCCCGCACTGCCCGTTGCAGATCATCTCCACCGCCTGCTCATGCGGGAAAGCCTTTTTGTAGCAACGCTCGCTCGTCAGGGCGTCATAGACATCCACCAGCGAGACCACCTGCGCCAAGATGGGAATCTAATCACCGGAGAGCCCATCCGGGTAGCCCCTGCCGTCCCAGCGTTCGTGATGCCAGCGGCAAATCTCCCGCGCGGTCTTGATAACGAAGGTAGACTGCGGAATCGCGGATTTTTTGATGATCTCATCCCCGGCAGTCATATGGGTCTTCATAATTTCAAATTCCTCCGGCGTGAGCCTGCCCGGCTTATTGAGGATCCGCACCGGGATGACGATCTTGCCGATATCATGCAGGGCGGAGAGCGTCGAAATAACGGAAATGCTTTTCTCCGTCAGGTCGTAACGATCCGTCAGCTCCGCAAGGCGATGCAGCAGGATGTCGGAGATATTGCGCACGCTCAGCGTATGCTGCCCAGATTCGTTATTGCGCAGCTCAATGGTATGGCTGAAGATATTGATCATCGCATTATTGATTTCCTCGCGCTCATAGACCTGCCCCTCCACCAGCTGCACCAGCTGACGCTGCTTGGAATAGAGCATCAGCGTATTTTTCACACGAAAGCGCACCGTCACCGCGGAAAAGGGACGCGGGATATAATCCGTCGCGCCAAGGCTATATGCCTTTTGCAGAAAATCACCGTCATTTTCAGCGGAGATCACAACAACCGGAATTTCATCCAGCCAGCGCCTTTGATTCATGATCTCCAGCACCTCAAAGCCATCCATCAGCGGCATATTGATATCCAGCAGAATAATATCCACATCAATATCCTGATTCAGATAATCCAGCAGCTGCGCACCGTTATCCGCATAGGTATACTGGTATTGATCCCCCAAAATCTCCGCCAGAAGCTCCTGATTCATCTTGGAATCATCCGCTATAATAATTTTTTTCTTATTCTTCATCCTCGTCTCCTTCCCTTGATTTCTTGGGATCGCAATGCCGCTGCTGCCGAGCCGTCATCTCCTTTTCCCCTTCCGTCTCCTGTTCTTCCTTCCTGCGCTCTTCCAGCAGGCTTGCCGTGATCGAGAGCAGCTTCTTTTCATCCATCGGCTTGGAGATATGCGCATTCATGCCCGCATCCAAGCTCATCTGTATATCCTCCGAGAAGGCATTGGCTGACATCGCCAGAATCGGCACAGCCTTCGCATCCGGCCGATCCATCGCCCGGATCACGCGAGTCGCTTCCAAGCCGTTCATCACCGGCATCATAATATCCATGAAAATAATATCGTAAAAGCCCGTAGGTGAAGCCGCAAACAGCTCCACAGCCTCGCTGCCGTTATGCGCCGTCGTGACCGCCATGCCCTGCTCCCGCAGCAAAAATTCCGCAACCTCCATATTGATGCTGTTATCCTCCACCAGAAGCGCATGAAGCCCCTCCGGCAGCCGGGCATCCTCCTGCGGCTCTGCCTCCTTGGCGGAACTGTCGCTGCGGTCGATGCCGAAGCGCAGCGTGAGCAGGAAGGTCGTCCCCAGACCCTTGTGGGAGCGCACCTCGATCGTCCCGCCCATCAGATCGACCAGTTTCTTTACGATCGCCAAGCCAAGGCCTGTGCCCTGATAGGTCGTGCGGGCATTGACCGCCTCCTGCGCAAAAGGCTCGAACATCCGCGCCTGAAATTCCTTGCTCATGCCAATGCCGTTATCCGCAATGATAAATTGATAGACCGCCTCCTGTCTCGTGCAGGAAAGCTGGCAGATGCTCAGCTGGATATAGCCGCCGACCTTGCCATATTTGACGGCATTGCCCAAAAGATTGATAAAAATTTGCAGCAGATGCTGCGGACTGCCCAAAAGGCGCGTCTGCTACATGCCGCCCTGCCATGTGATCTGATAGCAGATATTCTTGGCGGCTGCCTGCGGCTGCAATATGGTATTGACCTCATCCAGCAGCCGATTCAGCTCGAAGGGCTTTTCCTCCAGCCCGATCTCGATGCTCTCCAGCTTGCTCATATCCAGCACGCTGTTGACCAGATCCATCAGCATCTGCATCACCGTAGTGACGCTTTCGTGGCAATGCGCCTGCATCTCCAGATTCGTCGGATATCTGGCAGCCATGGCGATATAGCCCTGTATGCCGTTGATCGGGGTGCGGATATCCTGGCTGATGCGGCGCAGAAATTCCGTTTTGGCATTATTGGCGACCTTCGCATCCTGCGCTTCCTTCAAGATCCGCTCCTGATATGCCGCCTCGCGCGTCTTTTCCATATTAACATCCTGCAGCAGCGCAAGCATATGCCGGGGATTGCCCTCGGCGTCATAATCCACAACAGCCGCACTCACGTGGCACCAGATCGCTGCGCCATCGCGAATGGTCTGATAATCCGTATAAAAGCTCTTTCTTGCATCCGCGATCTTTTCCTTGCACAGCGTTTCCCGGATAAATTCCCGCGACATCCGCTCGCTGATCTCCGCCTGATAGTCCTCCAGCACCATCGCGCGGATAAAATCATGCATGACCTCCGTGTAGCTGTCCGGCTGCGGCACTTTGCCCTCCGGCCACGGCGCAATATAGATCGTTTCATAGCGATCCTGCTCCAGATCCACATAAAACAGCGTGAAATAAATTGTTTCCAGCACCTGCAGCATCTTTACCGTTTCCGTCAGATGCCGATTGCTCTCGCGCAGCTCCTGCTGATTCTCGTAAAGCGCATGATTGCGCACAGAAAAATAGAAAAAACACAAAACAGCATATACCGCAAGAAAAATCGCCGCTGCGATCAGCCAAACGGAAAAAATCGTAAAAATCGGGTAATAAACATATAAAGCATAGACCTGACATGCCGCGCGATAGCCCCAGTAATGCGCACCCTCCGCAAAGATCATATGCAGGGAATCATCGTTTGGTATCTCGGAAAGCTTCGTCAGTACGGCGCTGTCCGAAATGTTTTGTCCCGCAGGTCAGGGTTGCTGGCAAGAGGAATCGACCGCCAGACGATCGCGAAATTCCAGCAGCAGCCCCGTCAAACGAAACAGGCTTTTCGTCCGATCCGTCGTTTTGATTTTATCAAAGCTGATGCACTGCTGCTTCATCGTTGCGATGGTATTTCTCGCAAGCCTTGTTGTGGACATGATCTCCACATTGCCGGAAAGATACAGCACAAAAACCAGCAGGAACACGCCCGGCAGGATGATTCGATTCAAGATGAAATTCCGTTCCCTTTTGGAACCCTTATTTTTCCCCTGCAAGCTCCATCCTCCTACATGCTCCTGTTTCTCCGAAGTTCTCCTGTCGTGCGCCTTTGTCCATCTTTGTCCGTCTTTGTACATTTAAGGTATCTATGTTTTATCATAAAATGGGGAAAATACAATCTTTCCCAGTTATTTCACATCCAAAATATTTACCTTCGATGGACAAGGGCACATACGGTGGATGCTGCTGCATTTGCCGTTCTGCTGTGTTGCTCTCGCTCGACGTACCTTCAGGTACGCCTTCGCTCGAAAGCCTTGCATAACAGCAAATGCAGCGAGCCTCCACTCGCAGACTTCTCAAGGCGAAGTTTGCGGCGATTTTCAGGCAGACGACCGCCGGCGTGCCTGAAGGCACGTCAAGGGAGGATAACACAAAAATCGACCAAAATTCGCCTTGAGAAGCGCATGTGCCCTTGTTCATCGAAGGTATCTTCCCCACTTTTACCATATTGCATAGAAAATTACTATAAAATTACAGGCTCGTTTGCAAAAAAGCACTTTTTTTTATTTGCATTTTGTTGTATAATCAAGAGGAAATCCGTTTCATCCGCAGCTGCCGATCCGTTCGGCGCAGGGTGAAGCGGATGGCAAGCAGCATAGTATATAAAAACGATACTTTAGAGCGAGCCGATGCATCGCTCCCAATAAAACGAGGTGACTGAAAATATGAGAGGTTTGGTTCACGAGCTGAAGGATGATCTGGCTGTTGTAAAGATTCACAGAAAAGAAGCCTGCGGGGAATGCAGAGCCTGCCTTTCCGGTATGACGGAAACGGAAATGGATGTTGAAGCGAAAAATCTCTGCGATGCAGAGGTTGGCGACTGGGTGGAGCTGGAATTGCAGGAAAACGCCTTTTTCAGCGCGGTGCTGGTCATGTACGGTCTGCCCTTTTTGGGCTTCATCGTTGGGATCATCGCCGGGTATTTCGGCGTACCCATGCTGTTGCCCGCGGTTTCTCCCGTTGCGCCCGCTTTGATTTTGGGTATACTGGGCATCGTTGTGGTGATGCTTTGGATCAAAAGCCAGAACCCCCGCTGGGAAAGCGGAAAATATCGCCCCCTTGCAACAAGGATCGTGGAGGGCGATGAGGTCAGCGTTTGCGGCGCATAAAACAGTCTGATCAGCTATAGAAAAGGTGAAATTCCGCCAAAATCGGAGTTTCGCCTTTTTTTACTGCATTCTGCTGCAGCGGCATGGCGATGTTCTCTATCCGAGCGTTTCCGAAAAATGCGTTTGCGGTAAGCAGGCTCCGCTTAAGAAAACATTGTATCGTTTTTTGTTGATTTCTCAAGCGGAACTGCGAGCATCGATCCAAATAAGAAAACTTGTTCTGCAAAGATTTATGGTATTTTGATGTTTTCTTATTTGGACGCGCCTTAGATGTGTCACATTTCGCGGAGAATTTGCCCCAAACAGGGAAGACATCGCAGCACACCGCCGCCCGATTTCGGGATATTTTTTCAGAAAAATCCCAATATTTACAATTCGTTCACATATCTGACATATCAGATTCACAAAACTCCGGTATGATGGACTTGTCTGAAAGGATAAGACATAGTATATACACCCTCCCCTTTACAAAGGAGTCCTCTTGCAGGGCTCCTTTTCCTTTGCCGCAGAAAATGGAATTTTTCTTGCCTTTCGGCGGCATTTCCGCTATGCTGAAGGAAATACATGCGAAATGAGGTGTCCTTATGTCCGAACTGATCTCCGATGCAAAAACGATCATCCAAAATGCCATTCATTCCTCCCTACCGGATGCAGCCGTCAAAAAAATCATCTGCGACAGGCAGTTTGATTTTCAAGGCAGAGTGCTTGTCATCGCGATCGGCAAGGCGGCGTGGAGCATGGCAAAAGCCGCTGCCGACAACATCCCTCACCCCATCGATACGGGCATCGTCCTGACGAAATATGACCATGCGCAGGGCGACATCCCCGGCTTTACCATTCTGGAAGCCGCCCACCCCCTGCCGGATGAAAATACCATCCGCGGCACGCAGAAGATCATCGAAGCCGTTTCCGATCTAAGCCCGCAGGACACGGTGTTTTTCCTTGTTTCCGGAGGCGGCTCGGCGCTCTTTGAGCAGCCCGCAGGCAATTTGACTCTTGCCGATTTTCTGGACATCACCCGCCAGCTGCTGGATTGCGGCGCGGATATTACGGAGATCAATACCGTCCGCAAGCATCTTTCCGCAGTCAAGGGCGGTCGCTTCGTCGCGCTCTGTGCCCCCGCGAAGGTCTGCTGCATCGCCCTGAGCGATATTTTGGGGGATGCGGTGGATGCGATCGCCTCCGGTCCCGCCTGTGCCGATCGCTCCACCTCTGCCGATGCATGGGCTGTTGTCGAAAAATATCATTTGAAGCTGACAGAGGAAATGGCGGCGCAGCTTTCCATCGAAACGCCGAAATCCGCTGAGAATGCGGAAATCGCAATCACGGGCAGCGTCACGCAGCTTTGTCTGGATGCCGCAAAAGCCGCCGAAGCTCTGGGCTATACCCCCATGATCCTCAGCAATATGCTCGACTGCGAAGCGCGAGAGGCGGGCAGATTCCTCGCCTCCATCGCCAAAACCATCCGAAAGGACGGCATGCCCCTCAAACCGCCCTGTGCCATCCTCTGCGGCGGGGAGACCGTCGTGCGCATCACGGGCAAGGGTAAAGGCGGCAGAAATCAGGAGCTGGCTCTGGCGGCGGCAGAGAGCATCAGCGGCATGGAGAATGTCGTGATCGCGGCGGCAGGCTCGGATGGCACGGATGGTCCCACGGATGCGGCAGGCGGCATCGTGGACGGCAATACGAAGGCGACCTTGGAGAAGCAGGGCATTTCCATTCCCGCCATTCTTGCCGAAAATAATTCCAACTACGCCTTGGCAAAGGCAAATGCGCTGCTCATGACCGGTCCGACCGGGACAAACGTGAACGACCTGTATCTCCTGCTCTGCAAATAAAGCCATGCTCCCAAATAAACATCCACCCGCCTAGCGCAATGTCATTAAGTCAAGATAACGCATCAGGATCTCAGTATTAGAAATCATACTGGGGTCTTTTTATTTTATAAAAAATAGTTGACATGAAACGTCAAATGTGCGGTCGCTTTCGCTATCTCACTATCCTTCAATAGCGAAAGCGACCCTTGTAATTAAGCAAAACTTGATTGCAAGAAGGTCACATATGAAACCAAACCATCTTAAAAATCTTTTGCTTTCTGAAATAAAATCTGTTTCAGAAAAGCCGGAAGATTATTGTGTATCATCCGGAAAAGATTTTACCAGACATCGAAAACTTTCATTTGAAACTGTTATGAAAATCTCTATTGGTATGGAGAGCGGAAGTCTCACCAACGAGATAATTGATGCATTTCATGCGGAGCCGAATCTACCATCGACTGCCGCATTTGTCCAACAACGTTATAAGATTAAACCTGAAGCATTTAAAGCTGTTTTTGATGGTTTCACTTCTAGAATTATCAATGTAAATCAGAAAGACATTCGTGTTTTAGCCGTTGATGGATCTGACGTTCAAATAGCTACAAATCCGGATGATTTATCATCATTTCATCCGGGCTCTAATGGACAAAAACCTTATAATCTACTTCATCTGAACGCTTTTTTTGACTTAAATCAGAAAATTTATTGGGCAAGAAAGGTTGTATGGGCGGCGAATCAGGTCATCAATGCCGGTGGTACGCTTAGTTGGGTTAAAATCAGCAGGCTTATCCATATGCGCAGGAGATACTTTGAAGCGTGTCTGCCCTATATTTGTGATTATGCCAATGAAGAATTGGCACAGAAAATCAAAAATCTCAGCCATTCTCAGTAGATAGTCAGTGATAGAAATTATCGTATGAACCTTATATTCGGCTATATATTCTAAATATGACGAGAAACCCTGTGCCAGCTACGGCACAGGGTTTTATCTGTCTTTATAGCAGATATTCACTTTTCAAAAAATAAGAAGCACCTTTATATGGGTCGAAAAAAGGGATTTTAAGGGTTGTCAAAAGAACCTTTACACGACTGGATTTAGGGAAGTGAGTACAGCTATAATTTCAATGTCCGAAGCGTTGCAAAAGGAGGTGGTCGAATGGCACGCATTGATTTAGATAATTTGACGGAGGAATCCGTTTATAAAGCCTTTCATGTCGATGGGAATGGATCCACAGCATACAACGATAGCTATTTGGAACTCTATGAGCTGATTGGCAGAGATGGTATGCTCAAACTGTTCAAGTATTTCCGTGGCGACAAAATCGACTGTCCGATGCGTCTGTATCGTTTGAATTACATAGCTGACTTAGTAAGCCGGACCACAGATCGCCGGGAACGAGCCAAGATCGCCGGAGCCGGTGGGTACACCATTAAATTTATTGAATGGACTGTACTTGTCAACAACTATTAGGGCAGACCGCAGTTTTATTATACAAAAAAGGCGTTCTTATTTCTGCCTCACCGCCGTAGGCTTTTTTGAACCACGCGTCTAACGCGTGGTTTTCTGTATACAAAAAAAGGTGTCGAAAAATCGACACCCTAAAATTATCCTCTAATAAACCTGCATCAGAATCAGCAGTGCCGTCATCACAACCATGCTGAACGGCAGCATGAGGGAATTGAGCACCGCCGCCACGGAGCGATTATAGCCGCAGCGTTCGGTATAGATCGGCGCAACGCTCAATATCGGCGAGAACACGATGATCGCCAGGATCTGCCGATACCGCAGCGGCAACGGCAGGAAATAATAAATGCAGAGCGCAAAAACGATCCCCAGCCCGACGCGCAACGCAAAAACCACCGCCATATCCCCGCACTCACTGCGGTTGATCTTCGGCTCAAACAAAATTCCGACCAGCAGCATCGCCAAAAAAGCATTCGCCTGCCCGATCATACCCGCGATGGTGTATGCCGCATCCGGCAGATGGATTTGCGCGATGCAAAGCAGGAGCATCAGCAGATAGGTCACGAAGGGCATGGAGGAAAACAGCGTTTTCAGCACTTCCCTCGCGCTGATGCCCTCCCGCCCCTTGGAGATCATCATAGCGACCGTAAAGGTCAGCCCGAAGCACATGATGGCATTGCCCACATCAAACATGCAGACCAGCGCGATGGCGTCTGCCGCAAAAAATCCGGACAGATACGGCAGTGTACACAGCCCGATATTATAGCCGGATGCATTGATGATATAGAACGCCCGCTGCGCCGATGGCTTTTTCCGCGAAAGCAGCAGAATGACCACGATCGTGATGATATGTACCAAAAAGCCTATGCCGATGGCGACCAGAAAATCGCCCGTCAGCTCCAGCGCACGAAAATTGCTCACGATCGACATCGGCAGTGTGATCTTCAATACCAGCTTGCTCAAAAAACCGCTGTCCTCCAGGGAAAACAGCCCTATTTTCTTTAGCGTAAAGCCCAAGGCGATCATGAAAAGAAAGCCGAAGGCCTTGATCAGTACCGCTTCCAAAAAACTCCCTCCAATAGAAAACGAAGGCTTCCCGCGGAAGCCGCCCTGACGGTTTTCCCATCGGGAGCGCGTTTCCTTGGAAAGCCTCTTTGCATCGAATGAAATTACAGCTTTGCCTTTGCTGTCTCAACCAGTGTTGTGAAAGCGGCAGGATCGGATACTGCCAGCTCAGCCAGCATCTTTCTGTTGATGTTTACATCAGCCAGCTTCAAGCCGTGGATCAGCTTGCTGTAGGAGATGTTGTTCAGTCTTGCTGCTGCATTGATTCTTGTGATCCAAAGGCTTCTGTATTCTCTCTTTGTCTGCTTTCTGCCTGCAAAAGCGAATGCCATTGCCTTCATTACGGACTGCTTTGCCACTCTGTACTGCTTGCTTCTTGCGCCGCGGTAGCCTCTAGCCAGCTTCAGTACCTTTTTATGTCTTTTTCTAGCGTTCAACGCGCCTTTTACTCTTGCCATTGTAAAGTCCTCCTATAAATTATACTCGAAAGATAGCATCCCAAGACGATTATGCGTAGGGCATCAATGTCTTCTTTACCTTGTTTTCCACTGTTCTGTCTACAGTTGTAGCATGTCTCAGGTTTCTTTTTCTCTTTCTGGACTTCTTGCCAAGGATATGCTGTGTATTGGATTTGTGTCTTTTCAGCTTACCTGTACCGGTAATTTTAAATCTCTTTGCTGCTGCTTTTTTTGTTTTCAACTTAGGCATTGTATAATCCTCCTAAAACGTATTTTGTAATAGTTTTCTTCCGCTCTGCGGCTCAGCCTTTGGGAGCCAGGAACATAACCAGGCTCTTGCCCTCCATTTTGGGCTGCTTATCGATCACGCCGAATTCCTCCGTTGCCTTGGCGAAATTCTCCATAATCGTCATGCCTGCTTTAGAATGACCGATCTCGCGTCCTCTGAAGCGGATGCTGACCTTCACCTTATCGCCATCCTTCAAAAATTCATTGGCTTTTTTGATCTTGACCTGAATATCATGGGTATCGATACTCGGGGACAGACGAAGCTCCTTCACATCCACTGTCTTTTGTTTCTTTCTGGCTTCCTTCTCCTTTTTCGCCTGATCGAATTTATATTTCCCGTAATCCATGATACGGCAGACGGGCGGCTTTGCCGTCGGGGCGATTTTCACCAGATCCAGCTTTTTTTCATCAGCAATTTTCTGGGCCTCTTTAGAAGATACGATGCCAAGCTGTTCGCCGTTTTCATCGACCAGTCTAATCTCTTTGTCCCTGATTTGTTCATTGATCATCAATTCAGTAATTGTCAAGCACCTCCCAAATATACTGTCTCCGCAGGCACTTTCCCGCAAAAAAGAAAAAGCGCCGGAAGAAATCCGCCGCACACAGAAAGACAGAGTACACCCCTGCTTTGCTGACTGTATTGACCCTATTTGCCCATGCAATAAGGTGAGAAGCGGAACTTCTTCTTTGTTTTACTTCATGGATTATACTCTACTTTTTTCGGATTGTCAATCCCTTCTTGGTTTTTCTCTGCATTTTTTCACGCAAAAGGAGGTCAGCACCACCCCTCTGAGCGCATACAGCCCTCTTGCGTCCATGCAGTTTGTCGCAAAGCAATAGTAGAGCTCACGCACCGGGATGAAAAACGTCCAGCAGGGGCGAAAACGGTGCCACAATCTGGTTCAGACCAATGTCCCCGATCAGCGTGCTGCAAATCGGGGCGCATGGAAACCGCCCGCGACATCGTTTCGCCGCCTGCGGAATAGCCTGCCGCGTAAATACGGTTTGCATCGACATTGAAATTTTCAATAAAATACTCTGTCAACGCGATCGCCTGCTTGGCGGATCGTCCCCCCAAATCGCTCAACTGCGCCGAAATTCAAGCCCTCTTCATCTGCATTCCAGCAGGATCCGATACAGCTCGTCCTTCGTCAGCTTTTTGCAGCAGCCCGCGGTAACTACGGTTGAATCGGCAACGGAGCGCAAGTCCGTATCCTCCGCAATTCCCAGCTCCGCAAAGGTAGTCGGCAGACCGATCTCCTTGATGAACGCCGTCAGAGCCGCGATTCCAGCCGCAGCCGCCGCATCGTCATTGCCATTCTCTACACCCCAGACGTTTCTCGCAAAGCGAGCAAAGCGCTGTACGCCGGATGGATAAATATGGCGATACAAAACGGGATGCAGCACCGCAAGCCCTGCGCCGTGGTTGCAATTTGTATACGCGCCAAGCTGATGCTCCAGCATATGGCACTGGAAATCCGTCACCTTGCCGATTTTCAGCATGCCGTTTTCCGCCATAGCGGAAGCCCATGCCAGCTCACTGCGTGCTTCGTAATTCTCCGCATCTTTCAGCAGCACGCGGATGTTTCGGATCACACTGCGCATCAACGCTTCGTTGATGTCGTCGGAAAGATTATTTTCATCCGGCTTGCCGAAATAGGTCTCCATCGCATGGCTCAGGGTGTCAAACGCGCCCGAAATCACCTGCTTCATCGGCACGGACATGGCGTACATGGGGTCGAGGAAGGCAAAATCCGCCTGTGCGCCCCAAACCGCGCCCTTGATTTTCTTTTCCTCATGGGTGATAACTGCGCCGTTGTTCATTTCAGAGCCTGTCCCGAAAACGGTAACGATCGTCCCCAGAGGGATAAATTCGGTGGGAAGGGTATGCTTCACGGTTTCCATCTCCCAGATGTCCTGCTCCAGCTTTGCCTGCGCAGAAATCACCTTGCAGCAATCCGATACCGAGCCGCCGCCGACCGCCAGAATCAGGTCGACCTTCTTTTCCTTTGCCAGCTTCGCGCCCTCCTGCACCTTGGCATAGGTCGGGTTTGACATAATGCCCGAAAATTCCACGACCTCCTTGCCTGCCGCCTGCAAAATTCCCATGATCTCGTCATAAACGCCGTTGCGCTTTACCGAGCCGCCGCCATAAGCCAGCATGACCGTATCGCCATAGCCCTTCAGGACAGAGCCTAAATATTCCTTCACGCCGCCCTTGCCGAAAAATACCTTCGTTTTGTTTTCGTAAATAAAGTTATTCATAAATCTTCCTCCTATTTCGATTTTTCTTTTCTGACTTCATTATAAAAAAAGCGAAACTCCTTTTGAAGTCTCGCTTGGTTCATCAGTTTATACCTTTAAGTTATAACTCGTTTTGTTTATCCCTTCTCAGCGATACAATTCCCTGCTGATCTCCTTCGCCGCATCCAAAAAACGCTGCACTATAGGGGTCGGCTGCGGAGAATGCAGGATGCCATAAGGAATGCTGTGCTCCCATACAACAGGAATGACCTTCAACAGCGGATGCACATTCGCCCAGCCGGGAATCGCCAGCAACACATCATTCGTATTTTCGCAGCGATTGAACACGTCCATGCCATAAAAGTCAAAATCCACAATATGTATCTGCGGATGATGCTGCCAGAGGTCGTCCCGCAGCTGGTCAACATAATGGCTCCAGCCGCGATGCATGAGCAGCAAATTTTCGCCATATAAATCGGAAATCTGCAAGGACTTTTTTGTCGCCAGCCTGTGATGAATGGATACAGCGCAGTGGAACGCGCCCCGCGTCAGCTCCAGCCCCGCGCAGCCACGCAGCTTCAGCATCGTTTCATCAAAAATGCCGCCGATCACATCGATCCGCTTACCCAGATTGCCCAAAATCTCCCGCGCATTTTCGGGCGTATTTTCAAATGGAATGATCTGAAATTTGATGTCGGGATGCACTGCCTGCACCCCCGACCAAAGCTCCATCAGAAGCTGCGCCGGAGTCATGGGCGAAGAACCGATGCGGATGACGTTGTTGTCCTCCTGCATGGCATTTCGCGCCCGTGTCACGGAATCCCGGCAATACTGTATAATGTATTTTGCATCCTGATACAGAGAAGTTCCTGCCTTCGTCATCGTCAGCCCCCTGTGGCTGCGCTCGAACAGCTTGACTCCAAGGGAGTCCTCCAGCAGATTGATCTGCTTGATGACCGCCGTCGGCGTAATGTAGCTTTCTTCCGCCGCCTTGTTAAAGCTGCCCGCATCCGCCGTGCGAAGAAAGGTTTCCAACTGCGGATTGTACATTGCTTTCCCTCCCTTTTGCGCCCTCCGATCTGCCTCGTCTGCCGTAGATTTTATCAAAAATCATGCAGTCCCGCAAGCGGCAATATGGATAAATCACGCTATGGTATGCGGCGATTCGGCGGTTTTCATCGACACCCTCGCCGTTTTCCATGCCGTCGCAGCCAATATCCAGAGCCTTTCTGAAAAGTGCTTTTTACGAGATGTAGGCTGCATTTTGTGGAGGATCTGCCCAAAAGAGGGAGGCATGGCAACGCTACGCAGACCGATCGCGGGGTGAATCATACACAAATGGAACTTGCAGATCGCGAGAATGACTTTTCAGAAAGGCTCTAATCGCTCAATTCCTCCGCGCCGCACACATCCGAATCAAAATCCCCTCTATTATTGCTCCTGCGCTAACGGGTCAAGGACAGAATGCCCTTGCGGGAGTTTGAGGGCAGAGCCCCCCCAAGTTCTTAGGGTTTTAGGGTCTTCGCTCTTTCAGCCCTGATCCCCTGCCCGCAGCCGCTCATAAAACGGCTGCCGATCTGCCATCGTCTGTATCTTCCGCTCCCCATAGGGCGTCAAACGCAGAAAAATGCTCCCCTCTTCGTCCGTCCGCTCAACCTCAACGTCCGCCTGCTCCAGCCGCGCCAAAGTCTCGTCATGCGGATGCCCGTATAGATTATTCTGCCCGCAGGAGATCACTGCCTCCCGCGCCCTGACAGCCCGTAAAAATTCCTCTGTAGTCGCGCCCCGTGAGCCGTGATGCGAAACCTTCAGCACATCCGCTGAAACATCCACACCCTTCTGCAGCAACAAGCGTTCGCCCAGCTCCGGCAAATCTCCCGTAAACAGAATATCCGTTCCGCCATAGCGATAGCGCAGCACCAGTGAGGACAGATTGGAATCCTCCGTTTCAAAAACAAGCCCAGAAAAGGGATACAGGCATCCCCATGCGCCATCCGCAGAAATTGCCCCATTTCCCAACGTATACAGCGGAATCCCCCGCCGCTCAACGACCTCCCGCAGCAGCGCATCTTCCTCCGTCATCGGGTAATCCGGCAGATACAAAGCCTCGGTCGGCAGCGCATCCACGGCTTCCAACAGCCCAAACATATGGTCGCGATCCATATGCGACAAAAACGCCCCATCCAGCCGATCGATCCCCAGCGATTGCAGATACGGCAGAATCACCAGCTCGCCCGTATTTTCGCCAAAATCCCTGCCATAAATGCCGCCGCCGTCGATCAGGCAGGCTCTTTTATCATATGTCGTAATCACGGCTGCATCGCCCTGCCCGACATCTAAAAACGTCACCAGATTTTCCTTCCAGAGCATCCGATTGCCGAAGATACAGCACCACATCGCCGCGCAAATCGCCGCGCCGCCCAGCCAGCTCCACTTCCGCTCCGCGCCATACAAAAGCAGCAACAGCAGCATCCCATACAGCGCGATCACCCAAACCGTCGGTCTGCCGACCAGCACGGATGCGAAGGGCAGGCTCGTCAGCAGCCGGCAGGTTTTCTCATAAATCTGCAGGATAACGTAAACGCTGCCCGCCGCAAAGGTCGCAAGCGGGATGGAAAACAAGCCCAGCACTGCGCTCAGGATGCCAAAGCCGAGCAGCAAGCCGCTCAACGGCAGAATGACGAGGTTCGCCAGCACGCCCACAAGCGAGACGGAATAAAAATGATATGCCACAAGCGGAAAACTCCATATAGATGCATAAAATGAGAGCAGAAGCAGTTCCTTTATGCCATCCAATCGGCTGCGTTTTCGTCCCTTGCTCTGCTCCAAGCGTTCCGCGCCGATGCAGATGCCCAGCACCGTGACGAAGGAAAGCTGAAAGCCTGCATGGAAGAGGTACAGCGGCTCAAAGAGCAAAATCAGCATCGCGGCGGCGGCAATGGAGCTACGCCGATCATAGAGACAAAACAGGTATTTTCCAATCTGTAATACATACATCATCAGTACCGCCCTGACTGCCGACGGCGTAATGCCTGTGAAGCATAAAAAGAGCGTCGACAGGAGCAGAATTGCCGCCGTCGTCAGCCCGCGACCGCAGCGAAGCACGCGGGAAAGCAGCGCTTCGATATAAAATCCCAGCAGGGAAAGATGCAGACCGGATATGCATAAAATATGTATAACACCCGCTTTTGTGTATAATTCGCGCGTTTCCTCCGGGATATCCTCGCGCTCCCCGGTCACAAGCGCCTTGAGGATGCCGCCTTCATTGGCAGGGAGAATTTGCTCGATCACGCGATGCAGCCTTTCCCTGCCCTCCGCAAGCAGAACGCCAAACGTTCGTTCCGCCCCTGTCTTTTGGATTTCCTCCGGAAAAATCTTGCAGGCATAGCCCTTGACCGCCAGCTGATACGCTTCGTCATAGCCACCTGGATAGGTTGCCAAGCTCGGCGCAGCCAGCTCTCCGCTAAATGCGACCCGATCGCCGACGGAAAAGCGTTCCTCGCCCGTCCAGATGGCAGAAATCCCGATTTTCTCCGCGCGACCTCCCGCCGCATCCTCCACCGTACCGCGGATCCCAAGACGTTGATTGCCGCTCGTGGTCGTCCCCACACTTTGCACCACGCCCATCCCCGTTGCCGCGCCATAGGCAAGACCTGTCTCCATGCGCTCCATCCGCGCATTTGCGGCGAAAAATCCCAGCGGCACAAACAGCAGCAGCAGGAGATACCTCCCATTTCGACATTCTATCACAAAATATAAAGAAGCCATCAAAATTGCAATGAAAAAGACTAGACATACCATTTCTGATATGCCCAGCCTCATATAAATGCCACAAATCATAAAGATCGTGCTCCATGCGAGCGGACGTTTCATGCGCATCCCTTCTATTGCAATTCTACTGTTTTCAGACTGCTGACCGCCGTGAACGGGGTCTTGAAGTCGATTTTTCCCCTATGGTCATCCAGCTTTTCCCCTTCAAAGAGGAACTGCACCTTATCGACCGAATCCAATTCGCAAAGGGAATTGACGATGGAATATACTGCCAAACGTTCGTTTGCATCCGTGCGATTCTGCCGCTGTACAAAATCCTGACTCAGGTTGACATAACATGTTCCGTCGCCGGTCGTAGTAACATCCCGAATCTTCGTCTCTGCAGGGATGGTTTTCTGGTGTCCATCCTCCGAAGGTCCCGCAATCAAAAGCTCCAAAATGGTCTTCTCGCGCGCCTGATTCGCGCTGACCTCCACCAATCTTTCCTCCACAGCCAGATCCGTCCCCTCCGCATTGGCGAAATAAAGCCGCAAAATGGCGTATTCCGTAGTATCGGCGGAAATTTCCGCATCGATGAGGATATTCTGGCGATTCAGCAGACCATATTCCATCCCCGCTTCATTGCAAAGCGGCACGGAATCTACCTCCAACTGCACGTTTTCCACAAAATCCAGCGAGGTCAGCGTCCAGACGATAGAGGAACGACAGATCGTCTCCGCAGTGCTGTCCATCTCGCCATATTCCTCGGAAAGATCGACCACCGCCGTATTTCCCTCCAGCCGGGCTGACAGAACCGCAAGCCCCGTTGGCATGGAGGGCGATGCCCCATCCGCCTTTGGTCCTTCCTTTAGGGTAAGCAGGGTATTTTCCAGAATTTCCTCCTGCGTCTGCCCCGAAATGCGGCGTTCGATGGGCTTCATCCTGCCGTCCGCCATCATATAATACAGCTCAGCCCGCTCCCGCCCGGCTGTCCGCGCCATATCCAAAAACCAGATCGAACAGGGGATCAGGATGAGCAATGCGATCAATATGACGACCAACCTGCGTCCGGTTTTGATTTTCTTTGCCACCAAATCCCTCCTTCCCTACTTTTTTTGTGCAGCCTCAGCTGCTGTGCCGCAGGGGAATGCGCACCAATATGGTCGTGCCTTCCTCCTCCTTGCTGCTCACCTTGATGCTGCCGTTATGCATCATGATCGTCGTATGGGTGATCGAAAGACCTAAGCCCGTGCCGCCCGTTTCACGATCGCGCGTCTTGTCCACGCGGTAAAAGCGTTCAAAAATATGGTTAATCTCATCCTCCGGGATACCGATGCCCGTATCCGCAACGGTGATGAAGGCATTTTGGTGATCCGCATCCAGCGTCACCTTCACCGCGCCGCCCTCCGGCGTATATTTCACCGCATTATCCACCAGATTGGAGATCGCCAAAGAGAGCTTCATCTCATCCACAGTGGCGCGGATATCCTTCATGCCTTCCAGCTGCAGGCTGACGTTTTTATCCTTCGCCAATGGCTGCAGCCGCTTGACCACATCCCCCAGCAGGGCATTCATATCCACATCCTGAAAATTCAGCGGAACCTCCTTCTGATCCAGCTTCACCAGCGTCAGAAGGTCATTGATGATCGCCGTCATGCGATCCACCTCAGAATGAATGTCATGCAGAAATTCCACATACATCTCCTTTGGCACATCCTCCTGCAGGAGGATGGACTCACTCAAAACCTTGACCGAGCTGAGCGGCGTTTTCAATTCATGCGACACATTGGAAACGAACTGCTGTCTGGAAGAATCCACCTTATCCAGCTGCTCCGCCATCTGATTGCAGGCGATAGTCAAATCCACAATCTCATTATGCACCGGCAGATGGATCTCCGCCCGTTGCTCAAAATGCCCCTCGGACATCTTCTGGATGACGCGAATCAGCCCCTTGACCGGCTCTGTGAACACCTTGGAGATGAAAACCATGAGCAGGAAGGTGATCGTGACCAGAATTGCCGCAAGGGAATAGGTATCCTTGGTGATTGCGCCGACGGTATCATGCACATCCGTCACGGCATCCGAAATCAGCACCACGCCGATTCGGCTGTCCATCGACCCTAGGATCGAAGCCGCCGCATAGACCGTGCCGTTATCCTGCTCGCGGGCAATATCACGATTTTCCAGCGCTTCTATCACCTCCGGCAAAAGGAAGGTCTTGCCGACGTTCTCATAGCCCGTATCATAGACCACCACGCAGGAGGCGTCCAGAATCAGCACGCGGAAATGCTCCTTGCGGCTGGTTTCCAGCATCATCTCCTTCAGGTTGCTATGCCCCTGCCGGTCGGCGAGAAAGCCGGAGGACGCCACCTGCCCGGAGATCACATTGGCTTGACTGAGCAGCTCCTTCTTGCGCTCCTCCATGAAATATTCCTGCACGGAATGCAGCGTTGTGCTCGTCAAAATCAAGAGCGGAACAATGCCCGCGATGGCATAAACCGCCAGCAGAATCCAGCGCAGGCTAATAAAGGGCAGCCTTCTGCGGCTGCGTTGTTTAGTTAAAATAGTAACCAACTCCCCATTTTGTAAAGATATATTTCGGCTCGCTGGGGTTTGTCTCTATTTTTTCACGCAGGCGGCGCACATGCACATCCACCGTCCGCACATCGCCGGGATAATCATAGCCCCAAACCGTATCCAATAGCTTTTCTCTGCTGTAGACCTTGCCGGGATTTTCCATCAAAAGCTCCAGCAGGTCAAATTCCTTCGCCGTCAGATTGACCTCTTTGCCGCTGATGAATACCCTGCGGCTATCGAAGGAAAGCTCCAGATCTCTTGCCTTCAGCATGTTCTTCGCCGCCGTTTCCGCGGGCGTTTTGCGCACGCTGCGGCGCAGGATCGCCTTGATGCGTGCCTTCAACTCCAGTATGTTGAAGGGCTTTGTGATGTAATCATCCGCACCGTATTCCAGCCCCATGATCTTGTCCATATCCTCGCCCTTCGCCGTTACCATGATGATCGGCACCTGCGAAAATTCCCGCGTCTGCTGGCAGACCTGCAAACCGTCCAGCTTCGGCAGCATCACATCCAGCACGATCAGATCATACGCATTCGTTTTGATATACTGCAGGGCTTCCTCCCCGTCATAAGCCGCCGTAACCTCCATGCCGTCCTGCTCCAAGGAAAATTTGATCCCCTTTACGATCAATTTTTCATCATCCACAACCAAAATCTGATACGCCATCTCTTTTTCCTCCCTAGCCAACTGTAATATTGTCCTTGATTTCCTCGAAGGTCTTCTCCCCTATGCCGGATATCTGCATGATATCCTCTATCCTTTGAAACATCCCCTTTTCTTCCCGATAGGCGATGATCTGCGCCGCGCGCTTCTCCCCGATTCCGTTCAGGCGCGTCAGCTCCTCCTGATCGGCAAGGTTGATGTTGATTTTACCCAATATGTCCTCCGCATAAAGCGTCTGCTCTGCGTTTTGCTCCGCGCCCTGCTGCAAGTCGGCAAGCGTCGTCGCTTCTCCCATCTCAAGCCTGCCCCCGCGGACGGCATGGGAATACCACAGCCCGCTGAGCAGAAAAAACAGCACGACCAGATACAGCCGCAGCGACTCCTTTTTCCAAATATGCTTCTTCTTTTCCTTCATGCGGCATCAAAACCTCTTTTGCTTTCTGCCATTTTTTGTTATACTTTTGATTGCAGCTATATTTTGCAACTATAGCACAGTATACCACAAAATACATTCCATTTCAAACCAACAATAGGAGACAAGCATGAAAAAAATAGCTTTCTTTTTTCTTTTATTGACAAGCCTCTTGCCCAGCCTTGCCCACGCGGAGCAGATTACCCCTGCGGCAGACGATGCCCCGACCCTGTATGCACAGGCGGCGATTTTGATGGAGAGCTCCTCCGGGGAGGTGCTTTTCGAGAAAAATGCAGACCAAAAGCTGTATCCCGCCAGCATCACAAAGCTGATGACCATACTGCTTGCGCTGGAAAATAGCTCCCTAACGGATGAAATCACTTTTTCGCATAACGCGGTCTATTCCATCGAGCCGGGCAGTGCGCATATCGCCATTCAGGAGGGCGAGGTGCTGACCATGGAACAGGCGCTGCGCGCTATCATTCTGCGCTCCGCGAATGAAGTCTCCAATGCTGTTGCGGAGCATGTAGATGGCTCTGTGGAGGCCTTCGCACAGCATATGACGCAGCGTGCGCAGGAGCTGGGCTGCAAAAATACCAATTTCGTCAATGCAAACGGTCTGCATAACGAAAGCCATGTGACGACTGCCCGCGATATGGCTCTCATCGCCCGCGAGCTGCTGACTCACCCGGAATATCGCGCCATCATGAACGAAACCTATTACGAGATCCCGCCGACTAATCTGCAAAGCGAAACCCGCTATCTGCATGGTCAGCATCAGATGCTCAATCCCAATTCGATTTATTATTATGAAGGGGCAATCGGCGGAAAAACGGGCTATACCAATGAAGCCAAAAATACTCTCGTCACCTATGCGAAAAAGGGGGATATGGAGCTGATTGCGGTCGCCCTGCAATGCAATGGCGCAGAGCATTATGTGGATACCGCCGCGCTGTTTGACTATGGCTTTACAAATTTCAAAATGGAGAAAATTTTTTCCGCGGATGATTACGCGCAGACCGTCGCGGTCACGGAAGAGCATCAGGGCAGCACGATCACGCTGGGCGAGATCACGGCAAATGCCGCGGGCGATGTCTCCCTTCCTCTGCCGATCAATGCCAATACAGATAGTCTGCAAATTACGGTAAACTGCCCGCAGAGCGTAGAAGCACCCGTTGCAGCGGGAGATCAGATCGGCAGCGTTTCCGTTTCTATGGATGGGAAGGTTCTGCAAACCATCCCACTAAACGCGCAGGAGGGCATCGATCTCATGACCGATGCCGAGCACAGCTCCCTGGATACGCAGGCACGGCAGCAGCTTTCCAAAAAAATCGGGATCGGCTTCGGGATTGCTTTCCTGCTCTGCCTGCTCCTGCTGGGAATCACGCGCACCATCGGCTATCTCCGCTATCGCAAGCGCAGGAAAAATCGCAAAAGGAGAATGCAAAAAAGAAATCGGAAATAAGTAAAACGGAGTGTCTGTTATGGCGCGTCCAAAAAAGGCTCTGCCGACCTTCTTTCACGGAAAGTCAGCAGAGCCTTTTTCGCTCTCGATATAGGATTGGCATGGCAGCTCAACCCGCAAACCGTCCGTCCCTTGAAACAGGAACACACAAAACGGCTGGTCTATCTGCTATCATTTTGCCCCCAATCCGGAAATGAGGCTTTCAAAAAACACGTATTTCCGAGGCTTAATAGCGACAAGTAACATTCTGTCTTGAGATGGTGCAGAAGACGGTGTGACCGCAAGGGTC
>CAVGZD010000025.1:0-26881 GCA_963633805.1 Lachnospiraceae bacterium | reverse complement strand
CTCATGCATGATATTATAAGTCCTGCAAGTGAGTTGAGCGCCCTTAGCTCAGTTGGTAGAGCAACTGACTCTTAATCAGTGGGTCCAGGGTTCGAGTCCCTGAGGGCGCAGCTTGAGATAAAAAAGGTAGGACATTGAGGAGTGTTCTACCTTTTTTCTTGTTTGTTTGAGAAGCTGCGGATATCAGAAACGTTGCGTCATGCAGAGAAGCGATGGGGACAACTGCGAACCATGAACCAAAGGAGAAACTATGCAGAATCCCGAAAAGCTCTGTTTCGTGTGGATTGACGAAGCGACGGCGTGTTTTGATTGGGATGCACCATCGGACGGGCAGGAATTGATCAGCAGCTATATTACCTTCGATGGATAAGAGAACACACGCTTCTCAACGCGGATTTCGCACGCTCTTTGTGCCCCCTCCCCCGACGTACCTTGCGTCTGCCCGAAAATCGCCTTCAGCAGCATCCGTCTTGTGTCCTTTTTCATCGAAGGAATCAAACCGAGGGCTCATCGACCTCCGTGCAATAAAAAAAGAGGGGCTTTCGCCCCTCCTGTGCTCCGCATCAAATTCTATCCCGGAATACGTCCACCTTATCCACTTTTTCCCAAGGCAGGTCGAGGTCGGTTCTGCCGAAATGACCATACGCCGCAACCTGCTTATAGATCGGTCTTCTCAGATTAAAGTTCTTGATGATCGCCGCAGGGCGCAGATCGAAGTTTTCCTGCACGATCTTGGTGATTTCCTCATCGGAAATCTTACCTGTGCCGTAGGTATTCACCAGAATGGACACCGGCTTCGCCACGCCGATGGCATAGGCAAGCTGCACCTCGCACTTGCTTGCGATCCCGCTGGCAACGATATTTTTCGCAACATATCTCGCCGCATAGCAAGCGGAGCGGTCAACCTTTGTAGGGTCCTTGCCGCTGAATGCGCCGCCGCCGTGCGCCGCATAGCCGCCATAGGTATCTACAATGATTTTTCTGCCGGTCAGACCGGAATCACCCATGGGACCGCCGATGACGAATCGACCGGTCGGGTTGATGTAATATTTGGTATTTTCATCCAGCAGCTCCGCGGGGATCACCTTTTTGATGACATTTTCGATGATATCCTGCTCGATCTGGCTATGCTCCACATCGGGATCATGCTGAGAAGAAACCACGATGGTATCCACCCTGACGGGCTTCTCGTCCGCATATTCCACCGTTACCTGAGATTTCCCGTCGGGGCGCAGATAAGCCAGCGTGCCGTTCTTGCGCACCTCAGAGAGGCGTCTGGTCAGCTTATGGGAAAGGGAAATCGGCAGGGGCATCAGCTCCTCCGTTTCATCGCAGGCAAAGCCGAACATCATGCCCTGATCGCCCGCGCCGGTGTCAAATTCGCTGTCGTCCTCGCCGCTTTTCTGCTCCAGGGACTTGTCCACGCCCAGCGCAATGTCGGGGGACTGACCGTGGATGGAGGTGATAACGGCGCAGGTCTCGCTGTCGAAGCCGAATTTTGCGCGGGTGTAGCCGATTTCAGCCAGTGTTTCGCGCACGATCTTCTCCACGTCAACATAGGCATTGGTTGTAATCTCGCCCATCACGAAAACAATGCCCGTGGTGGTCGCTGTTTCGCAGGCAACTCTCGCCTGAGGGTCCTGCGCCAGAAGCGCGTCCAGCACGCCGTCGGAGATCTGGTCGCAGATCTTATCGGGATGCCCTTCTGTTACCGATTCAGATGTAAATAATCTTCTGCTCATCGTCTCATTCTCCTTTTTGTTCAAGATATTGTACGACTGCGAATAAAGGTTTTCGTTCAAAGGAGAGATTCGGAGTATGTCTGAAGCGATATTCGCTCAGATATGCCCCGGCAAAAAAAATAAGCCCTAAGCAGTTTCCGCTTAAGAAAACATTGTTTTAGTTTTTGTTGTTTTCTTGAGCGGAACTGCGAGCGACGATCCAAATAAGAAAACAAACATTTTTTATAAAAAGTGCCGTAAGTTCTTGCAAAACAAGGATTTACGGCACTTAAATGTTTTTTTGTTTGGACGCGCCATACAGGGCTTTTCCATTCAATCTCATCTTCCGCAAAAAAAACACGCGGGGGAATTGGCACCGATGCGTTTCCGCCGGTTGCCGGGTGTCACAGGGCCCTGTCCCTCAACCACTCTTGATAAGTCCTTTATTCACTTCGAGCATAATTGTAGCAAGCAATGCGCGATCTGTCAACAAAAAAATGAAAAAAGAAGACCGCGGGGCTCTGCCCCACTACCCCGCAAGGGAGGAAGGCAAAGACCGTGGGGCTCTGCCCCACCACCCCGCCAAGGGAGTTCCTCCCTTGGAACCCGTTCGGCAAACGCATATGCATGCGTTTGCGGGTACAGAGGCGGAATGGAATAGAAAAACCGCCTGCAAGTCGAAATTCGCAATACTTTCTCCCACAAGCGGTTAAGTTTTTCCCAAATATCACTTTTGTCCCAGCAGGAGCGTATGCTCCTGCATAAATGGGGTGCAGGGGACAAGTCCCCTGCCGGGGTAGTGGGGCAGAGCCCCACGGTCTTCAGCAAAGCCCCAAGGTCTTTTGGTCCTCAGCAGTTCCGCCGAATCGCCGCAATGTCGTGCCGGAAAGCCGCGATCAGTACCGCCGCATCCAAACCGTACGCCACCGCGTCATACCCCTGCCGGAATCGCTCCGCAACAACCGCAGGCGCACCCGCAAAAATCATGCAGAACTTCCCGTGCTCCGCGCATACCTTCCGCACCCGCTCCAAGGCGGCAACAAAATCCGAATGCTCAAACTGCCCCGGGATCCCCATCGAGATCGAAAGGTCGAACGGCCCGATGAATATGCCGTCCACACCCGCCAGCGCCACGATCTCCTCAATATGCTCCAGCGCGCTGACTGTCTCGCACTGCGGGATCACCAGCACCTCCTTGTTCCAATATGCCATCTGATCCGCCACCGAAAGCTGCGCCACTGCGTCAAAGCCCCAGCCATCCTTTCGGCTCGGGCAAAAGCCCCGCTTGCCGATGGGAAAATACTTTGCATACTCCACAACCTCCCGCACCTGCGCCACCGTATGCACATCCGGGATGATCAAGCCCTGCACACCGACATCCAAGAGCTTCAGCACCGCCGGGCGGCTCACCTCCCGCACACGCGCCAATGCCGTCAGCCCGACATTCTCCGCCGCGCAGACAAAATCTCGGCTGCTCTCCGCCTCAAAAGGTCCGTGCTCGTTATCCAGAATGATAAAATCCAAGCCGCTCTGCCCCAGCGCCTCGACTACGCTCGTGCTGCCCAGCTCAAAAAACGTCCCGATGGGGCGCTTGCCGTATTTCAGCTTGTCCTTCAATTCGTTTCTCATGCTCCGCCCTCCGTTCTGTATGTACAAAAAGGGGCAAATTTCCAAGCTGCCGCGCCCGGAAACCTACCCCTTTTCTGCCCTGCGAAATCAGTGCTTCTCTGTCAGGTATGCATTCAGCTCGGAAACCAGCTTATCGCATTCCATGCCATGCACCATGCTCGCTTCCTCCAGCGTCTCGCCCGCTGCGGAAGGGCAGCCCACGCAATGCATCCCGTTCTGCATCAGGATCATGCCTGCGCCTCTGTCGATCATCAGCAGCTCACCAATCGTCATATCCTTTGTCACTTTCATGAAAATTCCTCCTCACATATAAAGCTATATCCTCAAGGGAAGCCTTCCCCAAAGAGTTAACCTATCAAAATCTGCCCGCAGCCCCATCTCTGGCGCAGCAAACAGAATTTTTGTCGATCCATACAAATATTCGCCAAAAATATTATGGATTTCGCCGAAAAATGCAGTGCTCGCTTAAAAAAACTGCTTAAAATTGCTCCACATCCAGCACGACCTTTCTGCATGCCGCACAAAGCCAGCCCTCCATCTTCGCGCCGCCCATGTAGCTTTTCGCCAGCAGATATTCCTCTTTTTTGCCGCCCTCATCCTCGCCCTTCCATTGCACATATCTGCCGCCGGAATGCAGCGTCCCTCGGTGCATTTCCCGATCACAAAACGGACATTTCATCCTCCGTTCCTCCTTTTATCCTTCTCGCCGTCGGAACCTTCCCGCGCATCTGCCTTTCGTCAGGAGACCCACTTGAAGTCCTTGTAATAGCAAAGCACGACCTTGCCCAGAATCTCATCCCGCTCCACATACCGGTTCTCCCAGAAACGGGAATCCAGAGAATGATTGCGATTATCACCCATCATGAAGTAGCAGCCCTCCGGAACGTCATACGGCCCGAAATTGCCAATCGTCTGCTCTGCGATATAATCTTCCTCCAGCGCCGTTCCGTTTACATAAACCGTGCCATCCTCAATCCGCACCCGATCACCGCCCTCGCCGATGATCCGCTTGACATACAGCGTATCGGGCGAGTCCGGATAGCGGAACACCACCACATCCCCCCGCGCGGGATCCTCCGTCCAATAGGCGGTGCGCAGGGCGATAAAACGATCCCCCGTCATAATGGTATTTTCCATAGAACCCGTGGGAACCTTCGCATTGACGATGAGAAAGGTATTGACGAGCGCCGCCAAAACCGCCGCCAGCAGGATCGTCTTGACCCAGCTGAGCGCCTCCTTCGTAAATGTACTGCTCATCTGCCCATCTCCTTCGGCTTATTTCAGGAAACCATTGATGATCTGCGCTTCCGCTTCCTTTTCGGTCAGACCGAGCGTCATCAGCTTGATGAGCTGATCGCCGGCGATTTTGCCAATCGTTGCTTCATGCACCAAGGAGGCGTCTACGAAATTTGCCACGATCTCCGGTTCCGCCGCCACAACGCCCTGATCCATGATGATTGCGTCGCATTCGGAATGGCCGTAGCAAGCGGCGTTGCCGTTCATTTTGGAGCGGAAAAGCTGTCTGGAATGATCCCTTGCAACCGAACGGGAAATCAGCTTCGCGCTCGAGCCTGTCCCATCCAGACTCACATCAAAGGAGGTCTCTGCGTACTGCTCGCCATGGGTCATGATCTTCTCCTTGATAACCAGCGTTGCGCCATCCTTCAGCTTCGCGCTGGATACACGTTTTGTGGAGTCAACACCCTTGAGCTGCACGGTATCCATCTCAACATAGGCGTTTTCCTCCGCCTCCACATGCGTCTGCGGATTGATGATGCGCTTGCCGTTGCCGTCGCCCTCGCCAATGTGCTTTTCCAGATAAACCACACGAGCATTTTTGCCGACAAAGAAGCGATGGATGCCCTCATGCACGGAATCGTCACAGCCGCAGTTATGAATGCCGCAGCCCGCAACAATGCGGATATCCGCGCCCTCGCCGATGTGGAAATCGTTATAAACGACCTCTTCAATGCCGTCCTGCGTAATCAGCGCGGGAATATGCACATCCTCATGCTTCGTAAAGGGCTTTACATAAATATCCAGACCCGTGCCGTTGGGCTTGGGTACAATATCAATATTTTCCGTGGACTGCCTGCCTTCGCTCTTGCCGTTATTGCGGATATTGAAGGCGCCGGTGGTCGGCACGATGCCGGAAACCTCCGCCAGCAGATTTTTTACAACATCACTCAGCATTATTTGTCCCCTCCCTGAAAATATCTGCATCCTGCCGTTGCCACATTGAGCAGATCGGGCAGAACCTCATCCTTCGTGCCGATGCGCGCAACCTCGCCCGCGCTCAGCAAAACGATCTGATCGGCAATATCCAAAATGCGCTCCTGATGGGAAATAATCATGATAGAGCCTTGGATTTCCTCATGCATCCGCTCGAATACATCGATCAGGTTTTTGAAGCTCCACAGGTCGATGCCTGCTTCGGGCTCGTCAAAGAGGGTCAGCTTGGTTTTTCTCGCCATAACGGTCGCGATCTCGATACGCTTCAGCTCACCGCCGGAAAGGCTTGCGTTCACCTCGCGGTCGATATAATCCTTCGCGCAAAGCCCGACCTCAGAGAGATAATCGCAGGCTGCGGCGGTGCTCAGGTTCTGCCCGCTGGCAAGCGTGATCAGATCCTTTACCGTAACGCCCTTGAAGCGCACGGGCTGCTGGAAGGCAAAGCTGATGCCCCCTCTTGCGCGCTCCGTGATGCTCCAATCCGTAATATCCTGCCCATCCAGCAGAATCTGCCCGCTGTCGGGCTTGGCAATGCCCGCGATGATCCGCGCCAGCGTGGACTTGCCGCTACCGTTCGGCCCGGTGATCACGATGAACTTCGCATCATCGATCACCAAATTGATATTCTTCAAAATCTGCTTGCCCTCGGCGGAAAAACAGATGTTTTTCAATTCCAGCATAGTGTCGCTCCTCCTATTTCCGTGTGTACGTTTCTGCGCAGAAATTCTGCGCGGTCAGCGCCTTCTGATCCTATACAAAACGCCCTTTTCCCCGCAAAGGCAGCCTTGTATAGAATCGGAAGCGTTTCCGTCATAAGATTATAACAATTTCAGGCATATACTGTCAATGTTTTTACCCTTTTCTTCTAATGAACTTGGAATTTCGCCCCAAAAGCGAAAAGACCATGCTAAGGCATGTTCTAAACTCCATCCATAGCATGGTCTTTTGCTTATTCATTTATCCATTTTCTGTTCGCTTCGATCGCCGCCGTGGTGACTTCCTTCGCGGGACCGCCGATGACCCTGCGTGCCTGCACGCATTCCTGCACGCGGATCGCGTCGTAGACCGTTTCATCGAACACGGGCGAAATCGCGCGGTATTCCTCCAGAGAGAGGTCGTCCAGATTGGTCTGATGCTCGATGCAGTACAGCACCAGTCTGCCGATAATCTCATGCGCATCGCGGAAGGCAACGCCCTGCTTCACCAGCCAATCCGCCGCGTCCGTGGCATTGGTAAAGCCGCCCTTTGCCGCCTGCAGCATTTCCGCCTTGCGCACCGTCATGGTCGCCAGCATATTGGTGAAAACAGGCAGACAGAGCTTGACCGTATCAATCGCGTCAAACAGCCCCTCCTTGTCCTCCTGCATGTCCTTATTATACGCCAATGGCAGTCCCTTCATCGTCGTCAGCAGTGCCATCAGATGCCCGTAGACGCGCCCCGTCTTGCCACGGATCAGCTCCGCCATATCGGGATTCTTTTTCTGCGGCATGATGCTGGAGCCTGTGGAATAGGCATCGGAAAGCTCGATAAAGCGGAACTCGTGGCTACTCCAGAGGATGATCTCCTCGCAGAAGCGGCTCAGATGCATCATGAGGATGGAGAGCGCGGAAAGCAGTTCAATGGCAAAATCGCGGTCGGACACGCCGTCCATGCTGTTTTGCGTAATTTCCGCAAAGCCCAGCTCCTCCGCCACAAAATAGCGGTCGAGGGGATAGGTGGTCGTCGCCAGCGCGCCGCTGCCAAGGGGCATCACGTCCGTGCGCTTGTAGGCATCGCAAAGGCGGGCATGATCCCGCTTGAACATCTCCACATACGCCAGCAGATGATGCGCCAGCGTGACGGGCTGCGCGCGCTGCAGATGGGTATAGCCGGGCAGTATGGTTTCCGTATGCTCCGCCGCAAGGTTATTGAGCGTCGCGACCAGCTTTTTCAGCAACGCCTTGATCTCCGTAATCTCCTTTTTGCTATACATGCGGATATCCAGCGCGACCTGATCGTTGCGGCTGCGACCGGTATGCAGGCGTTTGCCGACATCGCCGATGCGGCTGATAAGGATGGTCTCGATATTCATATGGATATCCTCGGCTTTCTCATCGAAGCTCACCTTACCCGCCTCGATATCGGCGAGGATTTCGCGCAGGGTTTTGATAATCAGCTCCGCATCCGCCTGCGGGATGATGCCCTGTCTGCCGAGCATGGCGGCATGTGCCATACTGCCCGTGATATCCTCGCGATACATCCGGCTATCGAAGGAAATGGAGGAATGGAAATGGTCTGTAAAGCTATCCGTGGACTGCGTGAAGCGTCCGCCCCAAAGTTTCGCCATGAAAAATTCGTCCTTTCTTTTCTGCGGGGGTTACACCCCCTGCACCCCTGTTTTTGCGAGGACGCTGTCCTCGCGCTCCTGCTCTTTTGCATGGGGCTTTGCCCCCTGCACCCCCACCAAAGGGGTCACCCCTTTGGAATCCGATTTGGCTGGAGCCTTTCTGAAAAGTCATTCTCACGATCTGCAAGCCCCATTTTGCGTATGATTCACCCCGCAATCGGTCTACATAGCGCTGCTATGCCTCCCTCATTTGGGGCAAATCCTCCACAAAATGTAGCCTACATCTCGTAAAAAGCACTTTTCAGAAACGCTCTGACAGAAGTACTTCTGTTTGCCATTTCGCAAAACGTATATGTTATCCCAATTTTATAAGAAATACTCCCATCAAGCATATATGATAGGAGTATCTTATTTTGCATATCCTTCCCCTTTTCCTGCAGGAGCGAGAATCGCTCCTGCCTAACGGGTTCCAAGGGATGAAATCCCTTGGCAGGGTGTGGGACAGAGTCCCACGGTTTTGATCTTTTACTTCTTGTTGTTCTCCATCATCATCGCGCGTACCTTCATGGACAGACCGAACAAGTTAATGAAGCCGTCCGCATCCTTGTGGTTGTACAGATCGCCCGTTGCGAAGGATGCGATGGACTCGTTGTACAGGCTGTAAGGAGAGGTAGAGCCTGCGGGCGTGATGTTCCCCTTGTACAGCTTCAGCTTCACCGTACCCGTTACCGTCTCGTTTACGGAATCGAAATATGCGCTCAAGGCCTCGCGCAGAGGGGTGTACCATTCGCCGCTGTAAACCAGCTCTGTGAATTTGTTGCTTGCAACCTCGTTGAACGCCTGTGTTTTCTTGTCCGTGCAGAGATATTCCAGCTCGCGGTGCGCATAGCACATGATCGTGCCGCCGGGTGTTTCGTATACGCCGCGGGATTTCATGCCGACTACGCGGTTCTCGCAGATGTCTGTGATACCAACGCCGTTTCTGCCGCCGATCTCGTTCAGCTTCGTCAGCAGAGCCACGGGCTCGAGCTTCTCGCCATTGACTGCAACGGGAATGCCCTTCTCAAAATCCAACGTCACATACTCCGCCTTGTCGGGCGCTTTTTCGGGCGTTACGCACATCTGCAGGATGTGGTCGTAATTCGGCTCATTCGCGGGGTCTTCCAGCTCCAGACCCTCATGGCTCAGATGCCAGAGGTTTCTGTCGCGGCTGTAGGAGTTGTCGTGGCTTGCCTCAAAGGGAATGCCATGCTCCGCCAGATATGCGATCTCGTCCTCGCGGGATTTCATCTGCCATGTGTCCAGTCTCCAGGGCGCGATGATCTTCATATCGGGCGCAAGCGCCTTTACTGTCAGCTCAAAACGCACCTGATCGTTGCCCTTGCCGGTTGCGCCGTGGCAGATTGCGGTCGCGCCTTCTTTCTTTGCGATCTCAACCAGCTTCTTTGCGATGATGGGGCGCGCCATGGATGTGCCCAGCAGATACTTGCCCTCGTAAACGGCATTCGCCTTCACACAGGGGTATACTGCATCTGCAATAAATTCCTCGACCAGATTTTCGATGTACAGCTTGGACGCGCCTGTTTTCAGCGCCTTCTCCTCCAAGCCTTCTGTTTCCTTGCCCTGCCCAACGTCGCCGCAGACGCAGATGACCTCGCAGTCATAATGCTCCTTGAGCCAGGGGATGATTGCGGATGTATCCAGACCGCCGGAATATGCCAGTACGATTTTTTCCTTTGCCATGTTCATTTCCTCCTTACAAAAATCCATTTGGATATGTCTTGCGCTTATCTGAGAATGATTATACAAAAGCTGACTTAAAAATGCAACCGAAAATTATAAAAATGCATGACTTTGTTTATAATATGAAAAAACGAGGGATTGTTTTCCCCGTTTTTGGCAATATTTTTGTCGATTATACCGATTAATATGCATAATTATGCAATACAAATTGCATAAGCGAATATCGAAGACAATCGCAGAAAGGGGCGTGGGATTTTTTTCGGACAGAATTGCAACCCCTACCCGCTGCAAGGCGCAAAATATTCGTCCTTTGCGCATTTTTCCCTTTTCGCGACCACAATTTTATGATATGATGAAAATAATATCATATTGTTAGTGTAAAGAATATAGAACTGCCTTTGGAGGAATGCATATGAAGCTTTTGACATACAGCTATGGCAGCAAAACGGCTGTCGGCGTACTGAAGGAGGATGGCTCGGAGGTCGTCCCCGTGAATTATCTGGATTTTGATGTAGAAAATATGACGGAATTTCTGGAGCAGCAGGATGCTGCAAAGCTGGAGAAAATGGCGCGAGGCAAGGAGCTGATGCAGGGTATTCCGATCGAGCGTGTGACGATCCTTGCGCCGATCCTGCATCCCAAGCAGGATGTGATTTGCCTTGGCATCAATTATTACGCACATGCGGAGGAAGCGGCGCGTTTCCATGACGAAGCATTCGGCGGGGAGCGTCCGCAGCCGATTTATTTCGCAAAGCGCATCAATCGCGCGGTTGGCAACGGCGAGAGGATCGACGGGCATCTGGATATTGTAGACAGTCTGGATTACGAGGTGGAGCTGGCGGTTATCATCGGGAAGGATGCGCGGAATGTTGCGCAGGAGGATGCATTCGACTATGTATTCGGCTACGCGATTCTGAACGACATGAGCGCGCGGAATTTACAGACCTCGCACAAGCAGTGGTATTTCGGCAAGAGTCTGGATGATTTCACGCCCATCGGACCTTGGATCGTGACGAAGGACGAGTTTGACAATCCTCCCGCACTGCCGATCCGTTCCTATGTAAATGGCGAGCTGCGGCAGGACAGCACGACGGATCTGCTGATTCACGGCATTGCGAAGGTCATCGCGCAGCTTTCGCAGGGCATGACGCTTGCGGCGGGCACAATCATCGCGATGGGCACGCCCGCGGGGGTCGGCATGGGCTTTACGCCGCCGAAGTTCCTGAAGGCGGGCGATGTAATCAGATGCGAAATTGAGGGCATCGGCGTACTGGAAAACGAGGTAAAATGATTCTTGAGGGTTTCACCCTCAAACTCCCAGCAGGGGGTGATCCCCTGCACCCGATTGGCAGGAGCATACGCTCCTGCGGGAAAAATTTCATTTTGTCCCTTGAAAAAGCGATAGCTTTTTCGTAACGGGTTCCAAGGGAGGAACTCCCTTGGTAGGGTTTGGGACGAAGTCCCAAGGTCTTAGCAGGGGTGTTGGGGACGGCGTCCCCAATGTCTTGCCGGGGTGGTGGGGCAGAGCCCCACGGTCTTGACCCAAGGTCTTTTGGTCTTTAACAAAGGAGATAGCTATGGATAAAATAAAGGTAATGAGCGTGTTCGGCACGCGCCCGGAGGCGATCAAAATGGCGCCTCTGGTCAAGGAGCTGGAAAAAACGCCGCAGATCGAGAGCATCCTCTGCGTAACGGCGCAGCATCGCGAAATGCTCGATCAGGTGCTGGAGATCTTCGACCTGCACCCGCAGTACGACCTGAATATCATGCAGGCGCGCCAGACCCTCGCCGGGATCACCACCCGCGCCCTCACCGGTCTGGAGGAGGTCATCCGCAAGGAACAGCCCGACCTCGTTCTCGTGCATGGCGATACCTCCACCACATTCGCCGGCGCACTCGCGGCATATTATAATCAGACGAAAATCGGGCATGTCGAAGCCGGACTGCGTACCTATGATAAATACCAGCCCTTCCCCGAGGAAATGAACCGCCGCCTGACCGGTGCATTGACCGATCTGCATTTCGCACCTACGCCGCTGGCGAAGGAGCATTTATTGAAGGAAAATATTGCGGAGGACGGCATTTTCATCACGGGCAACACGGTCATCGACGCGCTAGCGCATACCATTGAGCAGGACTATACCTTCACCGTCGATGAACTGAATCACATCGACTTTGCTGCGCATCGCATCATCGCTATGACGGCGCATCGGCGCGAAAATCTGGGCGAGCCCCTGCGCAATATCTGCCGCGCGGTCAAGCGTCTGGTGGAGGATTATCCCGATGTTGAGGTGGTCTATGCCGTGCATAAAAATCCCGCCGTAGTCGAGCCAGTGCATGAAATTCTCGGCGGTCACGAGCGCATTCATCTGACCGATCCGCTGGATCTGAAGGATATGCATAACCTGATGTGCCGCTCCTATCTCGTGCTGACGGACAGCGGCGGTCTGCAGGAGGAAGTGCCCTCCATGGGCAAGCCCGTGCTGGTGCTGCGCAACGTGACGGAGCGTCCCGAAGGGGTCGAAGCGGGCACACTGAAGCTGGCGGGCACAGATGAGGACGTGATCTATGCCATGGCGAAGGAGCTTCTGGAGCAGAAGGATGTTTATGACAGGATGGCGCAGGCGAAAAATCCCTTTGGCGATGGGCAGGCAAGCCGCCGCATTGTGGAGAGCATCCTCTATGCCTTCGGGCAAAAGAAGGATAGACCCCAAGACTACGATGTTCGCATAAACTATGAAGATAGAAAAACGCATAAGGAGGACAAATCAATGAAAGAAGAAAGAATGGCAATCCTGAATATGCTGGAAAAGGGTATCATCACGGCGGATGAAGCAGAACGCCTGCTTAATACGCTGCATAACAGTGTGGATCTGGAAAAGGACGGCATCGGCAAGGCTGTCGGCTCTGCGCTGAAGAAGGCGGGGGCTGCGCTGAGCGCCGCTGCGGAGAAGGTAAAGGAGAATACGGCGGTAAAATCCACCGTGGATAAGGTTGCGGAAAAGGCGGATGACCTGCAGCCCAAGGTGCGCTCCGCGGCGTTCCGCATGACGGAGAAGATCGTGGATAAGGCAGATGATCTGCAGCCCAAGATGCGCTCTGCAGCGTTCCGCGTGTCTGAAAAGGCGAATATCCTGAAGGAGGATATGGCGGCTTATCGCGAAAAGCTGCGCGAGCGGAAAAACAGCGACAATGCCGAGGATTGGGACGTTTCCGACCTGAACGAGATGGAGGCGGAGGAAGCCAATGCTGCGGCAGATCTGGCAGCAGAGGCGGCTGTTTGCGCGGAGGAGATCACCTCCGAGAAGCCTGCGGATGCAGCGCCGGAGACGGATGCAGCCACAGAGGATAAGAGCCTTGCGGAGGTTGCCGAGGAGGAGCGCATTTCGCCTGAGATGAACAAGTATCTGAATAAGGTGGAGAATGTACTGGACGGCATGAACGAGCAGATGGAGCAGCTCAATGATATGGAGGCTTTCCTGAAATCCAGCTTTGGCGATGTGGACCCTGCTGACTGGGAGGACGATGCGGAAGATGCGGAGGAGAAGAAGGAAGAGTAAAAGGCTGAAGACCTTGGGGGCTTTGCCCCCAAGACCCCCACAAGGGGTTTCACCCCTTGACCCATTTGGCAAACGCATATACATGCGTTTGCGGGTGCAAGTTTGGGATAAATACAGAAAACCGCTTGTGAATTGGGATACACAATTTCCCTTTTCGCAAGCGGTTTTTTATTGCCAAAATATATATTTTCTGCCCCCCCGCAGGAGCGAATGCTCCTGCGCTAACGGGTTCCAAGGGATGAAATTCCTTGGCAGGGTGTGGGGCAGAGCCCCACGGTCCTCTGGGGTATTGGGGATCGATTTTTTATTGCCAAAATATATATTTTCTGCCCCCCCCGCAGGAGCGAATGCTCCTGCGCTAGCGGGTTCCAAGGGATGAAATTCCTTGGCAGGGTGTGGGGCAGAGCCCCACGGTCCTCTGAGGTATTGGGGATTGGTTTTTTATTGCCAAAATATAAGCTTTCTGCCCCCCGCAGGAGCATTCGCTCCTGCGCTAACGGGTGCAGGGGGTGACCCCCTGCCGGGGTGTGGGGACAGCGTCCCCAAGGTCTTTATCACGCCTTCCCCAAATACCCACGCAGCAGCTCTTCCAGCTCCGGCAGCGTTGCCGCCTGATTCAGCCGCCCGCGCAGCTCCGCGACCCCCGGCAGCCCCTTCATATACCACGCCATGTGCTTGCGTATCTCCCGTATGCCGATGTATTCGCCCTTGTAGTCGATCAGCATCCGCGCATGCCGCAGAGCCTTCTCCACGCGCTCCTCGGCAGTCGGCTCGGGCAGTAGCTCGCCCGTGTCCAGATAATGCAGGATCCGTTTGAATATCCACGGATTCCCCTGCGCCCCCCGCGCGACCATAATTGCATCACATTCCGTAAAATCGAGCAGATTCTTCGCATCCTGCGGCGTAAAAATATCACCGTTTCCGATCACAGGGATGGAAACTGCCCGCTTCACCTGCCGAATGATCTCCCAATCCGCCTTCCCGCTGTAATACTGCTCCCGCGTCCTACCATGCACCGCAACCGCCGCCGCGCCGTTTGCCTCCGCAATCTTTGCAATCTCCACGGCGTTGATATGCGCATCATCGAAGCCCTTACGAAACTTGATGGTCACAGGCTTGCTCTGGCTCTCCACCAGCGATCTCACGATTTCGCCGACCAGCTTCGGCGTTTTCATCAGACAGGAGCCTTCCCCGTTTTTCACGATCTTTGGCGCAGGGCAGCCCATGTTCACATCAATGATGTCAATGGGGTAGTCCTCGATTTTCTTCGCCATCGCGCCCAGAATCTGCGGATCGGAGCCGAAAAGCTGCACCGCTGCGGGGCGTTCCTCCGCCGCCACCTGCAGCAGCTCCGTCGTATTCCTATTTTCATATAAAATGCCCTTCGCGCTCACCATCTCGGAATAAACCAGCCCGCAGCCCATCTCCTTGCAGAGCAGGCGAAAGGGCAGATCTGTCACCCCTGCCATCGGCGCCAAAAAAACGTTATTTTCCAGTTCGACCGTCCCGATTTTCATTCCGTTTTTCACCTCATCTCCGATCGCCGATCCCCGCCGGGAATCAGCCCATATAGAAAACCGATTGCCAACGCAATCGGCTTTTCTCTCATTTATTCTTTTCGTACAAAATCCGCAGCCCCTTGAGCGTCAGCACGGGATCGAGCACATCAAAAATCTCCCGCTCCGGATCGATCACCCTTGCCAAACCGCCCGTGGCGATCACCTTCATCTCCGGCAGGGCAATCTCCCTTCGCAGCAGCTCGATGATATAGCGCGTCTGCCCGATATGCCCCAGCGTCAGCCCCGCCTGCAGGCTATCCACCGTATTTTTCGCCACAATGGATTTCGGCGTTTTGATCTCGATTTTCGGCAGCTGCGCCGCCCGCTGATAGAGCGCGTCCGCGCAGGAGGCGATGCCGGGGGTGATAAAGCCGGTGATAAATTCGCTTTTCTCGTTGATGACGTCGAAGGTATTCGCCGTACCGTAATCGATTACGATGGCAGGACCGCCGTAAATCTCATTTGCCGCAACCAGATTGACGATACGATCCGAGCCAACGCCCTTGGGGTCGTCCCGTTTGACGATGATGCCCGTCTTCATCCCCACGCCGACGATCATCGGCTCCAGATGCAGATACCTACGGATCGCCTGCGTCAGAGAATACATAATATCCGGCACGACGGAGGAAATGATGACCGCCTCCAGCCGCTTCACATCCAGCCCCGCCGCATCAAACAGCCCGTGGATAAAAATGCCCGTTTCATCAGCCGTGCGGTTGCCGCCCGTCGCCATGCGCCAGCAGTGCGTCAGCGTTTCCCCCTGATATACGCCTAAAACAAAATTGGTGTTCCCAATATCAATTACCAAAAGCATTCCCTGTTTCCTCCCAGACTATCTTCTGCCGCGATTTTTTTCATAGATGAGCCGCAGCCCCTGCAATGCCAGAACGGGGTCGTAAACATCGAAAATCCCCGGCTTTCCCTCATGGATCACCTTCGCCAGACCGCCCGTTGCGATCACCTTCATATTCGGCAGGTCAAAATGCGTCCGAATCCGCTCGATGATATACTGCGCCTCGCCGATATGCCCGTAAACCAGACCCGCCTGCATACTCTCTACGGTATTTTTGGTGAGGATGCTGCCGGGGCTTATGATCTCGAATTTCGTCAGGTTCGCCGTTTTCTGATAGAGCGCGTCCGCGCAGATTTGCAGACCGGGGGCGGTGATGCCCGTCAGAAATTCCCCCTTGCCGCTGATCACGTCGAAGGTCGTTGCCGTGCTGTAATCCACGACGATAGCAGGACCGCCGTAAATCTCCTTTGCGGCAACCAGCTTGACGATGCGGTCCGTGCCCATCTCTCTGGGGTTTTCCATGCGCAGATTGATGCCCGTTTTCAGCCCTGCCCGCACCACAATGGGGTTGATCTGCAGGAATTTCTTGATGCCGTTGAGCATGGAATACATCACATTCGGCACAACAGAGGAGACGATCACCGCCTCGATCTGCTCCACGGAAACCTCGGAATATTTGAACAGATTGCGGATCATCAGCCCCGTCTCGTCAGAAGTTCTGCCGCTCATGGTCGAAAAACGCCAGCTTGCCACCAGCTTTTTCCGATCAAACACGCCGAATTCGATATTCATATTGCCTACATCAATCACCAATAACATAAAAGCCTTCTCCTATTTCCAATGAAAACGAACGGCGCAGAAAACCCTGCGCCGATTTCCGTATGTATTTGCTTTATTTTTATCAAACGACCTTGCGATAGAACGCCCTGCTGACCGCCTTGGCTACCACGCCGCCGACGATGCAGCTTGCGGGCATCTCCAGCGCGCCGTTGACCCCAACGAAGGCTGCCACAAACAGGAAGGGGTTCAAATTGCCCAGCGCCTGATTGAAGCCCTGGATATACTCCGTATTCCAGAACAGCAGGATCAGTGCGCTCATGAAGAAGAGCGTATTCAAAAACGCTGCGGAAAAGCCGCCCACAAAATAGCTGAACGTCTTCTTGCTGTCCACCTTCTGCACGGCAGAGAAGATCACGCCCGTCAGAAAGCCCATCAGCATTCTGGTGGGAATGCAGAGCAGGAAGGTGCCCAAGGGGCTGATGCTAAAAAGCATCGCGCTGAAGGGCGAGCCGCCCGTCAAAGCCTGATAGAAGCTGGTCGCCCCGAAGATAAAACCCAGCCAAAGCCCTGCCTTTGCGCCCATCAGCATCGCGCCGATGCCCACCGGAATCATCATCAGGGAAATATCCAGCCCGAAGGTGCGGAAATACCCCAGCGGCGTGAAGCTCATCAAAAGGAGCACGCCCGTCAAAAGCCCAAGCGTCGTCAGCTCCCTCGTCGTCATGCCTTTCTTGCTCGTTACCGTTGTCGTTGTTACCTCATTCATTTGTCTGTTCTCCTTTCATTCTCATTCTTATCCGAGCCGCCCGGCTCATAGATATAAGATGATATGGATGTAATAGTTTCAGTCGCGCCACCCGAAAAAGCCCTCCCGAATATGCCTGCCCTTTCCTTGTCCTATGGGTCATGCTATCCGCCCGGCATTTTTCCCGCGCATGCGCAACTCACATACATTATAACAGCAAATACAATTTTTACAATCTTTTTTTCGCTTTTCTTGTGATTTTTTTACAGTACGACAGACCGAAAAAGGATCACAATTCATCAATTCCCAAAATGCGGAAGATTTTTACGCTTTTCCTTCATTCCGTCATTTTTAGCTTGACCGTCATGCAGCGGTTTTTCCTGTTTCCGGCAGATGAGGAAAGCATTTGCCATCCCGCTTCATGCACGATGGCGCAAGGGAAATTTGCCCGCAAAAATGCCTTCCTCCGCTTTGCAGAGACTTTTCCCAAATAAGCACAGAAAAAATCAGGCGCAAAGCCGCCAGCAGTGGTTTGCACGCAGCCGCAGAAAGGTCAGCCCTGCTGCCCCCGCATAGCGGCTTCTCTCGCCAGCAGCTCCTCCTTTGCCTTTTCGCCCTCCTTTGTGAAAAATATCACATACCAGAGCGAAATGGCGCGCAAAAGCTCCTTTTCCTCCCTTTGCAGACGCTTGATCTCCAGCTCCGCGCCGATGTCGTCAAAATCGAAATCGTCTTCATGCCTGACTGTCTCAAAATACAGATCGCCGTTCTCCTCGAAGCCAACGAGGAAGGTGCAGTTCAGCTTTTCCGCCAGATAAATGCAAATCTCCCTCAGATCCTGCTTGATCGCCTCCGGCAGAAACGCAAATTCCTCCTCCAGATAATATTTCTGCGCACGATTGTTCGCCGCCGCCAGAACCTTTCTTCCCATGCCCTTACTCCTCTCCTCTGATGGATACCTCACCGGAGAAAACGACCTCCGTTCGCCCGGTATCCCTGCGTTTTACCAGTAATTCCCCCTCCGGGGTGATGTCCAGCGCACGCGCCAGATAGCTTTCCCTGCCGATCACGCGCACATCCCTGCCGATATTCAGGCATTTTGCGCGATATTCCTCCCGAAAGGGCGCAAAACTGCCGCCCGCCGCCAGAAATCGCGCGTAGTACCACTCAATCTGCTCCATCGCCGCCGCAATGATCGCCGCGCGGTCAAATTCCCTGCCGCTTTCCAGATAGAGCGAGGTCGCAACCGCCTGTAGCTCCTGCGGGAATGCTTTTGTCTGCACATTGATGCCCATGCCGACCGTGATCGCGCGAATTTCGTCTGCATCGGTGTCCAGCTCCGTCAGGATGCCGACCAGCTTTTTCCCGTTCAGCAGAATATCGTTCGGCCATTTCAGCTTGGGCTGCAAGCCAGTCGCCTGCGCGATGGCTTCGGTCAGCGCAAGCCCGATCAAAAGCGTCAGGGTGGAGGCATGTGCGGGCGGGATGGCAGGCCGCAGGAGCAGGCTCATCCAGATGCCGTCCTCACCGGATTGCCAAGCCCTGCCGCGTCTGCCACGTCCTGCGCTCTGCCGCACAGCAACGGCAAGCGTCCCTTCTGCCGCGCCCTCCTGCGCCAATGCGCGGATGCAATCGTTGGTGCTCTCCGTTTCCGCATAAAAATAGAGGGGACGCCCCATTTTTTTCGTTTGCAATGCGGTCTCGATCGCCGCCTTGTCATATGCCTTCATCGCATGCTCCTTTATGCCAAAAACGGATAAATCCCACCGAAACAGGATTTATCCGCCCTCTTGCGCAAAAATTATTTCTTGCCCTTCGCGTTTACTTTCTCCAAGAACTTATTCAGCTCGATGATCGCACGACCATGCGTGCCCTCGCAGATCTTATCCACCTCGTCATACGCCTTGATCGCAAAGGTCAGCAGCTTGCCCTTTACCTCCGTCACCTCTGCAACGATGCGCACCTTCATGCCGACGGGCGTTGCAGCCATATGCTTGAGGTCAAAGGATGTGCCGACGGTTTCCCAGCCATCGGGCAGGAAAGGCGCAACCGTGCCGATTGCCGTGCCCTCGATCCATGCGATCATTCTGGGGGATGCGAACACGGGCACCTTGTCGTTGCCGAAATGCGCCGCCGTATCGCCTTCCTCTACGATAAATTCCTTTTCAAATGTCATACCGGGTACAATATTTTTGAAATCCATTATGCATTCTCCTCTCCGTTTTCAGCAGACTGCTCCATCGTCTGCTCTGCCGTATCCTCCTGCGCCGCTTTCTCCGCGTCGCTTTCGTCCTCGTTTGCGATGCCTAAAATTTTGCCGCGCACCTCTGCATCGAACAGTGTGCGGAATTCCTCGCCCGTGATTTTCTCCTTTTCCACCAAGAGCTTGGAGGAGGCATGGAGCACCTCCATATTCTCCTTCAGGATGCGCAGGGCTTCCTGATAGGCGCTCGTCACGATGCGGTTGACCTCTTTGTCAATGGTCGTGGCAACTTCCTCGCCGTAATTTCGGGTATGCCCCCAATCGCGACCGATGAAGACCTCATTGCTGTCATCGCCAAACTGGATGGGACCCAAGGCGGGGCTCATGCCATATTTTGTGACCATGCCGCGCGCCAGACCGGACGCACGCTCGATATCGTTGGACGCGCCCGTGGTAATATCCTTGATCACCAGCTCCTCTGCGGCGCGACCGCCCAGCAGGCTGATGATCTCCTGCTCCATCATGCGCTTTGTCATATACATTTTATCCTCGCCGGGCAGGGGCATGGTGTAACCGCCCGCCATGCCGGTGGGGATGATGGAAATGCTGTGTACCGGGTCAAGCTCGCTGAGCAGCTCGAACAAAATCGCATGACCGCTTTCGTGGTAAGCGGTGATGTATTTTTCCTTGTCGGAAATCACGCGGGTCTTTTTCTCCGTACCCACGCCGATCTTAATCAGCGCCTTTTGCAGCTCTTCCATGTCGATTTTTTTCTTGCCGTTTCTGGCGGTCAGAAGCGCCGCTTCGTTCAGCAGGTTTGCCAGATCCGCGCCGGTAAAGCCCGCCGTTGTCTGCGCAACCACCTTCAGATCCACCTCATCCGCAAGGGGCTTGCCCTTGGCATGTACCCGCAGGATCGACTCTCTGCCCTTTACGTCCGGTCTGCCGACATAAACCTGTCTGTCAAATCGACCGGGACGCAGCAGCGCGGGGTCGAGGATATCCGCGCGGTTTGTTGCCGCAATGATGATGACGCTCTCGTTGATGCCGAAGCCGTCCATCTCAACCAGCAGCTGGTTCAGCGTCTGCTCTCTTTCATCATGACCGCCGCCAAGACCCGCGCCTCTGCGTCTGCCAACCGCGTCGATCTCATCGATAAAGACGATGCTGGGCGAATTTTTCTTCGCCTGCTCAAACAGATCGCGCACGCGGGATGCACCCACGCCGACGAACATTTCTACGAAATCCGAACCGGAAATGCTGAAAAACGGCACGCCCGCCTCCCCAGCAACTGCTTTCGCCAGGAGGGTCTTACCCGTTCCGGGAGGGCCGACCAGCAATATGCCCTTCGGGATGCGCGCACCAAGCTCGGTAAATTTCCGGGGAGCTTTCAGGAATTGCACGACCTCCTCCAACTCCGCCTTTTCCTCATCACAGCCCGCAACCTGCTCGAAGGTCACTCGGTTTTTCTCATCGATATTCATTTTTGCCTTGCTCTTGCCGAAGCTAGTCATTTTTCCGCCGCCGCCCTGCATCCGTCCGAAAATAATCACGAACAGAACGACCATAATAATCATCAGAATCAGCGAGGGCAGAATCTCCGAAAGCAGACTTTCCTTCTGCAAATCGGAAACCGTCATATTGACGCCGTTTTCGACCACCTTCTCATCCAGACTTGCCATAAAGGTCGTCATGCTGGGCACATTGACCTGCACCAGACTGCCGTCGCGCAGCGTGGCAAGCACCGTGCCGTAATCGCTGACCTTTGTGCTTCTGGAAACCTCAACAGATGCCACCCGGTTCGCCTGCAGATCCTTCAGCAGATCGCCGTAATCATATGTCTCCTGTACTGCCGCCTGCTGCTGACTGCCCATCAGCGCGGGTCTTGCATAGGCAAGCCCGACCAGAATGACCGCAAAAATCAGCACATACAGCCCCAAAGACTTAAAGTATTTGTTCAAGAACGCTCCTCCTTTTATAGTCAATGAAAACCCCATTGCGTTTCAATCATATCAAGGTATCATTGTATCATACTTTCTGCGGAAACGCAACGCATGATTTTCGCGCAAAGGGCGAAATCTGCGGTCAAAAAACGGATGCATCCCATCGGGGACACATCCGTCAAAAATCGAAGCATAAATCATAACACAGCCCGGCTTATTCCTCCTCGAAATGCACCACGCCGACATAATCCAGATTGCGGTATCTCTGGGCATAATCCAGCCCATAGCCCACAACGAAGGCATCGGGAATCTCAAAGCCGACAAAATCTGCGGAAATCTCCGCCTGTCTGCGGTCGGGCTTATCCAGAAGCGTGACAATCTTCAGCTTTTTGGGCTTGCGGAACAGGAGCAGCTCCTTGAGCTTTTTCAGCGTGCGCCCTGTATCGATGATGTCCTCCACGATCAGCACGTTCTTGCCGCTGATGTCCTCGTCCAGATCCATCTTCACATTGATATTGCCGCTGCTGACCGTACCGTCGCCATAGCTGGAAACGCTCATGAAATTGAGCGTCACGGGCATTTTCATCCGTTTCGCCAGATCCACCGTCACCACAACAGCCCCCTTGAGCGCGCAGACCATCTCCACCTGCTCATCCCCAAATTCCTGATATAATTCCTCCGCCAAGCCATCCAGTCTTGCGGCAATTTCCTCCGCAGACAGCATCTTCTCGACTCTTTCCTTCATTCCTGACCCCTCCGTATCCGCATATACCAATAGTTTTTCGTCTGCTCATCCGGCGCGTATGCCATCGTTTTCCGCAGAAAGGGCAGCCAGAGCACCTCCTGCCCCATCGCGATGAGGGGCGTGCGCTCCCGCTGCTCTCTGGGAATTTTGCAATCAATGAACAGCTCCTTGAGCTTTTTTCTCCCGCCGGGCAGGCGAATAAAATCGCCCTGCATCCTGCTGCGGCAGAAAAGGTTTTGGCTTATTTTATCATAATCGAATACGTTCGTACAAGCATCTTGCGGAATTTTATCCATTTTTTGACTGCACCAGAGCGTCAGGCGGCAGTCGGCTTCTGGGATGAAAAGCTCGCCCTCCTGCGGCAGAGCATAGCAAAAGCCCCTGCGCTCCCCCTCCCCTTTGAGAGAGAGCACAAGGGTTTCATATTGATTTTCCGCGCAGATGCCGCCCAAAAGGCTGCGGCGCTTGCCCGTCGGCTTCGCCAGCAGATCCTCCAAGGCTTCGATCTGCACTGCGGATACATCCCGCTGCAAAAAATGCTCCATCGCCCTGCGCAAAACACGCCGCCGCAGAGCGGGATGCAGAGCCAGAAGCGCGGCACGATCCAGCCGCAGGTCCTCCTGTGCAGACTGCACATGCTCCGCATAGGCATGCGCCGCCTGCTGCTCCAGATAGTCCTCCTCCTCTGCCAAAAGCGTGGCTGTTTGGGAAATATGCGCCACCGCCCTTGGGTTGACCTCCCGCAAGAGCGGCAGCACACGCAGGCGCAGCTTATTTCTGGTGTAGATCTCCTCCCGGTTGGAGGCATCCTCCCGCCAGCGCAGCGCGTTTTCCCGGCAATAGCCCGCCAATTCCTCACGGCTGCAAAAGAGCAGCGGTCGGCAGATATTGCCGCGTACGGGCGCCATGCCCGTCAGCCCTTTCAGCCCCGTGCCGCGGCAAAGGCGCATGAGCAGCGTCTCTGCCTGATCGTTCTGATGATGCGCAACGGCAATGCGCCCATCCTCTCCCGCGATTTCCGCAAAGGCGGCATAGCGCAGCAGCCTGCCCGCTTCCTCCTCGCCGATGCCCCGCGCCCGCGCCTCCGCTCGGACGTCATAGCGGCGCACGATGCAGGGAATCCCCAGCGATGCGCACATCTCCCGCACAAAATCCGCATCGGCATCGGCATCCGCGCCCCGCAGCCCATGATGGATATGAACCGCGGTCAGCTCCCAACCCGCTGCATCCCTCCAGCCGTTCAGAAGCTGCAGCAGCGCAACGGAATCCATGCCGCCGGATACACCGATGATGATGCGCGCCCCCTGCGGGAACATCGCGTACTGCTCGATTGTCTGCCTGACCTTTTTCCGCATATCCGTCTCCTTTCGGGTTTTTTCCTCTCTGACCCGATTTTCTATCACTCTACACGAAATTTCGGAAAAAGACAAGGGGGCATAAATCCATAAAAATCTATTTTATGCATTCAAAATACTTTCGGGGCTCTGCCCTATCACTGTCCGACAGCAAAGCTGTCGGCAGCAAGTACCCCGGCAGGGAAATGCTGTCAAAGCATCTTCTCTGCGGGAAGGCGAAGCACCGACACATTCCGGCAAAAGGACTACGCCCGTTTCTTCCAGATCCGCGCCGCCAGCACGGTCATATCGTCCCTACGACCATCCTGCCGCTCCTTTTTCGCTTCCTTGAGTATGTACGCCGCAGCGTCCTGCGGATTCGCCATAGGGAAGGCGGTCAGCTTGTCCTTGAGCCATGCCGCCGCGCGTTCCTCGCCGCCGACCGCGTCCGTCACGCCGTCGGTCACAAGAAAAAGCATGTCCCCGTCCTTGAGAAGCATATGATTTTTCTCCACCTGCACCTGCTTGAGTATGCCCGCAGGCAGAGCGGAGCAGCGCAGGGAAAGAATGCGGTTTCCCCGCAGGATATAGGAGGCGACCGCCCCCAGCTTGATAAATTCGGCATGCGCAGTAAACAGGTCGATGTGGCAGATATCAAGCGTGGCATAGGTTTCCTCCCCTCTGCGCAAAAGCAGAGCGGAATTGATCATATTGACCGCCAGCTCACGGTCAAAGCCGGCTTCCGTGAACTGCTCCAAAAGCTCGATCGCCACGCGGCTTTCCCTTGCCGCTTCCTCGCCCACGCCCATCCCATCGGAAAGCGCCAGAAGGGCGTCGCCCGTCCCGCTCTCCAAAAATGCCGCCGCATCGCCCACGGGCGTATCCTCCTCCGCCGGCGAAAACACCGTTGCCGTCGTCAGCGCGAAGGGCGGTGCCTGCGCGAAGCATACCGTGCAGAAGCGCTGCCTTGCATCGCAGCTGCAAATGCCATCCTGCTGCAAAAGCATCGCCGCGCCCATCGTTTTTTTCACCAAGGGCAATATTTTCTCCTTGCAGATGCCCTTGCCGCCGCAATGGGGCAGGGTCAGGCGCACCTGCCGCCCCCTGCCGCCCGCATCCTCCGTCACGAGGAGCTTTTGCGGCGCGAAGCCCTCCTTTTGCAGCGCCTCGCTCAATTCCTTTTCTTCGTTTTCCAGAAAATTGCCTCTCCATTCCATCTGCCCGGAGAGACCCTGCAGGATATTGCCCACAGCGCCAAGCTGCTGACCGACCAGCTCCCGGCATTCCGCCAGACGGCTGCCCCACACGCAGTCGCGCCGATAGCCCACATAGACCTCATTGACCGCATCGATGAATGCATCCTGACGCACGCAATGCTCCTGAAAATGCGGAGGCATCTGCGCCGCAGACACCTTTCCCCTGCCGTCGCAGTAGGAAAGGGCGGAAAAGGTCATGCTGTAGCTTCGGTAAAGCTCCTCCTCCCAGCAATAATGCGCCATGCCGCAATCCTGACAGACCCGATTGGCGATCGTATCCACCAAGCGGGAGATTTCTCCCTTGTCCTTGCGCTCCCCCTCTGCGACAAAGGTTTTGGATAATGCCTGAAAGGCGGCAGAGGATTTTTTCAGCCGCTCCTCCGTCAGCTCCTTCATTTTTGTGTAACGATCCCTTGGCTCTTCCATCTCCCGCAGAACGGCTCGTTGCAAAAGCCGCTTGGGGGTCAAGGGAAACAGAAGCGCACCCGCTATCAATCCTCCCATCCAGATTGGCTGTAGTACCTCTACATCTATGTAAAACAGAAAAATGACCGGCGTGAGCACCATCGCCAGAGCAGAGGCCAACCTGCCCAGATCCTTGACGCATCCCGCCAGCATCCCTCCTAAACCGAGGGCGAGAAATAATGGTAAATCCGCGCTGCCGCACAGATACAGAAGAAAGCCGAAGCAAAGCCCTGCCGCTGCTCCGCCGCCAACGCCCTCCTGCCTTGCCGCAAGCAGGAGCAAAAAAGCCGCAGCCGCAGGCAGAATGCCCTGATTGATCAGCGGCTGGCGAAAGGTCCCCAGACCTGCCAATGCGCCGCCCGCCAGAAGCAGGAGCGAAAGCAGCTCCTCCCGCGTCAGCACGGCGGGGGAAGGCTTTTCCAGAAGGAGCAGCAGACCCTTTTGCGCCAGATAGCTGATGCCGAGGGTGAGCGCGCTCTCCATCGCGGCGGTCACGAAATAAAAACGGAAGCCGCCCCGACCAAAGGCGTAAAACAGCCCCGCCAGCGCCATGGCAAATGCGCCCAAAAGCGCCTTTTTGCCCATATCCACCCGCGAGACAGAGCGACCCATCGTCAGCTCCACCGCCAGAGCCGCGGCAAGCGCCGCCCCCGTTTTCAGGGGCATATCCACAAACGCGCCAACGCCGACCGCCGCCCAAACGCCCCAGAACAGCAGCCCCTCGCCAAAGAACGCCGAAAGATACGCCAGCCCCAGCGGATGCATCAGCTGCAAAAGCTCCACGCGGCTCCAGAGCAGACCCAGCAGGCAAAAAGCCGCCCCCATGCCCAGCTGCCTGAGCTGCAGGGGCTTTTTCTCCCGCTTTGGCGGCAGGATCGCCTTGCCGAAGGCAGGCATTCGTTCCGAATAGTCCATTGTAATTTCCGTCTTTTCCATACTGCTTCCCTCCATATGGCTATTCTAGCGGAGTATGCCCGCTTTTTTTGTCAAAACAGGTCGGGGGCGGGAAGAAAATTTCGACAGGATACGCGGGATATCGCAGGCGAAAGGGGCGAAATTTGCCGGGGAAAGGTTTTTATTGACAGGGAATGGATTTTGCAGTAAGATACAAGAAAATTTGTGGGAGCTTCCGGCGGATGCACTGCGCAGGGCGGGGAAGGCGTTTTTGTCCGCAGAGGACAAACATCTAGCCGCCGCACGGGGATGCAATGAGCAGGGAGAACCACAGTCGAGTGAGCACCTACCGCACAGTCAGGCTAAGGAAGATCTGATGTGCGGTTTTTTTGGTATTGGCAGGAAAGGAGAAAAAAGATATGTGGAGCATGATTTACCCCGTTTTGATTGTTGTATGCGCGAACACGATTTATCACATCTCGGCAAAGTCCACGCCGGCGGATATCAGCCCCTTTGCCTCGCTTGCGCTATCCTACGGGATTGCGGCGGTGGTATCGCTGATTTGCTTTTATGCATCGAGCGGGCAGCGAAATATTCTGGCAGAGTTTGGGAAGGCGAACTGGGCGACGCTGACGCTGGCAACAGCGATTGTTTTTCTGGAGTTTGGCTACATTTGCGTTTACCGCGCGGGATGGAAGGTCAGCATGGCATCACTGGTGGCGAATTTATCGGTGGCGTGCATCCTGCTGATTCTGGGGCTGCTACTTTTCAAGGAGGCGATCACGCTGCGGCAGCTTTTGGGGATCGCGGTATGCGGCGCGGGGTTATTTTTGATCGGGAGGTAAAAGATCGTGGGGCTCCGCCCCACCACCCCAGCGTATTGCAAGTGTGTGCTCTTATATCCAGACCTTTTCCCACGTTGTGAGGCAACCTGAAGGATGACAAAAAATTAG
>CAVGZD010000024.1:27203-29165 GCA_963633805.1 Lachnospiraceae bacterium | reverse complement strand
GCCCCCAAGGTCTTTATATTTTTAGAAATCCATCTCCGCGTACTGCGCGTTCTCCTCGATAAATACCTTCCTCGGCTCAACCTCATCGCCCATCAGCATACTGAAAATATGATCCGCCAGCACGGCGTCATCAATCGTCACCAGCTTCAGTATGCGATGCTCGATCGCCATCGTCGTATCACGCAGCTGGTCAAAGTCCATCTCACCCAGACCTTTGTACCGCTGCACTTCCTTGATGCCCGTCCGCCCGATCTGCTGATAGAGCGCCTCAAGCTGCACATCGTCATAGACATAATAATGCTGCTTATTCTTCTCCACGCGATAAAGCGGCGGCTGGGCGATATACACCTTGCCGTTCTCAATCAGCTTGGGCATATAGCGATAGAAAAAGGTCAGCAGGAGCGTGCGGATATGTGCGCCGTCCACGTCGGCATCGGTCATGATAACGATTTTATGATAGCGCAGCTTTTCGATGTTGAAATCCTCGGAAATGCCCGTGCCGAAGGCGGTGATCATATTGCGGATCTCTTCGGAATTGAGGATTCTGTCCAGCCGCGCCTTCTCCACGTTCAGAATCTTGCCGCGCAGGGGCAGAACCGCCTGCGTTTTGGGATCGCGCGCCTTGATCGCCGAGCCGCCCGCAGAGTTCCCCTCCACGATATAAATTTCGCTGATATACGGGTCGCGGCTGCTGCAATCCGCCAGCTTGCCGGGCAGGCGGGTATTTTCCAAGCCGGATTTGCGGCGCACAAGCTCCCTTGCCTGTCTGGCTGCGTCTCGCGCCCGTGAAGCCATGATGCCCTTCTCGACGATCATTTTGCCGTTGGCGGGGTTTTCCTCGAGATAATAGGTCAAATATTCGCTCAGGACGCTTTCCACGGCGTTCTTGGCTTCGCTCGTGCCCAGCTTCGCCTTGGTCTGCCCCTCGAACTGCGGATCCTCCACCTTGATGCTGACCACCGCCGTAATGCCCTCGCGCACATCCTCGCCGGAGAGCTTTTTATCATCCTTGATAATACCCGCCTTTTTGGCATAATCATTGAGGGTTTTTGTCAGCCCGGATTTGAAGCCCGCCAGATGCGTGCCGCCGTCGGGCGTATTGATATTATTCACAAATGTAAAAATGCTTTCGGTATAGCCATCGTTATGCTGGAAGGCGACCTCTACCAGAATGCCGTCCTTCTCGCCATAGGCATAGAAAATATTGTCATACAAGGGCTGGCGGTTCTTATTCAGATATGCGACAAATTCCTTGATGCCGCCCTCATAGCAATAGGTGTGGCTTTGCTCGATGCCCTCGCGCTTGTCTGTCAAGTTGATGCGCAGACCCTTCGTCAGAAAAGCCGTCTCCTGAAAACGCTGCTTCAAAACGTCATATTCAAACACAGTTTCCTCAAAGATGGTGTTATCGGGCAGGAAATGGACATAAGTACCCGTGATATCCGTCTCACCGACCACAGTTACCGGGCAGAGCACGTCCCCTCTGGCGTATCTCTGCTCGTGAATCTTGCCATCGCGATGCACCCGCACGACGAGCCATTCAGAGAGCGCATTCACAACAGACGCGCCCACGCCATGCAGACCGCCACTAACCTTATATCCGCCGCCGCCGAATTTACCGCCGGCATGGAGCATGGTATATACCATCTCCAGCGCGGAGATGCCCTTTTGCGCGTTGATGCCGACAGGGATGCCGCGACCGTTATCCATAACGGAGATGGAATTATCGGGATGGATGGTGACGGAGATCTCGCTGCAGAAGCCTGCGAGTGCCTCATCCACGGAGTTATCCACGATCTCATAGACCAGATGATGCAGGCCCTTAGCGCTGGTCGAGCCGATATACATGCCGGGGCGCTTGCGCACCGCCTCAAGGCCTTCCAGAACCTGTATTTGATTTGCATTATATTCTGATGACATCCAATCCCTCTCCTTATTCTCCTTATTTGAAAAAAATGTAAA
>CAVGZD010000024.1:0-27138 GCA_963633805.1 Lachnospiraceae bacterium | reverse complement strand
GCCCTCAAACTCCCGCAAGGGGACTTTGTCCCCTTGACCCCGTTTGGAAAAAGCTGCGCTTTTTCGGGGGAAGTTTTGTAAGGCTGTGACAAATTGAAGTATAGGGGCTTTATCAGGCAAGAGCCACAAACCGCAGAGTGCAATCCTATAGCTTCGCCGGCTGATCCCGAAAATCCTTTCCCTTGACCCCGTTTGGAAAAAGCTGCGCTTTTTCAGGGGAAGTTTTTGTAAGGCTGTGGCAAATCGAAGTATAGGGGCTTTATCAGGTAAAAGCGAAAAGCCGCAGAGTGCTATTCTATAGCCGTCCGACTACATCTTGGCAGTACTGATACCCCTTGAAAACGCAAACAAAAATTCAGCAAAAAAGTCTATCAAAACAGGAAAAATAGATTGCCTGCGCAATACCAAATTCCATTTTTCAGGTCGTCTTTCTTTGCAAAAGAACAATATTATTTATTGTATCACTTTTTTCTTGATTTTACAATGTTTTCCCGCTATTTTTATGAAATTTTTTTCAGTATTTCCTCCTTATAATTTAGTATCAATTTCAGAAAGACCGCGGGACTAAGACCGTGGGACTCTGTCCCACACCCTTGAAAACCTTGAGGGCTCTGCCCTCAAACTCCCGCAAGGGGGATTCTCTCCCTTGACCCTGTTTGGCAAATGCATTTCATGCATTTGCAAGTACAAATATAGAATAAAGCAAAAAACCACTTGCAGCTATCGGCTTTCCAATGTCCAAGCGGTTTCCTGTATCGATCTCAAATTTGTACTCGCAAACGTATGCACATACGTTTGCCATAACGGGGTCAAGGGGACTAGTCCCCTTGCGGGGCGGTGGGGCAGAGCCCCACGGTTTTAGCGGGGTATTAGGGGCAAAGCCCCCAAGGTCTTTCAGTCTTTCGGTCTTTGAGCCTACCTCTGCGGTATAATCACGCCGTTCTCGACGTAAAAAAGATTGTCACGATGGATGTATTTCTTGATCGAATCCTCGATCCCCGTGCAGGTGAAAAAGGCCTGCAGCCCCTCCATGCTCCCCAGTAGAAACCGCTGCCGCCGCTCGTCCAGCTCCGAAAAAACATCATCCAAAAGTAAAATCGGCACTTCCCCCGTCTCCTCGCGGATCAGGTCGATCTCAGCTAATCGCAGAGCCAGCGCCGTCGTCCGCTGCTGCCCCTGCGAGCCGTATGCCTTGACCTCCCGCCCGTCAATCAGAAACGTGATGTCGTCCTTGTGCGGCCCGCTCTGCGTCGCGCCCAGGTATAAATCCCGCTCAAAATTCCGCCGCAGCTTCTCCGTCAAAAGCCCCTCCTCGCAGCTGGGGCTGTATGCCGTCTGTAGGCGATCCTTGCCGCCCGTCAGGCGCAGCAGCTTCTCCGCCGCCATTTCATCCAGCCGCAGCAAAAAACGCTTTCTGGCGGCGATCACGCGCTCTCCGTAGCCCGCAAGCTGCTCGTCCCAAAGGAAAAGCGTCTCCTGCAGGCTCGGCTTTTTGGCGATCTCCTTTAGCAGATTGTTGCGATGCTTCAGCACGCGATAGTACTGTTGCAAATCGTAATAATAAACCTTACTTAGTTGACATAATTCCATATCCAGAAAACGCCGCCGCTGCGCAGGTCCATCCTTCACCAACGATAGATCCTCCGGCGAAAACACGACTGCATACAGTGTACCGAATAGCTCCCCCAGCCGCTTGACAGGCAGACCATTGACTGCGATGCCCTTTTTCTCGTTCGTCCGCAAATGCACATCGATGCGATCATACCTCTGCGCCCGCTGCACGACAGCGCGAATGTGGCACTCCTCCTGCCCGAACTGGATCAGCTGCCGATCGCTCTTGCCGCGCAAGGAGCGTCCCACGGCGCAAAAATAAAGGGATTCCAAAAAATTGGTTTTCCCCTGTGCGTTATTGCCGTAGAATACGTTGATTCCGGCGGAAGGCGCGATTTGCAGTTGTGACAGATTGCGGAAGCCCCGCTGGGAGATCTCCGTGATATGCATATTTATTCACCAAACTTGAATGTTTATTCTTTCGCAGCAACTGTGACCGCACCCAGACCATTGACCTCGATTACATCGCCGGGGCGGATCTTTTTGCCGCGCTCCGAGACAGGCTCGCCATTGAGCGTGACCATGCCGTCCGCGAGGTAGACCTTTACGTCCGAGCCCTGATCGACCAGACCTGCGAGCTTCAGCGCCTGCTGCAGCTTAATATATTCCGTATGAATGAAAATCTTCTCCATAATGACTCCTTTCTAGCTAAGACCTTGGGGGCTTTGCCCCCAATTCCCCCTAAGACCGTGGGACTCTGTCCCACACCCTGCAAGACCTTGGGGACGCCGTCCCCAATACCCCTGCAAGGGGAGTTCCTCCCCTTGACCCCATCAGACAAACGCATAATACTATGCGTTTGTAGAACAAAGGGGTATCTAAATCACTGAACCATAGGCTCTTTCCTTCTCTTTTGTCCCAGCAGGAGCGTATGCTCCTGCACAAATCGGGTTCCAAGGGGGTGACCCCCTTGGCGGGGTGGTGGGGCAGCGCCCCACGGTCTTTTGCCCTTGGCAGGGTTTGGGGCAGCGCCCCACGGTCTTTCGGTCTTTTTATTACATCCGTAACGGCAAAATCAGATACTTGAACGCGTCGCCCTCCACAGGCAGTATCATACAGGGACTGAGGGACGCCATGTAGTAAATCTTCACCTTCTCGTCCTCAATCGCCCGCAGCGCCTCAATCAAATACCGCGGGTTAAACGCGATCGACAGATCATCGCCGTCCATCTCCGCCTCCACGCTCTCGTGCGCGCTGCCCATATCACTGCGCGCCGTAATATCCATCCCGCCGGGGCGGATAATCAAGCGAACAGGTGTTTTTCTATTATCTCTGGAGACTAAAGACGCGCGCTCCAATGCCTGAATCAGCTCGCTGCGGTCGATGATTACCTGCGTGCGGTATTCCTCGAAGAAGCTCTGCGCATAGCGGATAAAATCGCCCTCAATCAGGCGGGAAACCATCACCGCCGTCCCCAAATCAAAGAGAATATGCTTGTCCGTCAGGTAAATCGACAGGCTGTCCTCCTTTTCCTGCGATAAAATCTTGTTCAGCTCCGCCAGCGTTTTGCCCGGCACGATGACCTCCGTTTCGCCGCTGTTATGCAGCAGGGCATTCTTGCGGAAGGAGATGCGATAGCCGTCCACGGAGACGATATTGATCGCGCCCTCGCGCAGCTCGAACAGCTCGCCGGTTAGCACGGGCTTCGGACCATCCTGCGCGATAGAGAAAATAGTCTGGCGGATCATATCCCGCAGGGCAGGCTGTTCCATCGCGTAATATTTATCCTTTTCGACCTCAGGCAGGGCGGGAAAATCCTCGCCGCTCTGACCCATGATCTGGAATTCAGAGCTGCCGCTGATGATGGTAACGGCGTTTTTCTCATCGGTTTTGATGGTTACGCTCTGACCGTTCAATCTGCGGACGATTTCATTGAAGATACGCGCTTCGATGGCGATCTCGCCCCTTTCTGCGATCTCCGCTTCGATCGGCGCGGTACGGATGCCGATTTCCAAGTCATTGCCGGTCATGATAAAGCCCTGCTCGCCTGCGCTCAGGAGGATACATTCCAAAATAGGCAGGGTTGTTCGGCTGGAAACGGCTTTATTGACGATATTGATATATTGCAGGAGCAAATCCCGATTACAAGTCAAATTCATTGTTGTGTACAACTCCTTTTTTCACAAGGTAGAGAGAATATAACAAAAGTAGATCCGTAGTCGTAGTAGTAGGGGCTGTGGGATTGTGGATAACCCTATTTTCGTTGATTTTTACGGCAAAAAGCGTTTTGGAAAAGTCTGTAGACAACTGCGCTGCGCTCCCCAAGCTTATCCACTTTATCCACATTTGTCCGTCCGCTCGGCGATTTATCCACACAAAATCCAGACAAAACACACAGCTGGCTGTGGGGAAAACAAAGACCTTGGGGGCTTTGCCCCCAACACCCCTGAAGACCTTGGGGACGCTGTCCCCAAACCCCCGCAAGGGGTTTCACCCCTTGACCCCGTTATGCAGGAGCATACGCTCCTGCGGAGGAAATGAGACAGGGAGAGCCTGTCGTTTCTGGATATCCCTTCCTTTTTTGTACCGCAAACGCATGCAGATGCGTTTGCCAAATGGGTTCCAAGGGAGGAACTCCCTTGGCAGGGTGCGGGACGGCGTCCCGCGGCTTCAAGACCTTGGGGACGCTGTCCCCAAACCCCCGCAAGGGGTTTCACCTCTTGACCCCGTTATGCAGGAGCATACGCTCCTGCGGGAGAAATCGGAGAGGGAGAATACGTTGTTCTATGGTATCCCTTTCCTCTTTGCACCGCAAACATATAGCATATGCGTTTGCCAAACGGGTTCCAAGGGAGGAACTCCCTTGGCAGGGTGCGGGACGGCGTCCCGCGGTCTTCGGGGAGGTGGGGCAGAGCCCCACGGTCTTAGGTCTTTCTTACGACTCCTTGATCTCCTTCTCCAACTGCATGATGGTCTTCTGTAGCATGGGATCGACCTCCAGCTGCTTCTCGATCTTCGAGATGGCATGGATGACCGTCGTGTGATCCCGCCCGCCGAAGCTGTCGCCGATCTTCGGCAGTGAAATATCCAGCAGCTTGCGGCATAGATACATCGAAACCTGTCTCGGAAAGGCGATGTTCTTCGGCTTTTTGCTGCCCTGAATGTCCTCCACACGGATATTGTAATGCTCCGCCACCACCTGCTGGATCAGGTCGGTTGTCAGCGGCGTGGAGGCGTTCTCACTGAAAATATCCCGCAGGGAATTTTCCGCCAGCGCAATGGAAATATCCTGATTCGTCAGCGTCGCATAGGCAACGATCCGCGTCAGCGCACCTTCCAGCTCCCGGATATTCGATGCGATATTCTTCGCAATATACGCATTGACCTCGTTCGGCACCACCAGATGATCCCGCTCCGCCTTCTTCTGCAAAATGGCGATCCGCGTCTCATAATCCGGCGGCTGTACGTCCGCGATCAGACCCCACTCGAATCGGCTGCGCAGCCTGTCCTCCAGCGTTTTGATCTCCTTCGGCGGTCGGTCGGAGGAGATGATGATCTGCTTGCTGGATTCATAGAGCGCATTAAAGGTATGGAAAAATTCCTCCTGCGTCCCCTCTTTTTTGGAGATGAACTGAATATCGTCGATCAGCAGTACGTCGATATTGCGGTATTTATTGCGAAATTCTTCGTTTTTGTTGTTCTGGATGGAATTGATCAGCTCGTTGGTGAAGGTCTCGCTGGTGACATACAGCACCTTCGCCTCCGGATTCCGATCCAGTATGAAATGCCCGATGGAATGCATCAGATGCGTCTTGCCAAGCCCTGAATTTCCGTATAAAAACAGCGGGTTATACGCCTGCGCCGGGCTTTCCGCAACGGCGAGCGATGCCGCATGCGCCATGCGGTTGCTGTTGCCGACCACGAAGGAATCGAATACATATTTCGGATTCAAATTGCGGGCGGATTCATTCTCCACGGCAGCCTTGGGCAGCGTCTGCGCGACGCTCTGCGTCCCCGTGCGCTGCTCCTCCTCCGTCACGATCAGAACGTCATATTCCCGCTTGGTCGCGTGCTTGATCGCCGTGCGGATCAGCGGCAGGCTGCGCTTTTCCACCATGTCCTTGAAAAAGGCGTTCTCCACCTGCAGTATAAACTGATTTCCATTGATCCCGCAGGGAATGATGGGCAAGATCCAGGTTTCAAAGCTGACGGTGGAAACTTCGTTTTTCAGAATTTCCAAGGCATCCTCCCAGATTTTTTTGATTTGTTCCATGTTGCTTCCTCCTAAGTTATGATACCCTTGTGGATGCATCCTTCGTTTATCCACAATTCTTTTGGATACGGCTGTGAAAAACAGAATCCGGCAGCCTCGCCGCCTGCTTCCATACACAGATGCTCTCTTTCTGTTTTTCACAATTTTCCCATAGCTTCCAATGCTGAAAAATCAAGGCATTCGCCCCCTTTGGCGGCGGATCGATCAACAGCTGTGCCCACAGATTGGAAAAGTTATCAACAGACTTGTCAACAACTTGTGGATAACTATCTCTGCGATATTGTGGGCTGTGTGAATTTCTGAAAAACAGAGCCAATACCAACAGTATATCAAAAGTTATCCACAGGTTCAACAAAAAACTGCGCTGAAAATTTTATCCTCCGGCGCGAAAGCTGCCGTTTGGAAGCTCCTTTACACAATATATAGGGAAAAAAGTCTCAAAAAGTCTAAATATCTGTATTTTCTCCAAAAAAATTCGCAGATTTTTCTGTGGAAATGTGGAAAAAATGTGACTCTGCCGCGTTTTTCCTTAAAATTTCCCTTGACGAGGCATGGTTTTTTCACTATAATAATTGCAGTGTCCAAAAGTGGGGGCTTTTGCTCCCGTTCGTTCAGTAAGGAGGTGTATGTAGACCATGAAAATGACATTTCAGCCCAAGAAAAGACAGAGAAGCAGAGAACACGGCTTCAGAAAAAGAATGAGAACAGCAAACGGCAGAAAGGTGCTCTCTGCAAGAAGAAGAAAAGGCAGAAAAGCGCTGTCTGCTTGATGAGCTTCATAACGATAACCGCAGTAAGGCCGCCTACAGGTGCGCCCGGATCGCAGAACATATGTGCGCAAATGCCGAAGGCTACGGCTGCTGTGCGCTTTGATATGTTTTCTGCTCGGGGGGACACCGTATTGTGTGGCCTTTTGTTCGTGATGAAAGGAAAACAGCCGCAGGGAAAGAGGGGAGAAGACAGATGAAGCATACAGAATCCTTGAAGAAGAATTTCCAGTTTCGTCATGTCTATCATAGAGGAAGATCCATCGCCAATCGCCATCTGGTGTTATATATGGTAAAAAACGGGACGGACGGCAATCGTCTGGGTATTTCCGTGAGCAAGAAGGTCGGCAAGAGTGTGGTTCGCTCGCATGTGACGCGCCTGATCCGCGAGAGCTATCGCGATCTGGAGGAGAGCATCAGGTGCGGCTTTGATCTTGTCGTCATCGCCCGCGTATACTGCGCGGATGCGAGCTTCCATGAAATCCACCGTTCTCTGCGGCATCTGTTGAAAAAAAATCAGCTTCTGCTGCCCGTGCAATCCGCTGTGGGCGGATCGCAGGAGAGAGCTGCGTCTGAAAAAGAGGACGCCTTTTACGGGCAGGGGGCAAAAGAAAAAAACGAAAACGAAAGGAAATCGGAATGATCGGAAGATTCTGTCGGTTTGTGAACGAAGGCTTAAAAAAAATCTTTCTGAGTTTGGTTCGTTTTTATCAGCTGGCGATCTCGCCGCATTTCATGCCGTGCTGCCGCTTTCGGCCGACCTGTTCGCAGTATGCCTATGAAGCGATCAGCCGCCATGGCTTGGTAAAGGGCACATACCTTGCCGCAAGAAGGTTTCTGAAATGCCATCCCTTCTCCAAGGAAGGGGGCTATGATCCCGTACCTGATACAGTTCGCTGTCCTTTGGGACAAAAATTTCCAATGTTTGTTTTAAGGAGGATAAAACGTGTTGAATCCCTTTTTACTGGAAGCGCTGCCTTCCGTAAGACAACCGGGGAAGATCATCGGCCCCGTGGCTAACCTGATGGGTGAGTTTTACAATATGCTGTTCGATCTGCTGCACAGCAACAGCAGCATCGGCTCCCTCGGTCTGGCTATTATCGTTTTTACATTAGTCGTCAAAACAATTCTTTTCCCTCTGATGGTAAAGCAGCAGAAATCTTCTTTCAAGATGCAGCAGATCCAGCCGGAGATGATGAAGATCAGAAAAAAATACGAGGGCAAAACAGACCAGATGTCCCAGCAGCGCATGGCGTATGAAATCCAGCAGCTGCAAAAGGATAACGGCGTGAGCATGATGGGCGGCTGCCTGCCGATGCTCATTCAGCTGCCGATTCTGTATGCCCTGTTCTATCTGTTCCAGAATGCGTATGTTTATGTAGACGCCATCGGCGCGAACTATGTGGATATTGCCAATGCGATCATCAATATCCCCGTGGAGCTGCGGATGGAGGTATTCCAGCCCTATGCGCAGAGCTTCGTGGATACCTATAAGAAATTGGATATCATCAAGAATGGCTTTGATATGAGCCAGGTCAATGATGTTGTGATGATGATCAGCTATCTGAAGGCGGATGACTGGACTGCGATCCTGCAGGGCCTCGGTTCTGCGGGCAACGAATTGATCCCCTTGTTGGCAATAAAAAATGAGATCGAAACCTTCCTGACCATTCCTCTGGTCAGCAGCCCCGGCTTTAGATTCCCCGGCATTCTCATCCCCATCGCCGCAGGCGGCACGACCTTCCTGCAGACAAAGGTGATGAATATGATGAATCCGCAGAGCAATGATCCGAGCAATCCGGCTGCGTCCATGACGAAAACCATGCTCTATACCATGCCGATCATGATGGGCGTATTTTCCTTTACCATGCCTGCAGGTCTTGGCTTGTACTGGACGATTTCCAACCTTTTCGGTATCGGGCAGCAGCTGATTCTGACGAAGTATTACAAGAAGAAATTTGGGCAGGAGGGTGCGCAGTAATGGAAGAAATCAGAAAGAGCGGAAAAACGGTTGAGGATGCCATTGCGGCTGCTTTGGCTGAATTGGGCGCCTCTCGTGAAGAAGTGGATATTACTGTTATTGATGAAGGCACAAAGGGTTTTTTGGGCATGTTCGGCAGCAAGGACGCTGTCGTTTTGGTAAAGAAGAATTTCAACCCCGAAAAGGAGGCGGAGACCTTCCTGAAGGAGGTTTTCCTGTCCATGGGGCTGATCGTGAAGATCAAAACCCAGCTGAAGGAGAAGCATCTGCTCATTGAGCTGACGGGCGATGATATGGGTATCCTCATCGGCAAAAGAGGGCAGACGCTGGATGCGCTGCAATATCTGGTCGGTCTGGTTGTTAATAAGAACAGCCCGTACTATATCAGCGTGATGTTGGATACGGAGAATTATCGCCAGAGAAGAAAGGAAACGCTGGAAAGTCTTGCCTTTAATTTGGCGAAGAAGGTGAAGCATACCAGAAGGAGTGTTGTGCTGGAGCCGATGAACCCCTATGAGAGAAGAATCATTCATTCCGCGCTGCAGAATGACCGCTATGTGACGACATACAGCGAGGGCGAGGAGCCTTATCGCAATGTTGTCATTACGATGAAAAACCATAAGAAGGATCATGCGTAAATCGATCGGGGAATAGGGAGTGGTAGAAATGACGAGAATGTTTTTGCCAAGCTGTAAGGTCAAGGTGAGGTTCGCACACGCCAGCGAGAAGCTGAGAAGCTATCTCGAAGAAAAAGGAAGGCGTGGAGACGGTCGGCTGCTGTAAGGTTTTCTGTGAGAGGACTGCGCCGGAGGATACTGCGGTCATCATCTGCAATAACTGCGCGACGATCATGGAGGAAAGCAGCAAGGTTTCCAAGATCGATTTCGTCTGGGAGCTCATCGACCGCGACCCGAATTTCCCATTTCCAGATTATCACGGAGAGCGCATGACGATTCAGGATTGCTGGCGAGCCTATGAAAAGAGGAATGTGCAGGACGCGATCCGCTCCCTGATGCGGAAGATGAATATCGAGGTCGTGGAGCTTGCGGAAAATCATGAAAATACGAAATTCTGCGGCGCGGACCTGCTGGAGCCCTGCACGGATATCGAAAAGAAATTTGCCCCCAAACGCTATGCGATCGACGGCGCGGATATGTATCATCCCATCCCTGCGGATGAAGAGGATGCATGGCTGGCGGAGTATTGCAAACAAATCAAGACGGATCAGGTCGTTTGCTATTGCATGGCTTGTCTGGATGGCATTCAGCGGGGCGGGAAACAGGCGATCCATCTGATCGAGCTGCTGTTTCCGGAGGCATAAGCGGAAAGATGAGTTTGAGTTGATTGGCAAATGAGGGATCCTCCGTATGATCGGTAGTCATGCGGGGGATTTATTGTTTTAGTACGAGCGTAAAATTGTGAGACCTTGGAGGTTTCACCCTAAGACCTTGGAGGTTTCACCCTAAGACCCCTGAAGACCTTGGGGCTCAGACCAAAAGACCTAAAATCTCAGGGGCGCCGCCCTATAACTGTCCAGCAGCGTTGCTGCTGGCAGCAAACTACCCCCGCAAGGGGCAGTGGTCAAAAAGCTGAGACCTTGGGGGGTCACCCCCAATATCCCCGAAGATCTTGGGACTCCGCCCCAAACCCCGGCAGGGGACTTGTCCCCTGCACCCCATTATGCGAAAAAGCTATCGCTTTTTCTGAGACAAAATATAACTTTATACCCGCAGAGACATTTATGTCCCTGTCAAATGGGTTCCAAGGGAGGAACTCCCTCGGTAGGGTGTGGGACAGAGTCCCACGGTTTTAACAGGGGTTTGGGGCAGAGCCCCAAGGTCTTTAATATTTATCCGAGGAGGGATGATATGAAACGAGAATATCTGCTCGATGATGTAATTGCGGCGATCTCCACACCGCTTGGCACGGGCGGCATCGGCATCGTCCGCATGAGCGGCACAGGATCGATCGCCATCGCAGACGAGCTGTTCATTGGCAAAAAAAAGCTGTCGGAGAAGGCGACGCATACCCTCTCCTACGGGAAAATTACAGACGGTCAGGGCGGTGAGGTCATTGACGAGGTGCTCGTCTCCGTGATGCGCGCCCCGCAGACCTATACCCGCGAGGATATCGTGGAGATCAATTGCCACGGCGGCTCTTTGGTCACAAAAAGAGTGCTCGAAGCCCTGCTGCGTGCTGGCGCAAGACTCGCCGAACCGGGCGAATTTACCAAACGTGCGTTCCTAAGTGGTAGGATCGATCTGACACAGGCTGAAGCTGTGATCGACCTGATCCATTCCAAAACGGAGCTGAGCAGACAGGCGGCGGTCAATCAGCTGGAGGGCAGATTGAAAACCGCCGTGCGCCGGATGCGCGGGGAAATTCTGGATTTGATTGCGTCCATCGAGGCTGTGATCGATTACCCCGATTATGACATCGAGGAAGAGACTTACAGCAGGATGGAGCAAGGCGCGGGGCGGCTTTTAGCCGAGATGCGGCAGCTCCTCGCGGGCGCAGACCGCGGCAAAATCATCCGCGAGGGCTTGCAGACCGTCATCATCGGCAAGCCGAATGTCGGCAAATCCTCGCTTCTGAATTGGCTGCTGGAGGAGGATCGCGCCATCGTGACCGATATTCCCGGCACGACCCGCGATACGGTCGAGGAATACCTGAATATCGACGGCATCCCCATCAAAATCGTAGATACGGCAGGCATTCGCCGAACAGGTGATCTGGTGGAGCAGATGGGCGTGGAGAAATCCCGTGCCTATGCCGAGCGCGCCGACCTGATCCTGCTGATGCTCGATGCCTCCCGCCCTTTGGAGGAGGAGGATCGCGAAATTCTTTCCTTCATCAAGCAGAAAAAGGCGATCGTACTGCTCAATAAGGCGGATCTGGAGCAGAAGCTCTCCACGGAGGAGCTGCACGATTTTGTACCGCAGGGGCAGATTTTGCAGATTTCTGTCAAGGAAAATCAGGGTTTTTCCGTGTTAATTGAGGAATTGAAACAGCTTTTTCTGGATGGACATGAAGCTACGGCAGACGATGCCCTGCTTGGCAACACGCGCCACAAGGACGCGCTGCACCGCGCATTGACGGCAATGGAGCGCTGCATGGAAACAATTACAAGCCGTATGCCAGAGGATTTTATCTCCATGGATCTGCAGGATGCGAACCGTGCCTTGGGCGAGATCACTGGCGATACAAGCGATGATGAAATTATAGACCGAATTTTTACGAAATTCTGTTTGGGAAAATAGGGGAAGGGGGAGAATATATGTACGAAGCAAAGGAGATCGATGTAGCTGTCATCGGCGGCGGTCATGCGGGCTGCGAGGCGGCTCTGGCTGCGGCGCGGCTAGGCATGCGAACCGTTCTTTTTGCCATCAGTCTGGACAGCATCGCTATGATGCCTTGTAATCCGTCCATCGGCGGCAGCTCCAAGGGACATCTGGTGCGCGAGGTGGATGCGCTTGGCGGCGAGATGGGGAAGGTCATCGACAAAACCTACATTCAAAGCAAGATGCTCAATACCGGCAAAGGACCCGCAGTGTATTCCCTGCGCGCACAGGCGGATAAGGTCGCTTATCAGCGCGAGATGAAGCATCGGCTGGAGCAAACGCCGAATCTGAATATCGTGCAGGCGGAAATTGCGGATATTCTGATGGAGGGTGATCGCGTCATGGGCGTGGTGGCGGCATCCGGGGCGATTTATCGCTGTAAAGCGGCAGTTTTATGCATGGGAACGTATATGCAGGCGCGTTGCCTGACCGGGGAATATATCACGCAGAGCGGTCCGAATCAGCTGATGCCCGCAACAAAGCTGAGTGCAAGGCTGCGTGAGATGGGGATAGACCTGTTCCGCTTTAAGACGGGTACGCCTGCCAGAATGAATAAAAATTCACTTGATTTCGATAAAATGCAGCCGCAGTATGGCGATGCGGACATCGTACCCTTTTCCTTTGAGAATAAAACGGAGGATATTGCCAAGCCGCAAGCCCTCTGCTGGCTGACCTATACGAACGAAAAAACACATCAAATTATCCGCGACAACCTGCATCGTTCGCCGATGTTCGGCGGGGTGATCGAAGGGATCGGACCGCGTTATTGTCCGTCTATAGAGGACAAGGTGGTGCGCTTCGCCGATAAGGAGCGTCATCAGCTTTTTGTCGAACCGGAGGGCGAAAACACGGAGGAAATGTACATCCAAGGCATGAGCTCCTCTCTGCCCGAGGACGTGCAGATCGCCATGTACCGCACGATTCCTGGCTTGGAGCATTGCGAGATCACGCGCTTTGCCTACGCCATCGAGTACGATTGCATCGACGCGACCCAGCTCAAGCTCTCCTTGGAATTCAAGGATTTTCACGGGCTGTTCAGCGCGGGGCAGTTCAACGGCTCCTCCGGTTATGAGGAGGCTGCGGCGCAGGGGCTGATCGGCGGCATCAATGCGGCGCGTTATGTGCGGGGGCAGGAGCCGCTGATTTTGCGGCGTTCCGATGCGTACATCGGCGTGCTGATCGATGATATTGTGAACAAGGGGACGCGCGAGCCGTATCGCATGATGACCAGCCGCGCGGAATTTCGTCTGCTGCTGCGGCAGGATAATGCCGACCAGCGGCTGACCCCGATCGGGCACGAAATCGGTCTGATTTCCGATGCGCGATACGCCGCTTTGCGCGAGAAGGAACGGCTGGTGCGGGAGGAAATCAAGCGCGTGCAGGCTGTGACGATGGGACCGAGCGAGGCTTTGCAGGCGATTTTAAGCGAACACGGAACGGCACAAATACAAAATGGTGTTCGCTTGTCTGATTTGATCAAGCGACCGGAGCTGAGCTATGAAAAGCTGCGGGAAATCGATCCCGATCGACCGGAGCTGCCGCAGGAGGTGCGTGAGCAGGTCAATATTCAGATCAAATATGAGGGCTATATCAATCAGCAGCATAAGCAGGTGGAGCAGTTCAAGAAGCTGGAAAGCCGCATTTTGCCTGAGGATTTGCCTTATCAGGAGATACAGGGGTTGCGTCTGGAGGCGCGGCAAAAGCTGACAGCGGTGCGCCCGCAAAATCTGGGACAGGCATCCCGCATTACGGGCGTGTCTCCCGCGGATATTTCTGTGCTGCTGATTTATCTGGAACAAAGAAAGCGAGGGAGTCGGCATGACGGAGTATAAGGCACTACTGAGCGATTGCTGTATGCGAATGGGCGTTCCTTTGAGCGAACGGCAGCTAGAGCAATTTATGACATATCTTTCCCTCCTTTTAGAATGGAACGAGCGCATGAACCTGACTGCGATCACGGAAAAACGGGATGTCGTACTAAAGCATTTCGCGGACTGCCTGAGCCTGATCCCGGCGATACCGAACTGGGATGGACTGCGGGTGATCGATGTCGGCACGGGCGCGGGATTTCCCGGCATTCCCATCAAAATCGCTCGTCCCGCCGTGGAAATGACGCTCTTGGATTCTCTGCAAAAGCGCATTGGATTTCTGGAGGAGGTTGTTGGGCAGCTGGGGCTGGATGGTGTGTCCTGTATCCATAGCCGCGCAGAGGATGGCGGACAAAATCCCGCGTACCGGGAGCAGTATGATTTCTGTGTTTCCCGCGCGGTTGCAAATTTGGCGGTGTTGTCGGAGTATTGTTTACCTTTTGTGAAGATTGGCGGCAGACTGGCGGCGCTCAAGGGACCTGATGCCGAACAGGAGGTCGAGCAGGCTGCGGGTGCGTTGGACAAGCTGGGAGGACGGCTGACGGAGATTCGGGATATCACGATTCCGCACACAGATTTATCGCATAAGCTGGTACTGATTGAGAAGATCGCCCTGACCCCGAAGCAGTATCCCAGAAAGGCGGGGAAAATCAGCAAGGCACCGCTGCGTTAAGGCTGAAAGACCGTGGGACGCTGTCCCACACCCTGCAAGGGGACTCAGTCCCCTTGACCCCGTTTTTCAAACGCATTGCATGCGTTTGTGTATAATAAGCTAGGATGTTTCAAAAAAAGGGTTTTGCCTTCCATTTTTCCTCGCAGGAGCTTTTGCTCCTGCGTAATCGGGTGCAGGGGGTAACCCCCTGCCGGGAGTTTGAGGGCAGAGCCCTCAAGGTTTTGGGTGGATCTTATACCCTTTCCAAATCCTTGCTTTTTACCGTGATTTGTGCTAGAGTGGAAGAGAAGTATCCTTATTATATAGCATTTTTTAGGAGGAAATCATATGGATTTTAAGATAGAAATTGCGAAGCGACTGGCGGCGGCAGCGAATATCCCTACGGAGGATGCTGCGGCTGCGATCGAGATCCCCGCAAAAAAAGAAATGGGCGATTTTGCATATCCTTGCTTTCGTTTGGCAAAAATTTTCCGGAAAGCTCCGCCGATGATCGCATCGAAGCTGGTCGAAAAGCTGGAAAAGCCTGATTTTATCGCAAAAATCGAGGTTGTGGGCGCGTATATCAATTTCTTCGTCGATCAGGGCGTGTATGCGAAGCAGGTGCTTTCAACCGTGCTGGAGCAGAAGGAAAATTACGGCAGGAGCGAGATCGGCGCGGGTAAGACCATCGTGATCGACTATTCCTCGCCCAATATCGCCAAGCCCTTCCATGTCGGGCATCTGCGCTCCACGGTGATCGGCAATGCGCTGTATCAGATTCATCGCGCTTTGGGCTATCACTGCGTCGGCGTCAACCATCTGGGCGACTGGGGCACGCAGTTCGGCAAGCTGATCGTTGCCTATAAAAATTGGGGCAGCGCAGAGGCGGTCGAACGCGACGGCATTCAGGAATTGATGCGCATTTATGTCAAGTTTCATGATGAAGCCGAGGCGCACCCGGAGCGTGGTCTGGATGACGAGGCGCGGCTATGGTTTGTAAAAATGCAGGAGGGCGACGCGGAGGCGCTCAAGCTGTGGAAGTGGTTTTACGATATTTCTATCAAGGAGTTTGAGCGCGTGTATGAAATGCTGGGCGTGAAATTCGATGCATATACGGGCGAGTCCTTCTACAACGACAAAATGGACGCAGTCGTAGAGGAATTGAAGGAAAAGCATCTCCTGAAGGAATCCGAGGGCGCAATGATCGTGGATCTGGAGGACAAAAATATGCCCCCCTGCCTGATCATCCGCAAGGACGGCGGCACGCTTTATGCCACGCGGGACATCACTGCGGCGCTCTATCGCAAAAAAACATACCATTTCGATAAATGCCTGTATCTGACGGCGCTGGATCAAAACCTGCATTTTGCGCAGTGGTTTGAAGTGATTCACAAGATGGGCTACGATTGGTACAAGGATTTGATCCACGTTCCTTTTGGGCTGGTTTCGTTGGACAGCGGCAAGCTTTCCACGCGACACGGGCATGTCGTTCTGATGGAGGATCTCCTGAATCAGGCTTGCGCGGAGACGAAGCGCATCATTGAGGAGAAAAATCCCGATCTGGAGAACAAAGACGCGGTTTCTAAGCAGGTCGGCATCGGCGCGGTGATTTTCAATGACCTTTTCAACACGCGGATCAAGGACGTTGTGTTCTCTTGGGAGAGGATGCTGAATTTCGACGGCGAGACGGGTCCCTATGTGCAGTATACGCACGCACGGGCTTGCTCTATCCTCAAGCGCGCGGACGATCTTTCGCTGGAAAACGTTGATTTTACGGTGCTTTCCGATGAAGCGTCGCTGGATGTCTGCAAGCTGCTGGAATCCTTCCCCGATAAGATTCGCGATGCGGCGGAGAAATGTGAGCCGTATATCGTGACGAGACATCTGGTTGCGATCGCACAGGCGTTCAATAAATTCTATCATGACAACCCGATCCTGAGCAGCGAAGCCGAGGTCAAAAAGGCAAGACTGGCGGTTGTTGTTGCGGTGAAGATCGTGCTGAAGGAAGGGTTGGCGCTGCTGGGGATTTCTTCTCCCGAACAGATGTAAAACAAACTTTTTTCCGAAAGAAGGCGTGAGATATGAAAAAGCTGAAACTGATCTATAATCCTTTTTCGGGCAATAAGAGCTTCAAATTCGATTTGGATATTTGTGTTGGTATTTTTCAGGAAAACGGCTACGAGGTGCATCTATTCCGCACCCTCTATCCGGGTGATATTGAAGCGCATATTGCGGAAATGGATGATATTTATGACATTATTGTTGCCTCCGGTGGGGATGGCACGGTCAATATCGTGCTGAATGCGATGCTGCATCGTGGGCTGAAAACGCCGCTCGGCATCATTCCCTCCGGTACGGCGAACGATTTTGCAACGTTTTTGGGGCTAAAAAGCGGCAAGGTCGAGGAAAGCTGCCAGACGATTGTTTCCACAAAGCCTGTTCCGATCGATCTCGGGCTGGTGAATGATGAAATTTATTTTATCAACGTGTGTGCGGGCGGATTTCTGACGAATGTTTCGCAAACGGTGGATAAGGATCTGAAAAATGCGCTGGGAAGCCTGTCCTATTATCTCAAGGGGGTGGAGCAGCTGCCGAATTTCCGTAAAATCCCTTTCCGTATCACGACAAGTGAAGGTGTTTGCGAGGAGCCGCTGTATTTCTATATGATACTCAATTCCTCCGGTACGGGCGGTTTTTCGCATCTGTCCCCCGAAGCGTCGGTGACGGATGGCAAATTCGAGTTGATCGGCATTAAGGGCAAGCCCCTGTATGAATTGACGTCTGTGCTGATGAAAATGATCACCGGGGAGCATATTTATGATAAAAATATCCTCTATATTCGGGATCATTTCTTCAAGGTGGAATGTCTGGATGAAAATTTTCCGATTATGGAGACGACCGTGGATGGTGAGATGGGGCCCAATATGCCCTTTACAGTGCAGGTCATCCCACAGGCGATCCCCGTATTCGGGAGATTTGATGCAAAACCGAAGTCGGAGGATAAGCTGAAGGCTCTGCTGAAAAATGCAGCAGCACCGACAAAGCTGTGATGTGTTTCACGTGAAACATAGAAGGCATAAAGCAAAATTGCAGCATGTTTCACGTGAAACATGACGAATTGAAGCACATCAAGGGCAAACTCCCTGATTTACAAGGATTTTGCCCTTTTTTCTTTGCATTTGCACCGGACTAATGATATAATGGAGCATGGAAAATTTGATGCGAAAATCGACACGGAAAGGCGGGAGGCTATGCGAAAAGTGAGGATCATTGCAGTAACCAATCAAAAGGGGGGCGTAGGGAAGACGACTACAGCCATCAACCTGTCCGCCTGCCTTGCTGTCGCAGGAAATCGTGTGCTTGTGATTGACGCGGATCAGCAGGGAAACACGACCAGCGGCTTAGGTTTGGATAAGAATAACGTACCCGCCACGATTTATAATATTTTTCTGGGCGAAGCCTCTGCCAAGGAGGTCAAACAGGCGACCTGCGTGGATGGTCTGGAAATCATTCCTGCAAATATTGACTTGACCGGCGCGGAAATCGAGCTAATCGGCAAGGAACGCCGCGAATTTATATTGCAGGAGGAACTGAAAAATATCAAGCAGGACTATGATTTTATCATCATTGATTGCCCGCCGTCCTTGAATTTGATTACGATCAATGCGCTTGTGGCTGCGGATACGGTTCTGGTGCCGATCCAATGTGAATATTTTGCGCTGGAAGGGCTGGAACAGCTGCTGCATACGGTCAATCTGGTGAAAAAACGTCTCAATTCTTCTCTGGAAATCGAAGGGATCGTCTTTACCATGTACGATGCGCGGACGAATCTTTCTTTGCAGGTCGTGGAGGAGGTCAAGCGCAGTCTGGGGCAGAATGTCTATCGGACGATTATCCCCAGAAATGTGCGTTTGGGCGAATCTCCCAGCCACGGCTTGCCCATCATTCAGTATGATCCGAAATCGAAGGGCGCGGAGGCGTATGAATTGCTGGCAGAGGAAGTCATGGAAAAGGAGTGGAAATGATATGGCAGGGAAGAAAAAGGGGCTTGGCATGAAGGGCTTGGGCATCAATGCGCTCATCAATTCCGAGCTGGAGGATATGAGCCGAAAGACAGAGGGGGACGCCGTGTTGGAGCTGGATCTGGATATGATCGAGCCGAATCGAAAGCAGCCCCGCAAGCATTTTGATGAAGCAGCGCTGGAGGAATTGGCGGCTTCGCTCAAGACCTACGGCATGATCCAGCCTGTTGTGGTGAAAAAAAGCGGCGATTATTATGAATTGATTGCGGGCGAACGACGTTGGCGCGCGGCAAAAATCGCCGGGCTGGAAAAAATCCCTGTTGTGGTGAAGGATTGGGAGGAAGGCGAGGCCTTCGAGGCGGCACTGGTGGAAAATCTCCAGCGGGAGGACTTGAATCCGATCGAAGAAGCCGAAAGCTATCAGCGTTTGCAGGAGGAATTTTCGCTCAGTCAGGAGCAGATTGCGCAAAAGGTCGGCAAAAGCCGTTCTGCGGTCACAAATTCCCTGCGATTGTTGCAACTTGATCCCAGAGTTCGTAATTTTGTGGTGGAAAATAAGCTCTCCGGAGGTCATGCGCGGGCTTTGCTTGCGATAGAAGATGGCGAGCTGCAGTTTGAATTGGCGGAATATGTGATCGAAGAAGGGCTGAGTGTGCGTGCGGTGGAGACACTGGTGAAGGATCGCTTGCAAAAAGCGGAGGATGCCGCTGAACCGGAAGAAGCCCTGCCAAAGCAGGATGAACGCATCTATCGCGCGATTGAGGACGATCTGAAGTCCGTTTTTTCGACAAAAGTAAAGCTGAAACCGCTGGGAAAGCGGAATAAAGGCAAAATTGAAATCGAATACTATTCCGATGAGGATTTGGAACGCCTGCTGGCGCTTCTGAAACGATAAGGTGTGAAGGAAATGATACTGACATGGATACAGGAAAACACAACACTGCTGCTGCTGGGGCTTTGCGGCGCAGTTGTGCTGCTGTTTATCCTCTGCATTGTGCTTTTTGCGAAGCTGCATGGGCAGAAAAAGCGTTATGATTTTTTTATGGGGACGAGTCGCAGACCGTCGCATAGCTTGGAGATGAAGCTGGAAAAATTTTATGAAAGCTCCAAGGTGATCGAGGAAAAATACAGCAAGCTGCTGGATATGGTAACGGATATGGATCAGACGGCGAAATCGAAGATACAGAAGGTCGGCTTGATCCGCTATAATCCCTTTGAGGAGATGGGCGGCAATCTCTGCTTTGCGCTTGCGCTGCTTGATGGGAACGATAACGGCGTGGTGCTCAACGGCATTCATAGCCGCACAGGCTCTTTTACCTATGCCAAGCCGATCGAGATGGGCGTCAGCACCTATATGCTCTCCGAGGAAGAAATGAAAGCGGTGGAGCTGGCGAAAAATAACGCATATCAGCCGGAGCATAAGAAGGTCGTGAAGGTGCGCTTCAAGCCGATTTTCCATCGCCGCGATCCGGAGATGATGGCGCAGCAGCAGAACAATCGACAGCCGCGCAAGGCAGAGCCGCAGGAGCAGCCACGGGCGAAGATGTCCTCCATTGGCGACGTGACGCAGGAGGAAAAGGAGCTGATCCTCAAGGAGGAAACGCTTGCGGGCAAGATTGCCGTTGCGGAGGCGATACTGAAAAAACGCGAGGAAGCGAAGGCGATGCTGCTCAAGCAGGAGCAGATGCGAACCTATGCCGAGCCGATTGCGAGCGAGCAGCTGCCACGGGAGGCGGAAAATGCGGAGGATTCTATCTCGCCACAGCCTGATGAACAGGCAGATTTGGCGAAGCTTGATGTTGCGGCAGAGGATTATTCCCCGCAGGATGAGGAAAATGAGGAAAGTTCCATTCCGAAAGAATGATTTTTTTTGAAAAAAACATGCAAGGACTGCCTAAAATGAAGCTGTGTACAAGCTACCTTCTGTGGAAAAAATATCCCCAAATCTGTGGATAAGTGGAGTTTTTATGCACAAAATGTGGATAACATCATAAAAAGCGGGGACTTATACAGAAGGTTATCAACAATATCAACAGAGTTATCCACAAAGAAATGCAATATTTATGTAAACAAAGGAGAAGAAAATGTGCTATAAAATGGTATTTTCTGACTTGGATGGAACATTATTATGGAAAGGCGTGCGGATTTCTGTGGAAAACCAGCGTGCGATCCGCCGAGCTGTGGATAAGGGTGTGGAATTTGTCATCTGCACGGGACGCGGCGTGTTTGGTGTCGAACAATTCCTGAAGGAGCTGGAGTTGATCGGCAAGGATGGCTACGTCATCTGCCAGAACGGTGCAACGATCTACGACCTGCGGGATATGAGCATGGCGATCCGCAAGAGCTTTTCCCCAGCGATCGTCAAGCCGCTGGCGGATTTCGCGCGCCCCTTGGGCATCGAGATGTTTTATTATGATGGACGCAATTTCATGTGCGAAAAGCGGACGGATATGGTGCAGCAATATTGCATCGTGATGCATACCGACCTGCGCCTGCTCAATGACTCCACGGATTATGAGGGCGAGTTTACGAAATGCCTGTTCAGCGGTCCGCGCGAGAAGCTGGTGCAGGTCAGAGCCTACGCCGAGCAGCTTTATGGCGATCAAATGAACGTTTTTTACTCTTCGGAGACATATATGGAGCTGGTGCATCGCAATGTGAGCAAGGGCAATGCGCTGGAGGAGACGGCGAAGCGCGCCGGTGTTGCGCTGCGGGACGTCATTGCGATCGGCGACAGCGATAACGACCTCTCCATGATCCAACGCGCCGGGCTGGGCTGTGCGATGAAAAACGGCGAGGCGCATGTCAAGGCTGCCGCAGATTATGTCACGGAGAGAAGCTGCGAGGAAAACGGCGTGGCTGAGGTTATCGAACGCTTCATCTGCGGGGAGGATGCGGAGTAGGGGCTTGCCCTCTGAGCCGCATCCCCTTTTTGCGATAAAAGCACTGCCGCCCTGCCTGTATGCGCCCCTTTTTGCGATAAAAGCACTGCCGTCCTGCCTGTACGCGCCCCTTTCTGCGATAAAAGCACTGCCGCCCTGCCTGTATGCGCCCCTTTTTGCGATAAAAGCACTGCCGTCCTGCCTGTACGCGCCCCTTTCTGCGATAAAAGCACTGCCGCCCTGCCTGTATGCGCCCCTTTTTGCGATAAAAGCACTGCCGTCCTGCCTGTACGCGCCCCTTTCTGCGATAAAAGCACTGCCGCCCTGCCTGTATGCGCCCCTTTTTGCGATAAAAGCACTGCCGTCCTGCCTGTACGCGCCCCTTTCTGCGATAAAAGCACTGCCGCCCTGCCTGTATGCGCCCCTTTTTGCGATAAAAGCACTGCCGCCCTGCCTGTACGCGCCCCTTTCTGCGATAAAAGCACCGCCCCTGTTATTCATCGAAAATATCTCCCGCTTTTGCAAGATTTCTCTTGCATTTTGCAGACATGCTTGCTATAATGGATGGCAAGCTGATCAAGCAACAATGGCGCAGGCGGCAGAGCCGCCGAGAGGAAAGCCAGTTTCTCTTTGCCCCATGCAGAGAGCCGTCGGTCGGTGCGAGGCGGTGTGTGCGGGAGAAAGGTCCACTTTCCGAGCTGCCGATGAAAGTCGGAAGGGTAAGCCCTTTACAGCAGTTCAAGAGGTTCGATTTTTTTCGGGCAATTTGGGTGGCAACGCGGGAATCGCTCTCGTCCCAAGAATTTTCTTTGGGCACGGGAGTTTTTTTGTACCAAAACGCCCGTGTCCGATTGACTTATCGCGGAAAAATAAAGGAGGAACAAAAGTATGCTGGATATTAAATTTGTAAGAGAAAATCCGGAAATCGTAAAGGATAACATCCGCAAGAAATTTCAGGAGAATAAGCTGCCGCTGGTAGATGAGGTTCTGGAGCTGGATAAGGAAAACAGAGCCATCAAGCAGGAGGTGGAAGGCCTGCGCGCGGAGAGAAATAAGCTCTCCAAGCAGATCGGCGCACTGATGGCGAAGGGCGAGAAGGACGAGGCAGAGAAGGTAAAGGCTGCCGTTGCCGCTGAGGCAGAGAGAGTGGAAAAGCTGAGCGAGCGCGAGAAGGAAGTGGAGGAACGCATCAAGGTGATCATGATGACGATCCCCAATATCATCGATCCCAGCGTGCCCATCGGCAAGGATGACAGCGAAAACGTGGAGGTTGAGCGCTTCGGTGAGCCTGTTGTGCCCGATTTCGAGATCCCTTATCATACGGACATTATGGAATCCTTCGATGGTATCGATCTGGAGAGCGCAAGAAAGGTTGCCGGCAACGGCTTCTACTACCTCATGGGCGATATTGCGCGTCTGCACTCCGCAGTGCTGGCGTATGCGCGCGATTTCATGATCGACCGTGGCTTCAAATACTGTATCCCGCCCTTCATGATCCGTTCCAACGTGGTAACTGGCGTTATGAGCTTCGCGGAGATGGATGCCATGATGTATAAGATCGAAGGCGAGGATCTGTACCTGATCGGTACATCCGAGCATTCCATGATCGGCAAATTCATCGATACGCTCAATAAATCCGAGGATCTGCCGCAGACCCTGACAAGCTACAGCCCTTGCTTCCGTAAGGAGAAAGGTGCGCACGGCATCGAGGAGAGAGGTGTATACCGTATCCACCAGTTCGAGAAACAGGAGATGATTGTGGTATGCAATCCCGACGAGTCCCCGATGTGGTATGACAAGCTGTGGCAGAATACGGTCGATCTGTTCCGTTCTATGGATATTCCCGTGCGCACGCTGGAATGCTGCTCCGGCGATCTGGCGGATCTGAAGGTGAAGTCCGTTGACGTTGAGGCATGGTCCCCCAGACAGAAGAAGTACTTCGAGATCGGTTCCTGCTCCAATCTGGGCGATGCACAGGCGCGCAGACTGGGTATCCGCGTAGTGGATGCAGAGGGCAAGAAATATTTCGCGCACACGCTGAACAACACGGTTGCTGCGCCCCCTCGTATGCTGATTGCGTTCCTGGAGAACAATTTGCAGGCTGACGGTACGGTAAATATCCCTGAGGTACTGTGGCAGTACATGGGCGGCACGAAGAAGCTGATCCCGACGAAGAAGAAATAAGGTTTTAAGACCTTGGGGGCTTTGCCCCCAAACTCCCGAAAGACCGTGGGACTTTGTCCCACACCCTAGCAGGGGACTTGTCCCCTGCACCCCGATAGTGCAGGAGCATTCGCTCCTGCGGGGAGGGAAAATATAAATATTTTGGCAAAAAATACCGCTTGTGAGAAGGGAGCATTACGTTCCCCAACTCACAAGCGGTTTTGTGTTTTATTCCCTATTTGCCCTGCAAACGCATATTATGCGTTTGCCAATCAGGGTCAAGGGGCATGATGCCCCTTGTGGGGTTTGGGGCAAAGCCCCACGGTCTTTACCCACTTCTGCGGAAATTTCAAAAATGGCTTTACGAATCCCGCGAAACAGGATAGAATAGAGCAAAGGAGTAAAGGTGTGCCCGAATAAGAAAACATAAATTCTGAAATGCGGAAATGTGCGTCTGCTGCATCAATCTCCCTTGACAGCCCGGTAGCGGACTTTCCTTCTGTTCATGACGAGTGAAAACCTGGCGGAACGCCGGGAAAACGAGGAATGGAAGGAAAGTATAAGCGGTTTTCGAGTGTCAACGAGAAAAACCTTCGCTTTTCAAAGGATGCCTGCGGGAGATTTCCTTGCATCCGCAGCCTTTCCGCTATTTCAGCTCTTGTATGTTTTCTTATCGGGACACACCTTAAGGTGCATTTGGCTGCGGGGCATGCAGCCGAGGCGAATCGGGATTTCAGTAAGGGGGTTGAGGTATGAAACGTTTGTCTGTCGTAAAAGGTGATATTGTCAAGGCAAAAACAGATGCGATCGTCAATGCGGCGAATACATCTCTGTTGGGCGGCGGCGGTGTGGATGGTGCGATCCATCGCGCAGCAGGTCCGGAGCTTTTGACGGAGTGCGAAACGCTCAATGGCTGCCCCACCGGCGAGGCCAAGATCACAAAAGGGTACAAGCTCAAGGCGAAATACGTCATCCATACGCCCGGGCCGATCTGGCGCGGCGGCAAGTGGGACGAGGAGGAGCTTCTGGCAAATTGCTACAGAAATTCGCTTCGCGTAGCGGAGGAAAACGGCGTGAAAACCATCGCCTTCCCCTCCATCAGCACGGGGGTCTATCGCTTCCCCGTGGATCTGGCGGCGCAGATCGCCGTGTGCGAAATCCTCACCTATCTGGAGGCGCACCCGAAGATGGAGCAGGTCGTTCTGGTCTGCTATGATGAAAAGACGAAGGCGGCGTATGAAAAGGCGCTGCAGGAGTGGCAAAAATAAGCATGGCGATACCCCTTCTTTCCCGCAGGAGAGAGGGGGTATTTTTTCCTGCGATATAAAGCGCACTCCAAGCCCCTCTCGGCGATGAGAAGGGGTGGTTTTGCGGAATCTTATGTAAACATGCCGCCTTGGGGCAATAAAATCCGCTTTGGTGGATATTGTGGAAAAACCGGGGACTTTTCCACAGAAGAAAGGCTGAAACAGATACTTTTCCACAAAGTTATGCACATTATCCACAGAAGCTGGGAAAGAATAATGTGGAAAAAACGAGAAAATGCGCCGGATTTGCATCATTTCGGAAAGCCCGATTTTTGGGGCTTTTTGTCAAAACGAAAAAAGTGCAGGTTCGAATAAAATATCTTCTGTCAACCTGCCGCAGCCCTCGCATCTGTGAATAAAAAGAAAAATTTTTGGAATTTTGTGCAGTTTTTTTTGAAAAAGAGGAAGGATTTTTGCAAAGGATGGAGAATCTATAAAGCATAGGCGAAAGGGACTTGCCTATATATATGCAATCAAGTCAGCTCGGCTGATGCGATAAATCGAGTGGGCCGAAAATAGGCTTTTGAAGGGAGTTGTTTTTATGCGGTATACGATTATTGGGAAAAACATTGATGTATGGGAAAAAACCAAGGAAATGGTAGAGAAGAAGCTGGATCGCATTGCCAAGCTCTTCCCCGCAGATACAGAGGCAACCATCACGCTGAGTCTGGAAAAGCTGGTTTCCACGGTAGAGATCACCGTACCCATGAATAAGAGATACATCCGTGCGGAGGTGCAGGATGCGGATATGACGGCGGCTATGGACAAGGCTGTGGATATTCTGGAGGGGCAGGTTGTGCGCTACAAAAAGAGAATGCGCACGAAGGTACGCTCCGGTGCGGAGGCTTATGCGGCTGAATATGCAGCGATCTTAGTTCCCGAGGAGGATCTGGACGACGAGCCGATGGTGAAGATCGAGCGTGTAAAGCGTTTCGAGGTAAAGCCGATGGATGCGGAGGAAGCAATCATGGAGATGGAGCTGGTAGGGCATAATTTCTTCGTGTTCCGCAACGGCGAGACAGACGAGGTGAACGTGGTCTACAAGCGCAAAAACGGCAGCTACGGCTTAATTGAGCCTGAATACTGATACAAACAAAACGAAGCAAAGGGGGGCGCGCAAGCGCCCCTTAGATTATCTCGGAGGATCAAGACCTTGGGGGCTTTGCCCCCAACGCCCCCGCTAAGACCGTGGGGCGCTGCCCCACTACCCCGCAAGGGCTGCCGCCCTTGACCTGATATGCAGGGACATTGCATGTCCCTGCGGGAGCAGATATACAAGCAGATGGAACGCCATTTTCGGGTATTGGCTTTCCAATTCAAAAGTGTTTTTGCCCTACAATATATATTCTCCTCCGCAGGAGCGAATGCTCCTGCGCAAACGGGGTTCCAAGGGAGGAACTCCCTTGGCAGGGTGTGGGACGGAGTCCCACGGTCCTACGGTCTTTTATCTTTTGACTTTCAGGAAAGGATGCATCATGGAGCGAATCAAGCAGATCCTACTCATAGCAATTCAGCTCTTCATAGGAAAGGAGGTAGGCAAACGCGCTACCTCCTTGACCTATTATTTGATTTTCGCCATCTTCCCTTTTATCATCACGACCATCTCCCTGCTGGGTCTTCTGCACCTGCCGCTGCTCTCCTTCGAGGGCGAGGCGGCGGGCTTTCTGCCGGAGGACGTCATCTCCCTCTTGAATATGACTATCCTCCATATGACAGAGACCAGCAACGGCGCAGTGCTGACCTTCGGCATGGTCTTTGCGCTGTGGTTTCCCTTCCGCGCCGTGCGGAATCTCACGGGCGAGGTCGCGCTGATCTATGGCGATGAACGCCCTGTCGGGCATATGAAGCGCACCATCGTGCTTTACCTTCTTTTGCTCATTTTCCTGCCGTCTATGATGCTCCTGCTGATCATCGGCGAAAATGTGCTGAATTTCGTTGCGCAATTTCTGCCCATCACGCGGGATTTTATCGCCTTTTGGTCGAAGGCGCGCTTTGTGCCGCTCGCCCTTGCGCTGATGCTCTTTAATGCGGCGGTGTATCATTTCTCGCCCAATCGCCCGCCTGCGCGGTGCTATACTCTGCCCGGTGCGCTGCTCTCCACGCTCGCTTGGATGGTCTATTCCATCCTCTTTTCCTATTATGTCGATCATATGGGAAATTTCTCCGTGATCTATGGCTCCATCGGGGCAATCATTGCCTTTTTGATCTGGCTCAATTGGTCGATCACGGCGCTTTTGGCGGGTGCTGTTTTCAATCAGGCACTGCGCCTTAGTACAGTTCCACCACTGTGAACGCCAACCCCAGTACGCCGGATGATGTCCAGTTGGCATG
>CAVGZD010000023.1:0-29482 GCA_963633805.1 Lachnospiraceae bacterium | reverse complement strand
CGCTTCTCATTTTGCCATTCTTCATGCTGTTTTATACTCATTCTTTTATTTACATAATAATTTTATGGTAAATTTATTCCGACTAGTCTACATAATATAATTATGGTGAATAGTCTAAGATAAAAAAGAGGATATGGATTCACTCCATACCCTCTCCATTCTACAAATTACAAATAATTCTGCGGATTCACATAAGAGCCATTTTTCAATACAGAGAAGTGACAATGATTCCCGGTAGACCAGCCCGTGCTACCGCACTTCGCCACAGTCTGTCCGCGGCTGACAACCTGCCCCTTCTCCGCCACCAGCGAGGAATTGTGCCCATAAAGCGTACTCAGTCCGCCGCCGTGGTCAATGATAATGGTATTGCCGTAGCCGTTCATCCAACCGGAATATGTAACCTTCCCCGCCTCCGCCGCAACGATTGGCGTACCGTAATTCGCGGGAATATCCAAACCACTGTGCGATTCCGTTTTGCCGGTAATCGGGCTAGTACGCGTTACAAAGCCACTGCTGACGCGAGAATAGCCCGGAACAGGCCAACCCAGCTTGCCGTTTCCTGTATAATATACGGTCGAGCTTCCGCCCTGCTGTCTGGCAATCTGATTCAGAACCTCCTGATCCGCCTTCTCATTCGCCGCGATCATTTGTTCGTACTTCTTCAAATCGCTCTGATAGGATGCGACCAAAGCCTTCTTCTCGTCTACGATCTCCTGCTGCTCTCTCAGCTTTTCCTGCTGCAGCCTTACGACCTCTTCCTGTGCCGCACGGCTTTCCTCGATCTCATCCCTCTTTTGCTGGATCGTCTCTTGGATCTTCTGCAGCTGATCCAGAATATCCTTGTCAAAAATCATGATATCGTTGACATATTGCATCCGCAGGAACAAATCCGAAAAACTCTCAGCTTCCAGCAGAATTTCCAGATAGCCGGTGGAGCCCTTCTGCTGCAAAAATTTCAGACGGCTGCCCAAAAGCTCAAATTGTGCCTGTCGTTTTTCTGTTGCAGCCTGCAGTTCCTCCTCAGCAGCCTCCAGCCTTGCCGTCAGGTAATCCAAATCCGCCTGTGCAGCATCCACTTCCGCCTGAATGCTCGTCAGAACCTTATCCATTGCCTCCATTTCTTCCTCTGCGGAGAGCTTTTTGGACTTCAGATTTTCGATTTCCTTTTTCGCCTGCTGCGTGCTGTTGGAAAGGGATTGCCGCTTCGCCTGCAGCTCCGCAATGGTTGCCGCGCTAGACGTATACATCGGGCACATGCCAAACGTGATGACCGCCGCGACCATCACGCATATCGTTTTCTTCCATTTTTTCATCGCTCAAACCTCATATTGACTCATTTTCTACTATATATTATAGAGATTTTTCGCCCTTTTTCAATATTTTTTTCGATTTTTCATGGAATCCTAAGAATTGCTTCGATTTTTTCCGCACACGCCCTCTCCATGCTGCACACGCAAACGGCATACCGCGGCAGGAAATCGGCATATTCCCGCACATGGAGCATCTGACTTTCGAAAGAAATCTCGTCAGACAAAATCCCATCCCGTACAAAGGAAAGCTCCCGCAGGGGCAAGCGCAACCCCCTGCCGTCCCATTTCATAAGACTTTCCTTTCTTGCCCAAAGCCGGTAAAATGCCGCCGTCCGCTGCGTTTCCTCGAGAAACGCAAGATACTGCCCTTCCTCTGCCGATAACATACGCTCTGTATACTTTGGAAGCTCTGTCCTTACCTGTTGTACATCCACGCCGATCGGCTCTGTGCCGCAAGCGCAGACTGCGCGGCATCCCGAATGCGACAAATTGAAGGAAAAGCCCTCCCCCTCCAGATATGGCTTGCCATGCGCCGCCTGTTTGATTTGATTCGATTTTTCCGACAGCCCATGCCGCTCCATCGCCAGCGCAAGCAATACGCCCGCCCCAAGCGAAAGCCGCGCCGTCATTGGATTTTGGAAGGACAGCACCTTTTTTCGCCGTTCCTCGGAAATCAGGCGCAACGCTCTTTGGAATTGCGCTTCATCCTCCAATAGCCTGACATCCATAGAGAAAATTTTAATCAATCCTGCCGTCCCCTCCCGCGCAAAAAGACGCATTCCGCTCGGAAAGTCTCCTTGCCTTATCATTTCTGAAAAGATATGAACCCAAGCGAACCAAGGATGCAGGAAAGGTTCATCTCAGATACAAAATAGAGCACATCGACCGCTTGCGAGTCGCCCTATCCTGTATCAAAACCTTTCCAGCATCCTTATTCCTTAAAACCTATCGCTTTTCCTGTCCTGCCTTCATCGCGGAATGTCTTATTTTACGATCAGGTTGACGATCTTGCCGGGAACATAGATTTCCTTTACGACCGTCTTTCCTTCCAGTCTCTGTGCCAGAGCCTCTTTTGCCTGCGCCAGAACATCTTCCTTCGCCGCATCGTTGGCGATCTTCAATGTACCTCTCAGCTTGCCGCCGATCTGCAGGGCGATCTCAATGGTATCCTGAACCAGCTTGCTCTCATCTGCCTTCGGCCAGCCTGCCGCAAATACAGTATCCCCATGCCCCAGCTCTCTCCAAAGCTCCTCTGCGATATGAGGTGCGAAGGGAGCCAGCATGATCGTAACCGTTTCCAGCGTTGTCTTGGACAGACCGCCTTCCTTCTTTGCAACATCCAGCAGCTTATTTACGGATTCCATCAAGGTGCTGACGATGGTATTCATCGCAAGGGATTCCACTCTGTTAGTCACATCAACGATCATCTTATTGACGATGTATTCTTCTTCCTTCGATGCAGCCTTATCGGTATCCTTATTGTTGTAAACCATCTTCCAAACTCTGTTCAGGAAGCGGAATACGCCGTCGATACCGCTGTCATCCCAGTCACAATCCAGTTCGGGAGGACCTACGAACAGCTCGTACATTCTCAGGGAGTCGCAGCCGTATTTTTCAACCAGTTCATCCGGAGAAACCACATTGCCGATGGATTTCGACATCTTGCCGCCATTCTTGGTAATCATGCCCTGATTGAACAGCTTTGTGAACGGCTCATCGAAAGGCACTACGCCGATATCATACAGGAATTTTGTATAGAAACGCGCATAGAGCAGATGCAGAACCGCATGCTCGATACCGCCCACATACAGGTCAACGGGCGCCCATTTCTTGAGGGCATCCATGCTTGCCAATTCCTTATCATTGTGATTATCCACATAGCGCAGGAAATACCAGCTGGAACCTGCCCACTGCGGCATGGTATTCGTCTCGCGCTTTGCGGGACCGCCGCACTTCGGGCAGGTCGTATTTACCCAATCATCGATATGCGCCAGCGGGGATTCGCCGGTATCCGTGGGCTTATAGGATTCCACATCCGGCAGCAATACAGGCAGCTGATCCTCCGGAACAGCAACCGCACCGCAATGTTCGCAATGTACAATGGGGATGGGTTCGCCCCAATATCTCTGTCTGGAGAATACCCAGTCACGCAGCTTGTAGTTCACTGTCTTCTTGCCCCAGCCCTTTTCTTCCATCAAGAAAGGCACTTTCTGCTTTGCTTCTGTAACGGTCATGCCGTCCCAATCGCCGGAATTGATCACAACGCCCTCGCCTGCGAATGCTTCCTCCAATTCCTCGGGCAGTTCGCCATCCAGCGGCTTGATAACCGGGATGATCGGCAGGTCGAATTTCTTCGCAAAAGCAAAGTCACGTTCATCATGCGCAGGTACGCACATTACCGCGCCTGTACCATAATCCGCCAGTACATAATCGGCAACCCAGATGGGGATTTCCTTGCCGTTTACGGGGTTGATGCAGTAAGAGCCTGTGAATGCGCCTGTTTTTTCCTTGTCCGTCATACGGTCAACGGAGGATTTCACGGATGCATCAAAGCAGTATTTGTCTACAGTTTCCTTATATTCCGGCTTCACCAGCCCTGCCAGATGCGCATATTCCGGCGCAAGCACCATGAATGTGCAGCCGTACAGTGTATCGGGTCTTGTGGTATAAACCGTGATTACCTCATCGGAATCAACCACCTTAAAGTCCACCTCAGCACCATAGGATTTGCCGATCCAGTCGGACTGCATCTTCTTTACCTTGTCCGACCAATCCAGCTTGCTCAAATCCTCCAGCAGTCTGTCCGCATAGTTTGTGATCTTCAGCATCCACTGGCGCAGATTCTTCTTTGTAACAACAGAGCCGCAGCGTTCGCAGGTGCCGCCGGCAGCCTCTTCGTTCGCCAGTACGCATTTGCAACTGGGGCACCAGTTTAGGGGCATTTCCTTCTCATAAGCCAACCCGTTTTCGAACATTTTTACGAAGATCCACTGTGTCCATTTGTAGTAATTGGGGTCTGTGGTGTCAACCTCTCTGTCCCAATCGTACAGTGCACTGATCTCATGCAGCTGTCTCTTTACGTTTGCGATATTTTCCGCTGTAGAGATGCGGGGATGGATATTGTGCTTGATGGCGAAGTTTTCCGCAGGCAGACCGAACGCGTCCCAGCCCATGGGATGCAGCACCTGATAGCCCTGCAATACCTTATAACGGCTCACAACGTCGGAAAGCACATAGCCTCTCCAATGGCCAACATGCAGACCGGAGCCGGAGGGATAAGGGAACATATCCAAGCAATAAAATCTGGGCTTTACATCGTCCTCCTTATTGACGGGGTTCTTCTCCCACTCCGCGCGCCATTTCTTTTCAATCTCTCTGAAATTATACCGACTGTCCATAGTCAATTCCTCCTTACAACAAATCTTTCCTACAAAAAAGCCCCTCCGCCTCAGTTAGAGACGAAGGGATCCTCCGTGTTACCACTCTAGTTTGCCCGCCGAAAAGGCGAACACGCTCAATACCTTTAACGGGGGCTTCCGCTGCGCTCTACTCACCATCGTTTTCGATGCAGGACTCCGAGACCAGTTCTGCTTCCCTTTTCTGCCGGCTCGCACCAACCACCGGCTCTCTGAAAGAAAGTCGAAAGCATACTCCTTCTCTTCTTTGTCTTTTCACAGATTCATTTATACCACATCCGTAAAAAGAAATCAAGCATTTTTCTCATTTTCGAAATGTATACATGAAAATAATGCTATTTTTCTACACAGCTTCGTTTTGATCAAACTGATTGATATAAAGATTATAGTAAAATCCTTTTTTCTCCATCAGCTGCTGATGATTGCCGCGCTCGATAATCTCGCCATGATTGACAACAGCAATCAGATCCGCGTCCTTAATCGTGCTCAGGCGGTGCGCAATGACAAAATTCGTCCTGCCCTTCATCAGATTCTGCATAGCCTCCTGAATTTTCAGCTCCGTTCTGGTATCCACGCTGCTGGTCGCCTCATCCAGAATCAGAATCGCAGGGTTCGCCAGTATCGCGCGCGCGATCGAAAGCATCTGCCGCTGTCCTTGGCTCAGGTTACCGCCGCCGTCCGTCAGTATCGTGTCGTATCCATCCGGAAGCCTGCGGATAAATTCATGCGCATTCGCCAGCTTCGCCGCCTGTATGATTTCCTCATCCGTTGCATTCAATCTGCCGTAGCGGATGTTTTCCCGTATGGAATCGGTGAACAGATAGGTATCCTGCAAAACGATCCCCAGTGCGGAGCGCAGGCTGCTGCGCTTCATTTTGTAAATATCATGCCCGTCGATTGTGATCGAGCCGCTGTCGATGTCATAAAAGCGCGTCAGCAGATTGATGATGGTCGTCTTCCCTGCGCCCGTCGGACCGACAAATGCAATTGTCTGCCCCGGCTTGGCGTAAAGATCAACATGCTTGAGGATGGGGTGTCCCGGCTCATAGGAGAAATTCACATCCGTCAGAACAACATCCCCCTCGACCTCCTTCAGCTCATATGCATCCGCAGCATCCGGGGTTTCCTCGCTTTCATCCAGCACCTCAAATACGCGCTCCGCACCTGCCACCGCGGACATGATCGTGCTGACCTGATTGGCAAGCTCCGTCAGCGGCCTTGCGAACTGCTTGGAATAAATGATGAAATTGGAGATTGTACCCAGCGTCATTGCCATGCCCAGAACCATCATCACGCCGCCGGCTGCGACCACGATGGCGTAGGTGATATTATTCAGCGCAGTCATAATCGGACCAATCGCCCCGGAGAAAATTTCCGCGCGCACGCTCACATCCAGCAGATTGCGGTTCAGCGCATCGACTTCCTCGATCTCCTCCTGCTCCCGACAGAACACCTTCACGACCTTCTGTCCGGAAATGATCTCCTCGATTGCGCCGTTCAGCTTGCCCAGCCGCTCCTGCTTTTCCTTGAAGTATTTGCGGGAATGCCCTGTCACCCATTTTGTCGCAAGCAGCATCACGGGCACAGCCGCAATCGTTGCAATCGTCAGCGGGATGCTCAGATAAATCATCATAGCGAGCGTACCAACGACAGTCAGAATGCTCTGCAAAATCTGCGTTACGCTGCTATTGAGTGCCATCGAAACATTGTCCACGTCGTTCGTTACGCGGCTCATCAGCTCCCCGTGCGTTGTGCTGTCGAAATATTTCAACGGGAGCTTTTGAAATTTTTCAAAAATCTCCTTGCGCAGCACCGCAACGGTATTCTGCCCCACCATCAGCATCAAATAGCTTTGCAGCCATGTTGCCGCAGATGCCAAAACGTAAATCAGCAGCAATTCCATGCAGACCTTCCATAAACCGCTGAAATCAAACACGCTGATATATTCGTCGATCGCCACGCCGATCAAGCTGGTCGCGTAGATCGTGCCAAAGGTTGATAAAGCGATGCAAAGCATGGAAAGCAATATCAAATGCCAATACCGCGCCAGATAGCGGAACAGGCGAAGCAATGTTTTCTTTGTATTTACGGGCTTTCTCTGTCCTGCCAAATGCCCCATGGGACCGCCCGGACCTCTCTGCTCTCTGCTCATTCCGCCACCACCCCTCTTTTCATCTGAGAAGCCAAAATCTCTCTATAATCCTCGCTGGTTTCCATAAGATAATTATGGTTACCTTGCGCGACAATCCTGCCGCCGCTCAGCACCAAAATCTTATCTGCATCCCGCACAGAGCTGATCCTCTGCGCGATAATAAATTTTGTGCAGTTCGGATGCGACTGCCGCATCGCCTGTCGGATTCGCTTTTCTGTCAGCGAATCCACCGCGCTGGTGCTGTCATCAAAAATGATAATGCTCGGATTCTGGATCAGCGCACGCGAAATCGAAATGCGCTGCTTCTGCCCACCGGAGACATTCACGCCGCGCTGTCCCAGCTCGGTATCGTATTTTTCCGGCAGCCCCATGATGAAATCATGCGCCTGCGCCGCCTTGGCTGCTGCAATGATTTCCTCCTCGGTCGCGTCCTTCTTGCCCCATTTGATATTGTCGCGGATCGTACCGGAAAACAGTATCGTTTCCTGTAAAACAACAGCGACACGCCTGCGCAGCTGCCGAATTTCATAATCGCGCACATCCACGCCATCTACCAAAACCTGCCCCTCCGTCACATCATACAGACGCGGCAGCAAATTCACCAGCGTAGACTTCCCGGAGCCTGTTTCGCCCAGAATGCCGATGGTTTCGCCCGGCTCCGCGCTGAAATTGATCTGCTCCAGTACCGGGTCGCCGCTGCCCGCTTTATAACGATAGGAAACATTCCGAAATTCCACTCTGCCCTCCGCTTTTTCGGGCAAAATCGGCTTCTTGGGGTCGGCAATATCCGTTTCCGTATGCAGCACCTCCGTCACACGATCCATCGAAATTTTCGCCCTTGAAAGGAACATGAATACCATTGCCACCATCATCAGCGACATCATCATCTGCATCAGATAGGTAATGCAAGCCATGATCTCCTCGATCTCGATCGCGCCCGCCTGCGCCTGAAAGCCGCCGAGCCAAAGGATCGCAATGATCGAGCCATTGACCAGCAGCATCATCGTCGGCATCATCAGCATGATGATCTTGAATGCGCCGACGGAAATATTTTTATACGAGCTGTTGACCTCGTCAAATTTTTCGATTTCGTATTCATCGCGGACGAATGCCTTCACTACGCGCACCCCCGCGAGACATTCCCGCATGACGGTATTCACCTGATCAAGCTTCTCCTGCATCAGCTTGAATTTCGGCAGCGCAAATTTCATGATGATATATACCGCAACGGTCAGCAGCAGCACGACCACAATAAACATGGATGCGATTTGCACATTGATGCTGAACGCCATAATGATACTGCCGACGCAAAGCAACGGCGCGCGCACCAGCATCCGCAGACACATCAGAATGACAATTTGAATCTGCGTAATATCGTTTGTCAGGCGCGTGATCAGAGATGGCGTGGAAAAGCTGTCGATGTTATGGAAGGAAAAGGTCTGGATACGTTCAAAAAGCGCCTTTCTCAGATCCGTTCCCGTCCGCTGGCTCACGATGCTCCCGCAAACCAGACAGCCGATCCCGCCGATGATGCCGATAATCGCGATCAACAGCATCAGACCGCCAATCTTCATGATCAGCTGAGTATTGCCCAAGCCAACGCCGCGGTTCAGCAAATAGGTCATCAGCTTGGGCATGATCAATTCGCTGCCGACCTCCAGCAGCATAAAAAGAGGCGCTAAAATCGCCAACTTTTTATACGGTCTGATATATTGTAATAGTTCTTTCATCCTTCCACCTCACAAATTGTTTCGCATACATCCCAGCATGCTTATTCTTCCTTGTAAGACTCTTCTGTATTCCCTGCTTTCTCCGCAGACGATAGAGCCGGGTTTGCCGCCGCTCAGAAAATCAGCAGCTCAATGAAATTCCGTGTTCAAAATCTCGATTGCAAAAAGCAGATAATGCTCGGACTCCGCAGAGGAATAATGCTTCGATAGATTCGGACATTCCTCCAGCATTTTCCGTTTCAGCCTCACATCATGACATTCCGCAGCCCTCCCGGTAATCCTGAGCCATTCCCTCGTGCCTTCCTTTTTCGCCAATATCTGCATATTGCCGTTGTCCCGCAGTTGCTGGTGCACCCTGTTTTCATCGCCTGTTGCAATAAACAGCATCCCATCCTGTTCCATGACGGCGCCGAAGGGTCTGCCGGCAGGGAAATCTTTATTGACTGTCAATACATAAAAATAACCGCATTCCTTCAAAAAATCGTATGCCCGACTCATTCTTTTTCCTCCATATATGCTCTTGCTTCGTTTTCCGCCAAACACAGCGATTCAGATATGCAAATGGCGATAGTCTCCCTATTTTCTCTCACCTACCGCAAATCATGTGCATCCGGGCGAGAAAACACAAAAAGGAGTGAATCCTATAGCGCATCCAAATAAGAAAACATCCGATTTCCGTACCCATCCAGACGTTTTCTTATTTGTCTGCGCCCCATGCTCAATGAGGATTTCACCCTTTTATTTCCTTCCGCTATGCCCCTGATCCTGCCAATCTCTTGCCGTTTCGCTTCCCCAGACAGAGAAATGCATTCGCTTATATCGTCAACTTGATTCCTTTATCGCCATCCTTGAGCAGATCGTCCGACAGCAGCCCATCCCGCTTGCATGCCTGCGTCAGAGCTTCCATCTCCACGGACAAATCCAGAATATCGCCCGCGAACAGGTTTTCATACTGCTTCTGCATCGCAATATTGATATCGCTCAGATGATGAATCGTCTTCTCGCTGATTTCCTCAGTCGGAATGCCGCTTTCCTCCAAGCGCACATATTTTATCAAAATACTGCCCATCGTCGGCAGATAATAATTCAAAAATTGGCGCACCGCACCCAGATTTTCCGGATGCTCCTTCATCGTCTTAAGGATTTTATCCGCCGAAGCGCAAATTTCCTCGCACAAAGAGCGCACCTGACGATTTTTCACTCTCGTCGCTCTCATGCGCAGGTCTACCAAGGTGCGTCTGCCATTGGCATAAATTTCATCGATCTGCCCCTGCGCGCCCTTTGCCCCCTGCGTATTCTGTTCCTTCTTCGGCTTCTTTTCTGTTCCGTTAAACGCGAAATACAGCACGATCGCCGCAAAAATTACGACAAGCAGCACTGCAATCACGCCAAGGATCAGAATGATCTTTGAAAAGCCCGGAAACAGCCGCCGCGAGAGGAAAAACAACGCCGCAAAAAAGCCCAGACCAAGCAGCCCGACTATGCCCGAAGATCCGTTGTCACCCATATCGTTCCCTTCCTTCTTCTGAAGTTATTTTTTAATTTCCAACAGCTTATTTTTCAGTTCTGTTTCAATGCGAGCCAACTCCGTTTCCGCTGCGGCGCGCTTCTGTCTGCCCTCAGCCTGAATCTGCAAAACCTCATCCAGCGTGCCGATAAGCTGCTCGTTGGTATACTGAATGGTCTCCAGATCGACGATCCCTCTTTCGCTTTCCTGTGCGACCTCGATCGTGCCGCTCTTGAGGGTCTCGGCATTTTTGCGCAACAATTCATTCGTCAGATTCGTCACCTCGCGCTGCGCTTCCATCGCCTGTTTGGAATGCGCCATGCCAAGCGCCAGAACCATCTGATTTTTCCAAAGCGGAATGGTATTATTGATGGTCGATTGAATTTTTTCGGACATCAGCACATTATTACTCTGGATCAGACGAATCTGCGGCGCCATCTGCATGCTGATCGTGCGCGTCAGTTCCAGATCGTGCAGTTTTTTCTCGAAACGTTCGCACATCGCCGCATAGTCATTGACAGCTTGCGCATCGTATGCCTGCCCGGAAAGGCTTGCCTGCTGCTTCATCTGCGGCAGCGTTACGGCTCTCTCCTGCTCCAGCTTCTGCTTGCCCGCAAGAATATACATCGTCAGCTCCTTGAAATAGCTCAGGTTCGCGTCGTACATCTTATCCAGCATGATAATGTCCGTCAGAAGCTGATTCTGATGCTTTTCCAATTCGCCCGTGATACGGTCGATATTCACTTCCACGCGGTCATAGCGCGCCTTCATATTAGCGACCTGATTCCCCGCCTTCTTGAAAATGCCCAAAAAGCCCTTTTCCTCCGCAGGCTCAACAGAAAAGCCCTTCAGCTCCATCACAAGATTAGAGATCATTTCGCCCGTTTCGCCCAAATCCTTTGTGCGAACGCCCTCCAGCGCAGTATCGGAGAATGCCGCCACCTTTTTCTGGCAAGCCGCGCCGTATTGCAGCACGATCGCCGCATTTTTCAGGTCAATTTTTTCTGCGAAATCATCCACAGCCTTCTGCTCCTCCGCAGAAAGCGCAGTCTTTTCCAGATATTCCGTCTCCATCTGCTTCAGCGCAGGAACAGCCGTGCTCTCGGCAGGCTTTGCCGCCTCTGCCGCCGGTTCCTCAATGCCAAGCTCCAATGTGATTGGTTCCTTCGTATCCTCAAACATATTCCTCATCCCTTCTGTCTTAAAAAGCCACCAGCTGAATGGATTCGTCCTCCCCACTCATCTGCAATGCATAATATTTTGTTTCGCCGCTTTCATCTGTATATGAAATGCCGTAGTTCGGAATATCGCCATAGAACGTCATGCCGACCACCAGCGGATGCTCCGAATCCAGCCGCTCTGTTTGATAAATCTCCATCGTTGCGAAGGTCGGCGTACCGTCCTCCGCCACATCATCTAAAAAGAGGGACAAAATCCGAAAATCATTGACCGTGCCATCGCCCACAAAAGCGATATCGACCTGCCCTTCATCCCCTTCAAGGGCGACTACATCCCATCCGGAGGCATCCGGCAGGATATTCGCCGCGTAATCCGCACGCACAGCCGATGCGGTCTGCTCCTGTGCGGGCGCATATTCCGCAAGGGATGTCCATGCCAACGGCTGCACTTGTGCGATCAAATCCGTTTCGATCGCCCAGAATTCTTCTTCCGACTGCGTAAATTCCTCGGAAACGGAAGTATCCCATTCACCCGATGTATTGTAGTAAAGTCCGATTTCCTCAAAGGTATCGTCCTTTTCATGCGTAAAATAATAGGAAGTACAGGTCAGCTCCGTGCCATCCTCCGAAATCTGATACGTCCCAAAAACGGAGTACATCGCGCCATTAGAGCCTTGGTTGAAAAATTCGCCGTCACCCAGCCATCTGTAGCTGTTTCTGGACCATCCCTCCAGCGTACAAACCGGCTGCCCGTCCGCATAGGTATAGACCGCAAGAACAACCGAGCCATCCTCCGACTGCCCATCCTCTCCAGTAACACAGCCGAGCAGAAGCTCCGGAATCCCATCGCCGCTGATATCCTGAATCAGATAGCCGATGCGCTTCAGCCCCTCAGCGCCATCCGCATCAAAGGTAGCCTCTTCTATTCCTAGGGTAAATGGATAAATCGACCCTTCCTTGTAGCCATTTACGATCAAATCGTATACAGAATCCAATATCACATCATATGCCTGTGTCGCCTCTGCCAACAAGGCATTGTCCACAGAAACGACCACACCCTCTTGCGGCTTCTCCTGCGCACCGCAAGCCGAAAATGCCAGCAAAGCAGACGCGATCAAGCATCCCATCGCCTTCTTTTTCATTCACTTTCCTCCTTCCTTTCCCTGCGCTCCGCAATTTCGCATCGCACAGCGAAAAAAATTCCAATTTCCTTTATTATACAGGATAAATTTCAAATTATCAACTCCATCCATCCGCTCGGCATTCGTTTTCATGCATAAAGCGAAAGGCATCGCCCAAGCCCCCTTCGGACGCCTTTGCGACACCTCTTATTTCTTGAAAGGTTTATTTTTCAATCAGAATCTGATAGATCGACTGCGCCTGCTCCGCCAGTCCCTGCGGCAGCGCTCTGCCCGTCAAAATCAAATCCATATACTGCGGCTTCTTCTCGATCAGCTCCTGCAACTGTTCCCCGCCGAGAAACCCGCGATCCACGCATTCCAAAATGCCGTCCAGAATCAGCATTTCGCATTCGCCCGTGTCCGCGATCTTCTTGGAAAAATTAAAGGCATTGCGCACCTCTGCTGTGATCTCCTTGCGGATGCTCTCATCCGTCTCCGCCTCCCGAACGGTTTCCGCGCTGCGATCCTTCTCAAAGCGGAAAATCCGAAAATCCGGCTCCAGCTTTTTCAGCAGTGTGATCTCCTTGCTGTTGTAGTGATCCAAAAATTGGATCATCACCACGCGCAATTCCTCGCCGATCGCCCGTAAGCCAAGCCCGACTGCAATCGAGGTCTTTCCCTTTCCCTCTCCGTAGTATATTGAAATTTCGCCCTGTCTCACTTTTGTTCACTCCTGTTTTCGCCCTGACGGCTGTTTATTCCATCGCCGCCCGCTGCTCCTGTGCCGCCTGTACATCGTCCCTTCCCGGACGCTCTATCTTCGAAACCGAAACCTCATAGGCTGTCCGTTCCTCAATCTCGTTTCCAAGCCTTTTTTGATATGTGCGGCTCTGCACCCGCCCCCAAATTTGCAGATTTGAGCCGACCGCAAGCCCCGCCATGTATCTGGCGTTGCGCCCCCATGCAATGCAGGGGATATAATCCGACTTATTGTACGCCCGATTGACCGCCAGCAAAACATCCGTTATTTCTCTGCCAAAAGGCGTTTTCCGATAAATCGGCTCCTTGCAGATAAAACCGTTGAGTATGATCTGGTTCTCGTTTTTGTCCTCATCCTCTCCGATCAGGCAAAGCTCCCTCGCAAAAATCGTCAGAACCAGCCGATTGCGCTTTCCTGCGTAATTGTTGTAGCTTCTCAGCTGCCCGATCACCTGCACCCGCGTACCAAGCCGCAGCAGCGTGCGGTCGATCAGCCGCTCGGAAACCGTTACCGGAAGAATATCCGCTTTATCGCTCAAACGCTCAGAAGAAATCCGAAACATATAAAAACCTTCTCCATATACCTCATGGCTGAATGTGCATTCCTCTGCAATCTCCCCTGTAATCGTCACCATGTTGTTATCCGGCAGTCCATCCATTTGCATTTCTTTCTCCCCTTCTCTTACGCCGGAGCTGTGCCCTCGGCAATGTCCTTCAGTAGTTCAGTTTATGCAGAAAAAAAGCATTTAGAATCACTTCTCCCCCTTCTGCCTTTTTTGCATAAGCCGACTGCCTCCGTCACATTCTGCATGAAGGAAACCAACAGCATGTTTGGATCTACGCTCTCCCACGGTCCTTTTCATTGCAAAAAATAAAGCCGATCTTCACGCAGTCAATCGCCACGACCATCGTATATTCCTTCGTTTTATAAATCATGGGAGAGCCGTTTCTCTTGACGACAACAGCATCCACCCTTTTCCCCGCATCCATCCAATAGCTGAGGAAGGTGAAATCTTCATCCTGCCGCACAGTCCAATCTAACCCCAACAACGGCTTAAGGAAAAAATCTCCATCACAGCCAAAGTATGCGGCAACCCGTTTTTTTGATTGCTCAAATTCCAATATAGGCTCTTTCTCCTCCACCATAGCCTCCTCCGTCATTGTAAAGTTTTATTTCTTATATGGTACAGATTTTTTTGTAAGATGTCAATAAAAAGATACAGATTCCCACACGGCGGATTATCTTTTCTATACGAAAAAACCGCTGTATCTGCAAAAAAATATCTCATTTTTACAAATACAGCGTAAGTCGCGTCCAAATAAGAAAAGATCAAAACGCCCGTTCTCTTATTTGGTCGCTCCGTGTTTATTTGTTCTTCAGCATTTTTTTCAGATATTTTCCGGTATAGGATGCAGAAACCTTGCAGATTTCCTCCGGTGTGCCGGCTGCGACCAGCGTGCCGCCCTTATCGCCGCCCTCAGGTCCCAGATCGATGATATAGTCCGCCGTTTTGATGACGTCCAGATTATGCTCGATTACAACAACCGTATTGCCGCCCTCCGTCAGTCTCTGCAGAATATGCACCAGCTTATGCACATCCGCCGTATGCAGCCCCGTCGTCGGCTCGTCCAGAATGTACATCGTCCTGCCCGTGCTTCGGCGGCTCAGCTCCGTCGCCAGCTTCACCCGCTGCGCCTCCCCGCCGGAAAGCGTCGTAGAGGACTGCCCCAGCTGCACATACGGCAGACCCACATCATACAGCGTCTGCAGCTTGGACTGGATGCGCGGGATATTCTCGAAGAAAACAAGCGCTTCCTCTACCGTCATATTCAGCACATCGGAGATGGTTTTCCCCTTGTATTTGACCTCCAGCGTTTCGCGGTTATAACGCTTGCCTTGGCAGACCTCACAGGGAACGTAGATATCAGGCAGAAAATGCATCTCGATCTTCACGATGCCATCCCCGGCACAGGCTTCGCAACGCCCGCCCTTCACATTGAAGCTGAAACGCCCCTTCTGATAGCCGCGCACCTTGGCTTCGGTCGTCTGCGCAAAAATATCGCGGATCAGGTCAAACAAGCCCGTGTATGTTGCAGGATTGCTGCGCGGGGTGCGCCCGATGGGCGATTGGTCGATATTGATGACCTTATCCAGCTGTTCGATCCCAAGCAGGTCCTCATGCTTGCCGGGGCGCGTTTTTGCGCGATTGAGGTCGCGCACCAGCCGCTTATACAGAATTTCATTGACCAGAGAGCTTTTGCCGCTGCCGCTCACGCCTGTTACGCAGGTGAACAGCCCCAGCGGAATTTCCACTTCAATGCCCTTCAGATTATGCTCCGCTGCGCCCTTAATGACAAGCAAATTATCCCGCTGAATGGGTCTGCGCTCGGCGGGAATTTCGATTTTTTTGCGCCCACTTAGATATGCCCCCGTTACGGAGCGTTCCTCTCGCATGATATCCTCCACACTGCCTGCCGCAACAACCTCGCCGCCGTCCCGACCCGCGCCCGGTCCAATATCCACGATATAATCCGCCGCCAGCATAGTATCCTCATCATGCTCCACCACAATCAGGGAATTGCCGATGTCCCGCAGATGCTTGAGCGTCGCCAGCAGCTTATCATTATCCCGCTGATGCAGACCGATGCTCGGCTCATCCAGAATATACACAACGCCGACCAGCCCGCTGCCGATCTGCGTCGCCAGACGGATGCGCTGGGATTCCCCGCCGGAGAGCGTTCCCGCCGTTCTTGCCAGCGTCAGGTAATCCAGACCGACATCCATCAAAAAACCGATGCGCGCGTGGATCTCCTTCAAAATGCGCTCTGCAATCATATTCTCGCGTTCGGTGAGCTGCAGCTTTTGGAAAAATTTCTGTATTTTATCAACCGAAAGCTCCGTCACCTCCGAAATGTTCTTCCCGCCGACCGTGATCGCCAGAATTTCCGGGCGCAGTCTCCTGCCCTTGCAGTCCGGGCATTCGATGTTCGTCATAAATTCCTCGTATTCCGTGCGCATCGTCTCGGAGGTTTCGTTGTATCGTCTCTGCAAATTGTTGATGATACCCTCAAAGGCGTAATCATACGTCCCCGTTCCGCGATAATTCGTGTAGGTGATGCGCAGCTTTTCCTTCGCACCGTAAAAAATGATGTCCCGCACCTTTTTGGGTAGCTCCCGAAAGGGCGTATCCAGCGAAAAATGGTATTTTTCCGCCAGCGCATCAAATAAAACGCGGCTCATGCTGTCCTTGCTGTTTACGGAATTATAGCCCGGCGCAGTGATCGCCCCCTGCAAAATGCTCAGGTTTTCATTCGGTACGATCAGCTGCTCATCGAATTTCATCTGCATTCCCAAGCCCGTGCATGTGGGGCAGGCACCGCTGGGATTATTGAAGGAGAACATCCTCGGTTCAATCTCCATCAGATCCACGCCGCAATCCGGGCAGGAAAAGCTCTGGCTGAACATCAGCTCATTCTCTCCCTGATTGACGTCCACAATCAACAGTCCACCGCTCAGTGCAGAAGCAGTTTCGATGGATTCGGTCAGACGCATCTGCATCCCGTCCTTGACCACCAAACGGTCGACCACAATCTCAATGGTATGCTTTTTATTCTTTTCTAACTCGATTTTTTCCGACAGATCATACAATATGCCGTCCACGCGTACGCGGACATAGCCGCTCTTTTTGGCATCCTCCAAGAGCTTCGTATGCTCGCCCTTTCGTCCGCGGATGACAGGCGCAAGCAGCTGAAGTTTCGTGCGCTCCGGCAGCTCCATAATGCGGTCAACAATCTGGTCGATCGTTTGCTTTTTGATCTCCTTGCCGCATTTAGGGCAATGCGGGATGCCGACCCGCGCATAAAGCAGACGCAGATAGTCATAAATCTCCGTCACCGTCCCCACGGTCGAACGGGGGTTATGGCTGGTGGTTTTCTGGTCGATAGAAATGGCGGGGGAAAGCCCCTCGATCAGATCGACATCCGGCTTCTCCATCTGCCCCAAAAATTGCCTTGCGTAAGAGGAAAGCGACTCCACATAACGCCGCTGCCCCTCCGCATAGATGGTATCGAAGGCGAGAGAGCTTTTACCGCTGCCGCTCACCCCGGTAAAAACCACAAGCTGATCTCTGGGGATCGTCAGGTCAACATTTTGCAGATTATGCTCCCGTGCGCCCTTTATTATGATTTTATCCTTCATGTTTCCTCCTTTGCAAGCATCCGATTTCCGCTCCGCTTTTCATGCAGCGGGGTTTGTCTTGCCCGATTGCTCAAATCGGGCGAATCGCCGCCGCTTTTCCCAAATTGCGGCTTACCTTTATCAAAAACGTATTGCGTATTTTTATTGTAGTTCCTTTAGTTCCTTTATCTTATCCCGCAATTCGGCGGCTCGTTCAAATTGCAGCTCCATCGCTGCCTGCTTCATTTCCTTATCCAGCTTTTTGATGAGCTGCTTCAATTCCTCCGCGCTCATGGATTCGGGATCTTTCTCTAAGCCGAATTTCTGCTTTTCTGTAGCAGTTTTCGTAATTTGAATAATATCATGCACCTTTTTTTTGATCGTCTGCGGCGTAATGCCGTGCGCTTCGTTGTATTCCTGCTGGATGCAGCGGCGGCGGTTGGTTTCTGTAATCGCCTTGTCCATGCTGTCCGTCATCACATCCGCATACATAATCACGCGCCCGTTTGCATTTCTTGCCGCGCGCCCGATGGTCTGGATCAGGGACGTTTCCGAGCGGAGGAAGCCCTCCTTATCCGCATCCAGAATGGCAACCAGACTGACCTCCGGAATATCCAGCCCTTCCCGCAGCAAATTGATGCCGACCAGCACATCGAACACATCCATCCGCAGATCGCGGATGATTTCCAGCCGTTCCAGCGTATCAATATCCGAATGCAGATAGCGCACCCGCACGCCGTTTTCCCGCAGATAATCCGTCAGACGTTCCGCCATTTTTTTCGTCAGCGTCGTCACCAGAATTTTATCGCCCTTTTCCGTCGTTTTACGCACCTCGGAGAGCAGATCATCAATTTGCCCGTGGATCGGGCGCACAGAGATCTCCGGGTCAAGCAGCCCCGTTGGCCGCAGGATCTGCTCTGCCGTCTGCTCAGAATGCTCCTTCTCGTAGACGGAGGGCGTTGCGGATACAAAAAGCATCTGGTTGATTTTTTGCTCAAATTCCACAAATTTCAGCGGGCGGTTATCCATCGCGGAAGGCAGACGAAAGCCGTAATCCACAAGCGTGGTCTTTCTGGAACGGTCGCCCTCATACATCGCGCGCACCTGCGGGATCGTCACATGTGATTCGTCAATGATCATCAGGAAATCATCCGGGAAGAAGTCGATCAGCGTAAAGGGCGTGCTGCCCGCCTCACGCAGCGCAAGGTGGCGGGAGTAGTTCTCGATGCCTGTGCAAAAGCCCATTTCCTTGAGCATTTCAATGTCATAATTCGTCCGCTGCTCCAAGCGCTGCGCCTCCAGCAGCTTGTCCTCGCGTTTCAACTCCGCAAGACGCTGCTCCAATTCCGCTTCGATGCGCTCAATGGCAATTTTCATTTTTTCTGGCGCAGTCACATAATGCGAAGCGGGGAAAATCGAAATATGATTTCTCGTGCCAAGAATTTCTCCTGTCAGCACGTCAATTTCCGTGATGCGGTCGATCTCATCGCCAAAAAACTCCACGCGAACCGCCTCCTCCGAGGAGCCGATGGGAAAAATCTCCACCACATCCCCGCGCACGCGAAACGTACCGCGCTCAAAATTCATATCATTTCTGTCATATTGCATCTCCACCAAGGCACGCAGCACCTCGTCCCGATCCTTCTCCATGCCGGGGCGCAGAGAAAGCATCATGCCGTAATATTCCTCCGGGTCACCCAAGCCGTAGATGCAGGAAACGCTGGCAACCACGATCACATCCCGTCGCTCGACCAGAGCCGCCGTCGCGGAGTGACGCAGCTTATCAATCTCGTCATTGACGGAGGAATCCTTCTCAATATAGGTATCCGTGCTGGGCACATATGCCTCCGGCTGATAATAGTCGTAATAGGAAACGAAATATTCCACCGCATTTTCCGGGAAAAATTCCTTCATTTCGTTATATAGCTGCGCCGCCAGCGTTTTATTGTGCGCAATCACCAGCGTTGGCTTTTGCAGCTTTTCAATCACATTTGCCATCGTAAAGGTTTTGCCGGAGCCTGTCACCCCAAGCAGGGTCTGGAATTTCAGTCCATTCTCAAAGCCCTCCGCGATTTTTTCGATCGCCTGAGGCTGATCGCCCGTCGGCTGATAGGCAGATACTACCTTAAATTCTCTATCCATACGCACCTCCTGCTCGCCGCCGCATCCTTTGGCGTTTTTCCTATCCATCCACACTGCATTATAGCATAAAATAAAAGAATGTATAGCGAACACGGAAAATTTTTGTGCATCCATTTCTGCATCCTTTTTCCAATCCAGCCATCCGCGCAACGGAAAAACGCGGACAGTCCTGCGGCAATGACAAAAGGCATGAAATCCCGCTTTTCTGGAACTCACGCCTTTTTGATTCAATCGCTTGCCGCGATCACTTGTTTCTCTCGAATCAGATAGCTTACAACGGCAGCAAGCAGGCAGAGCGCACAGTCCACCAGCCAAATCACGGAATAGCTCCCCAGCGATTCATAGCAAAGCCCGCCGAGCCACGCGGAGAGGAAGCCGCCGATCTGATGCATGAAAAAAGCGAAGCCGAAGAGGATCGACACGCCCCTTTTGCCAAAGATCTTCCCGCAGATCCCCGCCACCGGGGTCACGGTCGCCGAGCCGGTAAAGCCGAGGAAAAAGATATAAATGCAGATGGAAAGCATGCTTTTCGGCAGAGCCAGAAAGAGCAGCGTCATCACCGCCCGCGAGCCGTACAGCGTGCCGAGTACATTTTTCATGCGCAGTCTGGAACAAAGCAGTCCCGCGATGAATGCCCCCGCCATTGTTGCAACACCATAGACAGAAAAAGCAGAGGATGCATCCGCAGCGGTAAAGCCGTAGCTGGTGATCTGTGTCGGCAGGTGGTTGGTAATCAGCGCCATGTGGAAGCCGCAGGTAAAAAAGCCAATCATGATGAATCTGTAATCCGCAGAATGGAATGCCTTTCGGAATAGCTCCGCGGTCGAAATCGAGGCAGTCTCTCGCTGCGGCAGCTGCTTGACTGCGCCTGCCCCTGCGCACATGCACAGCACTGCAGGAATCATCAGGAGGGTCGGAATAGACAGCACATACATCCCGTACGCCAGCCCGCCTGCCGCCAGCAGGTTATGAATGATCGGCGTGAGCAGGGAATTGCCGATGCCGGAGGATGCATTGATGATGCCGGATACGACCGGTCGACTTTTTTCGGGCAGGTGCGGATTGACCGCGCTGACAACAACGCCGAAGGCGATCGCACCGATCCCGCCGGGAATCAGAATGCCCAGCACCAGCATCAGGCTGAATATCGACTTGCAGGCAGGCGTCAGCAGAATGCCGATTGCTGTACAGAGTATGCCGAGGATCAGGGAAAAGCGACTGCCCTTGTGATCCGCCAGTATCCCGAAAAGCGGCTGCGTCACGCCGAAGCTGAACTGCCCCACCGCCAGCACAAAGCTGACCGACACGAAGGATATGCCCGAATGTTCCACGATGGAGAAAAGCATAATGCCGAAATTGTTTCGTATCCCGCAGCTCATCATGTAGATAAAGCAGGACGCAAGGATAACGAGAAATGTAAAAAATGTAAATCTTTTATGATTTGTTTCCATGTGCCACCCTCCTTGATTTATGTATATACACGAAAATAATCAAAGTAAGTGATTAAAGCATCAACATCGCCAGCGTCATTCCGTCAGAATGCATAAAGTCTGATTTTTTCCCAAGCAATCAACGATATTTTCACCCTGTCTTTCCATTTTACCAGAGCGTTTCTGAAAAGGGATTTTTGCAAGATGTGAGATAACGTTTTGCGGAGCAAATCATACATAAAATGCAGCTTACAGATCGTGAGAAAGACTTTTCGGAAAGGCTCCAAGCGGCTTGAACGCCCATTATCACGGAAATCAATACCATTCTGCCCGTTTTCACACCGCCTGACCGGCAGATGCGGATATGCAAAATCCATATAAAATATGTATATACACGCATTTAGCAAGACAAAATATCGTCTATCCTTTGATCGCATGGTATACAAAGCCTATCCCATCCATGCATATACACATATCGCAGCAAATAGCAACCTATTTTCTTTGCAGAAATTAATATAACTGTCCTCCTCCCCTTCCGCGCCGTCTCTGCCGGAGGATCGTGTGATATGCAAGATCCAAAACATCCGTGCAGATACACGCATCTTGGCAAAACAAAATGAACCGCTCCCATTCAGAAAAATTTTGCAGGACTCACTGTTCCTTTTGCAAATTTTGCAGTGTATACAAAATATCCGTCAAAACTTCCATATTCTCCGCGCCGACGATCTCCTGCATCTCAGTCTGACATCTATCCCAAATCGGCATGCACGCTTCGATCTGCGCCGTGCCCTCTTTTGTAACAACATATTTATGGCTTCGGCTGTTTTCCTTCGCCGTATCGCATACCCAGCCCTTGGAAATCAGAATCCTCAGGTTGCGCGTAACAGTGCTCCGCTCCAGATTCACATATTCCGCAAGCTCCACGACATTCGCCTCCCCCATGCGAGATAGGTTCAGCAGAAGCGAAAACTGCTTCGTGGTGATCCCATTTGTCGCAAAAGCGCGGTCATAATAATCATTCACCGCATTGGATGCACGGCACAGGGAAATGCAGTAGCATTTTGTTTTACGAATCGTCTTATATTTCAGCAGGACCATCTCCTTCTGTTTGTGTATATGCACATGATAGAACAAACAACCTCACCTGTCAAGCCCCATCGTCACGGCATCCTACTTTCGAACATCATTTGCGCGGATAAATGGCAGGGTCGTCCGTCCTTCCCAGCAGATAATCCAGCGACACTTGGAAATAATCCGCAATCGCGATCAGCGTTTCATATCCTGCTTCACGTTCCCCGTTTTCGTAGCGGCTGATGCTGTTTTGTGATAAATTCAGATCCATTGCAAGTCTCACCTGAGAGAGATGCCTTGTCTTGCGAAGCTCCTTTAATCGAAAATCCATGCGCTCCTCCTTGACAAGAGGGTAACAAACTGTCACGGTCAAAATATCCTATTTTAGTATATTTTATGTGTGATTTGCAAAGGAGGATGAAATCATGATCAAAAAACTATTCGGAGAAACATCGGAAGAGCAGTACCAATACCTAAAACCAAGGCTGCTCGCATTTCTCGTAGCCGCCGTAATGCTCCTCGCGGGATTTTTAATGGATCGGGCAGGCTTGAAATTCGGCAATACTTTGGCAGAAATTGGGATGGTAGTATATGCAATTGATTTATTTGTTTTTAGTTGGTCTATTCTGCGCGGATTTTTCGGCATCACATCCTTTGGTGTGCTATTGTCCAAAAACATTGTGCTCGGGGCAATCTATCTTACTCTATACTTAGTCTTGGGCATTTTCGGCGGTATGATCGTGGCGATCATCGGCTTATGCCGGTTTTTCGTGCTATTGAAGGAAAGGAAGATGAATTAAAATGGGGTTTTATGACGCGAAAGGCTATTGGCGGGACGACGGGGACGGCTTTTATGACGCAAGGGGAGAATGGGTCAGCCCCGGCGGCGCTTTTTATGACGCAAAGGGCTACCTCCGCAGTCCGGGGGATGGCTTTTATGATACAAAGGGGAACTGGGTCAGTCCCGGCGGTGCCTTTTACGATGGTCGCGGCTATCTGCAGTCCGGGATCTCTGTTGCAGAAAGTCAGTCAGATGGCGGTAATGCCTTCGCGATCGGAATACTCTTTCTCCTATCTATCCCGTTCGTGATGCTGTGGTCGCTTGTCACCTTTCTGATCGAATGGACAACAGCCCACCTACTCCTCGTCTGCATCGGGTACGCAGGAATTGCTGCTTTGGTCAGCCTTACGATCTTAAAACAGAAGCGGCATCATGGCTTGTGGGCTTTGTTCAGCTTTATTGGAAGTTATTTGTGTCTCCTATCGTTTGCATATATTGCGCTGGTCTATGCCATACCGTATGTGCTGCAAAACGGCGCGGGCTTCGAGAGCTCCTTCGAATTTACCTGTGCCTTAGTCATCGGAGCAGCGGCAGTCTCTGTTTTGCAGTTCTTCAATTATTTCCATGAAAGAGCCGTATTGGAATTGATCTTGAGCATTGCATTTTTTGCTATCGTCATTCATCTGCTGAAACGCAGCACAGGCGACATAAAGACGCTTGAGGACCTCGCCGCCCTATACGGCATAAGCCCGACCGCATGGTTTCGGCTGCTATTCGGCTTTCTGTTTTGAGTGAAAAAGAATTGACAGGAAAAAGATTCCTATGCTATGCTGAACACAGCAAAAGAGCCGCCCCATTCAGCGCGGGCAGCGGCTTCGCATAAGGAGGGATCAGATATGAAAATTGCCATCGGGCAGATCAATATGGGCTTTGAAGAAAAGGAAAAAGCAATGGAGCTATGCAGCCGTCTGCTGGCTGAGGCGGGCAAGAAGGGCACAGACCTTGTCGTTTTCCCAGAGATGACCTTGACCGGCTTCACCATGCATCCCGTGCGCTATGGCGAGGCAGGGGAAAACAGCGAAAGCATCGCCTTTTTCCGGAAAGAGGCAAAGAAGAACGGCGTTTGCATTTGCTTCGGTTTGCCGATCCACGCAAACGGCATTTCGACCAATCATTGTATCGTAATAGATGCATCCGGCGAAATTCTGGCGGATTATGCAAAGATCCACCCCTTCTCCTACGGCGCGGAATCCAAGCACTATATCGGCGGGGATGAAATGTGCTTCTGCGAGGTCAAGGACGTTCCTCTGACGCCGTTTATCTGCTATGATCTGCGCTTTCCAGAGATATTCCAGATCGCATCTGCGCGCAGCCTGCTGATCACCGTCATTGCGAACTGGCCCATCTCGCGCCGCGAGCACTGGATGACGCTTCTCAAGGCGCGTGCAATCGAGACGCAGTGCTTCTTGATCGGTGTAAATCGCAGCGGCGAAGGCGGCGGGCTGTCCTATTGCGGCGACAGCATGGTCGTTTCGCCTACAGGCGAGGTTTTGGCGCATGTCGTAGACGGAAATGGGCTGACCTATGTGGATATCGACCCCAATGAGGCTCTGCGTGCGCGGGAGAGCTTCCCCGTGAAGGCGGACAGAAAGCCGGAGCTATATCAAGCGCTTTGGGCAGCGCATAAAAAATAACAGAAAAAGACAAAGGGTGCAGCTTCGCCAAAGCGGAGTCCGCCCCCCTTCTTTTTATCCCTCATTCCGGTGCAGTCGCATCCTCCTGCACCCTTCTTTGGATCTCCCCCGCAAAATCCGCAAGCGCAAAATCATCGGTCAAAAATTCCGCATTCGTCACCAAAACCGCCCCCGTGCGCTGCATATCCTCCAGATTGACCCGCTGAATCTCCTCGGTATTCGAAGAGCAGCAATCGCTCAGCACAGCAATATTATAATCCAATGATAAACCGTCATAGCAAGTGGTACGGATGCAATTTGGTGTTGTTGTCCCCGCCAGAAGCACGGTTTTCACGCCCAGTCTGCGCAGAATCAAATCCAATTCCGTCTGAAAAAAAGCAGAATAGCGCGGCTTCACGATCGTATAATCCCCCTTCTGCGGCCGAAACTCCGCAGGAACCTCAATAGAGAGCGCACCCGTGCTGTTCTGCGCAAGGTATCTGCCCCCGCTCGCCCAGCTTTCATAGCGCGTAAACTCCACATCACTGCCATTTCTGCGATATATGCGATTGACAAAAAAGACGGGTATGCCGCGCTCCCTTGCCCTGCGGATCGCCGCGCCGCAAGCAGGGATGGTATCCGCCGCCTGCTTGATGCACAGCGGGGATTCCTTACTAATGAAGGCATTTTCCATATCAATGACGACCAATGCCGCCGTTTTCCAATTCATTTTCTCCCCTCCTTACAGCTGATCCGACAGCATCGCAGGCTCTAATCTGACATCACCGGAGGATGCCGTAATATCGCGATAAAACGTCGCGTTTGCCGCCTGCGTATAGGGTGTCAGAAACAGATTTCCCATTCCCAGCGTAAATACGCATAAAATCGCCCATCCGACAAAGCTGAAGCTCAGGCAGAACAATCTCCATTTGTTGCCGACCATCATTTCCTTGGAGCGCGTGATTGCTTCGCCTGCGCGCATTTCCGGGTTTTCCGCCAGAATATAGGAGGTCATTGCGTAGCGATATGCCGCAATAATGCCCGGAATGATCAAGAGCAGAGACCAAAGCGTAATGTAGAGCGCCTGCAGCAAGTATGCCGCAACCATGGTTTTCCACTGCGGGAAATAGTTCAGCAGTGTTTTCACCTGCGGCTCCTTCCCATCCACCAGATCCAGATTGAATTTCGCATAGCCCGCCGTAACCACGCCGCCAAGAATCAGCTGCACAATAAAAACGATAAACAGCAGGATAGAAAAAAATGTAACATAGCTCATTAACGCCGCCCACGCCGCCGGGCTTTGCAAAATTTCATCCAAGTAGATATTCTGCCCCAATGCCTGAAGATTCAGGTGTGCATTGCCATCGGCATATGTGAGATTAAAATCGAGCCCGCCGGCTCCATCCGTCACCCCGAAAATCCACGCAACCAGCCCCGCCAGCACCGCAGGCAGCCATTTCCCCCTCAGGGATGCCCTCGCAATCCTCCTAAAATCCGCCGCTCTGTTCACAAACATTCTCCTTTTCCCCTAAACTCTTTTCTCTTGTATACGATATGTTCCATGATTATACCACAGATTCTTTTCTTTGGAAAGGCACGTTTTGTCCCCCCGCCCGATATAATAGCAGTATCACAAGCAAGGAGGTCTTTTCCATGCGCCCGATCGTTTCTTTAGATGACGTCAGCCTGCGTTATCACAGTACCAGCGGAGAAACCCTCGCTGTCTCCCATATAAATCTGCGCGTCGAATCAGGCGAATTTATATCCATCGTCGGTCCCAGCGGCTGCGGCAAATCCACCATCCTTTCCATGCTGGCGGGCCTTTTGCAGCCCTCCGAGGGGAAAATCGAGGTAAATGGCACCATTGGCTATATGCTGCAAAAGGATTATCTCTTGGAATGGCGCAATATCCGCAGCAATGCCCTGCTTGGTCTGGAAATCCAGAAAAAGCTGACCCCGGAAAATATCGCCTATGTGGATTTTTTGCTGGAGCAGTATGGGCTTGCAGAATTTAAGGAGCATTATCCCTATCAGCTCTCCGGTGGGATGCGGCAACGGGTGGCGCTGATCCGCACGCTTGCCATTCACCCCGATCTGCTCCTGCTGGATGAGCCGTTTTCCGCTTTGGATTATCAGACGCGGCTTTCTGTTTCCGATGAGATCGGCAGCATCATCCGCAAGGAAAAAAAGACGGCGATTTTGGTCAGCCATGATATTTCCGAGGCGATCAGCCTTGCAGATCGCGTTGTCGTGCTTTCCAAACGTCCCGCCCAAATCAAAAATATCTACCCGATTCAGCTTTCCATCGAAAATTATACGCCCATGCAGGCGAGAGAAGCGTCGGAGTTTAAGTATTATTTCAATGCCATCTGGAAGGAGCTGGATGTTCATGTATCATAAAAAAGAACCCCCTACCTCAAAGGAACAGCGCGCGTTTCTCCTTGGCATTCGCAGACGGAAGGCTACTATTGCTCTGATTCAATGGCTTTTGCTGATCGGCTTTTTCCTGCTTTGGGAGCTTGCCGCAGATCAGGGTTGGATCGACCCCTTTATATTCAGCCAACCCTCACGAATGGTAAATTCGGCAGTCAAAATGATACAGGATGGCTCGCTTTGGCTGCATATCGGGACAACGCTCGGCGAAACCATCGCCGGCTTCCTGCTGGGGACGATCCTCGGCACGCTGACTGCCGTGATCCTCTGGTGGAATCGCTTCATCTCCGATGTTGCCGAGCCGTATCTGGTGGTACTCAATTCCCTGCCGAAAACCGCCCTCGCTCCCATCATTATCGTCTGGTTCGGCAATACGCAGAAATCTATCATTATCGTCGCCTTGCTAACCTCCGTTGTCGTGACAATCATGTCCGTGCTGAATGGTTTTTTGCAGGTGGATGAGGAAAAAATCAAGCTGATTCAGATTTTCGGCGGGAAAAAATGGCAGATTCTGACGAAGGTCGTTTTTCCCGCAAATATCCCCTGCATCCTCAATGCACTGAAAATCAATGTGGGGCTGTCTTTCGTCGGGGTTATCGTCGGGGAATTTTTGGTGGCGCAGGCAGGATTGGGCTTCCTGATCATCTATGGCGGGCAGACCTTCCCCCCACGGTGCCTGCTGATTCAGTAAAATCAGGCGTCCCCGCCTATATTGGAAGCGGCAGCTTATACTTCACCTCATACCCCTCCGGATTTACAATAACCTTTTCGACCTGTTCGTAAAGAAAGGCCAAAGACATTTCAACAGAGACTATCCCCCGCACAACCTCCTCAAGCTCCTTGAGCCGACCCTTCCGATCCTCTTGCCCCAAGTCCAATTCTATCCTTTGCCTTTGCTCCTGCACCTGCCGCTCCAGCTCCGCAATCTTTTTCTGAAAAATATCCTCGGCAACCAGCCCTCTCTCATAGCCGTCTTCCAAGTTAGCCTTTCTTTTCTCCAAGTCACCCAATTTCACCAAAATAGAATCATTCTTTTCGGCTAGGGATTCCTGTAAAATTTCCATTGCAGCTGCTGCGACCTCATCCTTGCAGATCAAAAGCCGCTCAGCCTGCTCGCGCATCTCGGCATCCTGCTCCGCACAAACCAGACTCCTGTTCCCGCAAGCCTTTTTGCCGTTTCGTATGTATGCAGAGCAGACCCATTTGTCGATCTTCCCTTTTCGATACCAGTAAAGCGACCCGCATTGCCCGCACCAAATTTTCCCGGAAAGCGGCGATTTCCACTTCCGCTTGCCGACTTTCCTTCCATCAACGATCAAACAGCGGGAATCCAGCTCCCTCTGCGCCTGCTCCCAGAGCTCCTCGCTGACGATAGCCGGAACGGCATCTTTTACATAAACCCACTTTTTCTCATCATATCTCACAAACTGTTTTCGATCAAAATCGTAATGCACCTTATTCATCACAGCAACACCCTTGTAAAGAGGATTGCGGAGCCACCCGCCGACTGTGCTTTCGGCTAGGCAAAACCCCTCCGCCTTCAACAGTGCGACGATCTGAGCGATCGACATTCCCACTGCGCATCCCAGAAAAGCCTTTCGGATGATCCTTGCTTCTTCCTCGTTGATTTGAACGGCGCCCGCTGTCACATCAAAGCCCCACGCAGTCGATGCCAGAATGGCTTTGCCCTTGCCCCGTCTGGAAGCATGCGCCTTGTTCGCCTTCTTAGAAAGATCCCGACTGAACTCCTCCGCTAGAATCGCCTTGATCCCAACCAAAAGGGCATCATCCATGCGATAAAACTTCTTCTCCATGTAAAAGTAGAGCCGCACACCATTCCTAGACAAAGCATCCACAAAAAGATACCAGTCCTTTGCTGACCGCATCAAGCGGTCTAGGGTTTTCACCACGATCACATCAAATTTCTTTTTTTGCATGTCTTGAAGCATCTGTAGATAGGCATCTCGCTGCTCCACCCTTACACCGGATCTTCCCCGATCCACGTACTCCCTGGTCAAGCTCCAGCCCTGCCTACTCACTGCCGCCTTCGCTTCAACAATTTGCGCGTCCAAAGAAACCCTTTGAGCCTCGTCCTCTGTGCTTACGCGACAATAAATTGCGGCGTTCATCCGCATCACCCCTCACTGGAATAGATTGGAAAATCAAGTTTTGCTATACTGTAGGAAGACTTATGACACAGGATCCATCAGATAGATAGGTTTCTCTTTGTAGAGCAACTGTCTCCCATCAAAGTAAACCGCATAACTCAACCCTCCGTCATTTCTCTTGTAGTTTTCCTTTACAGCTTCCATCAGATCAAAATCCTGCAACAGACTCACTCCTTCTTCAAAATGTAGTAATCCTTAGAAGTCCCGCCATAGAGATATAATCGATCCAGCGGAAATTCGATGGAATCTTCGTAGAACTGTATATCATTCACATAGATATACGAACGATATGCATACAAGGCTAATCTCAGCACCAACTCCCTCTCGGCAAGATGCTGAACTAGTATTAGCATCTAAATAGCACAAAACAAAATGGGAAATTCTCTAAAAATATTGTATAATTAGCAAAAGGAGGAATCCATTATGTCAAGGAA
>CAVGZD010000022.1:0-30225 GCA_963633805.1 Lachnospiraceae bacterium | reverse complement strand
TTCTGGCTCATCCATGTCATAGAGCCTTTCTCTGTAATCATTTTTTCGCCGCTGTCCAGTTCACATACAACAACAGGAAATGTGCCACCCTTCAATTCATACTTCATACAATAACCCCCTTACGTTTCTGCTTTTTCATTCTTCTGTCCTTGGAGCCCTCGGCGGTCTGCATAGATCCGCAACAGCAGTCCTATGGAAACATTGACCTGCTCCATCCGGAATGCTATAATGAATGGGATCAGATGGTGGAATCGAATCTGTTTTGGGCGATCGCTGCATCCGTTGGCGCGTAGGCAGGGACTTTTCATCGCTTGACAACAACGGATGGGCAGATCAGGGGCGATGGGAAAGGGATACCCGATCCGATTCCGTGTGCGGCAAGGTATATACCCCTCTTGTATGTATCCTTGCAACTACTGCTATTTTATAGGCAGTTTTTGCTTTTGTCCCCCACCCAAAACGGCAAAAGGTTGGGAAAATGAGAAATTTTTCTGCAAAATACAGCCATTTTTCCAAAAAACGGTGGGGAAACGGGTTAGGGTAAGGAGATCAATACGGAGGAAGAACTATGAAACGAATACTTTCTGTGATTTTGGCTGCGGGGTTGCTGCTGTCGAATCTGACGGGCTGCGCGAAGGAGGATGCGCTCGATCCTGCCGAACCCGTCACGCTGACGATGTGGCACGTCTACGGGGAGCAGGCAAGCTCACCCATGAATGAGTTGGTAGAGGAATTTAATGCGACGGAGGGGCAGAAGCAGGGAATTTTGGTGAGCGTGACCAATGTAACAAGTGCCTCCAAGCTGGATGCGCAGCTTCAGAAGGCTCTGGCGGGCAAGCCCGATGCACCGCAAATGCCCGATCTTTTTTCTGCGCACGCAGGCACGGTGGTCGATCTGGGAGCGGAGCATTTTCTGGATTGGGATGCGTATTTCAGCGCGGAGGAACTGGAAAAATTCGTGCCGCTGTTTGTGGATGGCGGTCGTGTGGATGGCAGGCTGCTTGTTTTTCCCATTTCCAAATCAACCTTTGCGGTCTTTTTGAATGGGTCGCAGTTTGCGCGTTTTTCCGCGGATACCGGCGTAAGCTATGACGATCTTTCCACATGGGAGGGCTTTTTCGATGCAGCGGCAAAATATTACGGTTGGTCAGGCGGCACACCCTTTTGCGGCTTTGACTATCTCATCCGCCATGTGGAGCTGGATATGATGACGGAAAGCGGCAATACACTGCCGTATTATGCTTCGGACGGCTGGTATGATTTAGAGAATCCGTATCTTAAAAAATCTTGGATGAAATTTGCCGTGCCGCTGCTGCAGGGACATATTTCCATGCCGAAGGAATACGCCAATACGCTTGTGATGACGGGCGAAACGCTGGGCAGCATCGGTTCTTCTGCGGCAATCAATTATTATAATGACACGGTGACCTATCCCGACAATACCTCCGAGCCGATGAACGTGAAGGTTCTGCCACTGCCGAAGACAGGAGACGGGCAGCAGTATATGCCCGTGACGGGTGTTGGGCTGAGCTCGTACCCGACCACGGAGCAAAAGGCAAAGGCGGCGGCTGTTTTCGTGCGCTGGCTGACAGAGGGCGAGCGAAATTTGAATTTTGTGGCGGAAACGGGATATATGCCCGTCACCAATGATGCCTTTGAAGCGATTGCGGACTATGATTTCCCCGATGAGGGACACGCGGAGCTGTTCCGCGCCATCAAACTGATGCGCGAGGAATATATCCCCACGGTGCATCCCATCTATGAGGGCTATTCTCAAAAGGTCAATACGCTCTATGCAGGTCTGCGGAAGATGCTGCCGGGCTTGCAGGCGCGCGCCGCGCAGGGCGAAGATGCGCAGGCTCTGGCAGAGGAAACATGGCGCTTTTTCTGCTCTATCCGCTAAGACAGGAGGGATCATATGCGTCTGTTTTCCGTTTTCGATCGCTTCGACCGGTCGATGCGGCGAAAGCTGTTCGGATATATGCTGCTGCAGGCGCTTCTTCTGCTTTTGGCGCTGGCGTGCGGATTGCTTCTGTTCGGGCATTATGACAGTGCGAGAAAAAATGCCTATGAAGCATTGGATATTCAGATGGATGTCTTTGAAAAGGATGTCGCGAGCCATTTTGATCGGCTTGCCGCTGCCGCGATACGTCTTTCGGAGGATACGACCGTGCTTTTGGAGGATTATCTGGCGGAAAAGAATCTGTCCTTCGCGGATTTGAATGATGCGGCGGCACGGATCGCAAGCGTGCAGGAGCTGCTGATAGAACCGATGGCGCAGAAAATGCAGCAGGAGAATTGCTCCGGCATATTTGTCCTGCTGGACGCCACAGTCAATCATGCGACGGAGGATGCGGCGCAGTCCAATACCGGGGTTTATCTCCAGCGCAGCGGCTATAAAAACTCCGACGAAAGCGTTCTGCTCTACCGCGGCCTGACTGCCGTTGCGAAACGGCACGGCATTGTTCCGCACCGAAAATGGCAGCTGGAATTTCGCACGGATGGTTTCCCGAATTATGCGGAAATCGCTGCGCGTGCATCGCAGCCCTTGGAAAAGGCTTATCTGCTCACAGACCGTTTTACTCTGCCGCGGACATCGGATGATGCGGTGCTGATGGCTTTGCCGATCGTCGGCTCAAACGGGGAATTTTACGGCGTTTGCGGCTTCGAGGTCAGCGCAAGCTATTTCGTGGCCTATCATGCGCAGCCCACCAAAATCACGCACCTGACCTGCCTGCTGGCGCAGCGGGAGCAGCAGTTGGTGCATGCGGCGGAGGGCTTGAGCTGCGGCACAACCGAGGGCTATTATCTCGCGCCGAGGGGGGATCTGACCATCAAGGGCACGGAGGATGGACTGCTGCACTTTTCAGGCGAGGAAATGTCCTATGTCGGCGTTGCGCAGCATCTCTCCCTTTTTCCGGGGGATACCTCGCATGTGCTTTCTGTCATGATGCCCAAGGCGGATTACGACAGGGCTGTGATGCGCTCTGTGCTGCAAAATATCATCCTCTGGGTGTTGCTGCTGTTTTTTGCGGTAAGCTGCTGCCTGTATTTCAGCAGGCATTTCCTCTCGCCCATCCTCAAGGCGCTAGAGCAGATGAAATCGGAGGAAAGGGCACGGGCACAGTCGCCCTTCCCGGAGATCAATGGCCTTTTTGTCTTTCTCGCGGAGCAGGATCGGCAGCATGAAAGCTCTCTGGATACGCTGGAGCAGGAAAAGCAAAGTGCGCAGACAGAGAAAGCCCGCTTGGAGCAGGAATATGAGCGAACGAAGCAAAATTTTGAAGCCATACAGGCGGAATATTTCCGTGCGCAGACAGAACTGGAGCATGCAAAGAGGGAGCGGGATCGCTTGGCGTATTCGCGCAAAAATGAGATTGATTCCGATGACTATCAGCACTTTCTGGAGGGCGTGAAGCTGCTCACCAAAACGGAGCGCAAAATTTTCGACCTCTATCTTTCCGGAAAAACCGCCAAGGAAATTTTGGAGATTTCCAGCATAAAGGAAAGCACACTGAAATTTCATAATCATAATATTCTAAGCAAGCTGGGGGTCTCTTCCCGCAAGCAGATGCTGCGCTTTGCCGCACTAATGAATGAGAAAAAATAGGAAAATGCCTGCGGATATAAGAAAATCCTCCACAGGCATTCTTTGTGCAGACCAATCGCAGGGTAAATCATACAAACAATGCAGCTTGCAGGAATGCCTTTTCACGAAGGCTCCGGTGCGTTTGTTCACGCCCCCCGGCATCCCGATGGATTTTTATCCATTAGGAGCGAGGGGACGGTCTGTCACCGACCGATCCAGAAAGGCTCACACAGCAGCCAAGCCCTTCCGCATTTCAAAATGTAGGTTTTTCGATTCGTATGCATCTCTGCGCGCTCGTCCTTCTTGAAAATCAGTGTGTTTTCCCCGTAGATCCCCCTGCCAAAAGGAGACCGCCTTACTCCAAAACAAGGCTCAAAAACGGAACTAACGGATGGTTATGCTTTGTAAGATACCGCTGAACCTCCTCATCGCCGAAATCCGTTTTGTATTCCTTGAGAATCAGAAAGATTCTCTTCAAGCCACGCTTCCATTCCGACGTGAGCACGGCAGTCTGCGAGACGGTATCATAACCCCAGTGATATTGCGGGAGCAGATCGGCGGCCGTTCTGCATAATCTCCAAGCCAAGGAAGTCCCATGCGATTCGCGGGCGGTAACATCGGCCCCCATTTCAAGCAATCTCCGAAGGAGTGCGAAGGAGGCATCCGCTTCTTCTTTCGTGGAGTACTCCGAAAAGAATACCTTATCGTCCGTTGCAAATTGCGAATTATGGCGGCAGCAACTGACCGCAACCATAACAGAAAGATGCAGGACGGGCATGCACCAATCATCGCAGCATGTGGTCGGATCCCCCATAAAATTGATGTCCGCGCCATGGTCGATCAGATCATTAGCGATTTCAAACCGATGCAGCTTTATGGCAACCTGAAGCGGCGATTGCCCATCATCCTTCTTTGGCGGCTGTTTTGCAACGCAATTTACCAATTTGGGCTTTCTCTCGATCAGATGCCGTACCTCGTCTATATTTCCTTCCCGGATGGATTTGAATAGTTTTTTCACACTTTTACACCCCGCAATAGCATTTCCTGTCCGACTGCACAAGCCGGTTTGTTCGAAACCAATTGCATTATACCACTGCCTTGCCGAGACAGACACTAGCAAAAACATAGGACACCCCCTGTCCCGCAGGAGAAAAACCTCTGAGGCTTGCAGGCGTTGACAGCTCACTGCCCAACATCACCATACGCGTAGGTATTTTAGCTTCTGCAAAAAATCCACCACCTGACCGTGGCATTGTCAGCGCGTCAATCGCCCCTGTTTTGCCGCAGGAAATTCAGATAGGGGTCAACCATGAGGTCACTCCCGGACTCCATGATGGAGTTGAACAGCACCGCCACCACATAGGCACTGCTATTTTTTACTTTCCTATCGAGATTCCCCGTAATTTTCGCGATTGCGTCCTGCAAGATGTGGTAATCCAATCTTTCAAGATTTTGCCGTATGTACTCGTTCGGATACACCGCGTCATCCAGTTTTAGGCTTTGCGTGTAATACAGCCGCTCGATAGCATGGCGCATCACCTCGGCATCCTCTTCCGACAAGAAATTCACACCGGACTGCACCAACAGGCGGCGCAGTTCGCCCGCATCTCTGTGCACATCCTCGTCCGTCTGTATATGACGGACTGACTGACATTGACATTGATTCATATATATTTCTTTCTTTTCTATTATACTAGGCGGCAGATTTGGCGGTTCTTGAACTGCCATTTCGGCGGTTCTTGAACTGCTGTTTTGACGGTTAAAGAAAGGACGTTCCTGCGGTTCAGAGGGGAATTTGCCCTCATTTTCCGAAAAAACGTCCTTATTACCAACCTTGTTATCCACAGAAATATCGTCATTATCCACAATAGATTCGTAATTATCCACATATTTGTCCACGGGTTTATTCGCAGTCTGCTCCGCAACAATTCCTGCATCCTCATTTTCGATAAGGCTCTCCGTTTCGTCAGTCCCAATCTCCTGCGGCAGAGGATCCATGGGACCGCCCGCAGACTGTATCGCATCCCGCAGGGGAACCTCCACACCGGCAAGGTAAATCTGGTTCGCATAGCCACGTCCACAGCGTTTCTCCCTGATCAGCTGATACTCGCGCAACTCGCTCATCGCCGCAGATATACGTTTCTTGCAGATGTTCAATCGTTCGGATAACTCACGCCTTGTATAAATCACAAAGACCTCACCTTGGTCGTTGATCCAGCCATTTAGCTTAGACAACTGAAATCGGTTAAACAGTAGCATATACACGAACTTTGCTTCCAGACTCATGAGCATAAAACACGAGTCCTCCAGCAACCAGCGCGGAAATTGCAGATGGTCAAATTGCACAGCGTCGTTCTGTTTCATCAACTCGTAATGCGGGCGATTCTTCAATTCCTGAACTTTCATTTTCTTCTCCTCCTTGTACCCATACCCCCGCCAAGGGCAGGGGGCTATCATTATAAAATTGGGCGGGATTCTCCGTCCTGCCGTAATCAACACCATCATTTCTTTGTTTCTGCTGCCCGCGTATATTCATTATAAGGTTTTAAGCCCAAAGCGATTTCCTTTTTACCGGAATCGCGATTTCCAACAAAATGGAATGTCGATTTCCCTATGCCGGACAGGCGATGGATTTCAGCCCGGATTATTCAGGACCTCGATGATATCTTCCGTCATACCCCTACGAGGGGTCTCTTGCTTAATTATTTACTTCCCGTAAGAATCTGTCGAAAGCGGCAGTGTAGCAGAAGCATATTGAACTGAATACACAATTTATCTCATCTTGTAATAAAAAGCCGAACCGGAAAATGTATTCCCTGTTCGGCTCGTTTGATCGTATTCATTTTTTACACGGACATTCCTGCATCCATACCCCAAATGATGAGCGGCAAGGTTTTCAGCCCTGTAAACTCACAAGCCCTTCTCCTTCTGTGTCACACGATGATTTATAGCCGCCACCTGCACCACCATTGCCCTTGCAACGGACGCGATTTCTTTCCCCCATGCAATCCGTCCACTGCTTATCCTCTGAAAAAAGAGCCGCAAAGGACTCTGCATATCCAAATAAGAAAACCTCGTCGTCCGTTTCCATAGAGCAATGATTTACAGAACTCTAATTACGAAGTGATTTTTGTCTTATTCGGAATGTGGCTTGTGGTTATACCTAAAAACTTACAAATATAAAAATAGGATTTTTTCAAGTAAAACCAGCCTACTTTGGGATCAATTTTTAAATCTATTCATTTTTTTGTATGGGGCTTTTCCTACGCCAATTTTACACCATTATGCCAATCTTACACCAATTTTTTTGAAATTATTCGCTCGCTTGAAAATTTATTCAATTCCAACTCCTAAAGTGTGGAACACTTGAAACCATCGGAAATGAGCTTATTTTCATGGTTTCAAATTTATAACAGGTTATTATAAATTTGAATAAATTTTCATTTACAGGGATATTTGATTTTTGCTCCCCGCAGGAGCGAATGCTCCTGCATAACGGGGTCAAGGGAATGAAATCCCCTTGCAGGGCGTGGGACAGGGTCCCACGGTTTTTGGTTTTTGGTTTTTGGGGTTTGGGGCTACGCCCCAAGGTCTTTGGGATTTAGTGCGCATTCACAGACCAAACTCCCCGCGCACCTCTGCAAAAGCGCGCGTCGGGGGCATATCCACGCGCGTTTCGCCCAGCGATTTGTCCATATATAGCACGCTGTACCATCTGCCGAATTTATACCCGCTTTCCGCGAGCACACCCGCCGTGCGATAGCCAAGCCTTTCGTGGAACTGTGCACTGTTGAAATTAGCCAGCTCATCCGTAGGCTTGATGATGCAGGCGATCGCCTTCACAACATTCTGCTTGGCGAGGATCGCCTCAAGCAGCCCATACAGCCTTCTGCCCAGCCCGCCCCTGCGCATATCCTTTTTCAGATAAATACTCATCTCCACCGTCCATGCATACGCCGCGCGCGGATGAAAGCGGCTTGCATAGGCATAGCCGATGATCTCCCCGTCGCATTCCGCAACGAGATAGGGATAATACTCCAGAACACGGGCGATCCTGCCCCGGAACTCCTCCTCCGTCGGCACTTCGTGTTCAGACGTCACCGCCGTATTTTGCACATAATAGCAATAAATATCCAAAAGCGCCTGCGCATCCTCCGGCACTGCCGCCCGAATGCGAACATCCTTTTCCTGCATAATTCCCACCTCCAAACGTAGTATCAAAAGTAAAGACCGTGGGGCTCTGCCCTACCTCCCCGGCAGGGGACTCATCCCCTGCACCCCGTTATGACAAACGCATATTCATGCGTTTGCGGGTGCAAAAATGCATCAAATAGAAAAACCGCTTGTACATTGGTATGCGCAGTTTCCCTTTTTACAAGCCGAGATTCTTCGTAAAAATAATTTATTTTTGTCCCCGCAGGAGCGAGAATCGCTCCTGCGCAATCGGGTCAAGGGCAAAATGCCCTTGTGGGGGTATTGGGGGCAAAGCCCCCAAGGTCTTAGGTTTTCGGGAGTATTGGGGGCAAAGCCCCCAAGGTCTTTAGTCTTTCTCAGTTACAGCACCAGAGAGGGCGCAGTGTATACCCGCGCAGCCAGCTCCTGATCCAGCATATATAGGCTCTTGGGATCGCTGCCGAATAGCTCCATCTTCGTGATCAGGTCGTTGGCGTTCGTCTCCTCCTCGCCCTGCTCCTTCACGAACCAATCCAAAAACTGCATCGTGCGGAAATCATGCTCTTCATACGCCTCCGCATAGATGGTATGGATCAGGCTCGTCACATATTCCTCATGCGCAAGCCCCGCCTTCAGCGCGTCCATCAGCTCCTTCAGCTCCACATCGGGCTTCGCGATCGCTTCCAGCGTCACAACCTCGTTGTTGTTCTGCAGATACTGATAGAACAGCAGGGCATGATCCCGCTCTTCCTGTGCCTGAATCTTATACCAGTTGGCAAAGCCCTTCAGACCCGCTCTCTCATAGAAATTAGAAAAATCCAGATACAAATACGCGGAATAAAACTCCTTATTCACCTGTTCATTCAATAACTGCGCTACTTTTTTATGCAACATATTATCTTCCTCCTTTATTTTTATTCTTCACGCCTCTTGCGAAGCGGTTTCCTCCGTCTGCTCCCTGCGGGAAACATAAACCTTCTCGATGCGTTTTTCCTCGATATTCTCAATGCGGAACAGCCAGCCGCCGATGGCAAGCTCCGGATGCTCATCATCCTCCGGGATGCGCCCCATCTGCCCGATCAGATAGCCGCCCAGCGTGTCATAATCCTCGGCATCCTCAAAGGTGATCTGCAGCAGCTCTTCCACATCCTGCAAATCCGTCGTGCCATTGATGCGATAAGTATCCTCGCCAAGCGGGCAGATGTCCTCCTCTTCCTCCAAATCATATTCATCGAAGATATTGCCGACGATTTCCTCCATCAGGTCCTCCATCGTCAGGATGCCGTTCGTACCGCCGTATTCATCAATGACGATTGCCATATGGATCTTCTCTCTCTGCATCTCCCCGAAAAGCTCGTCCACCTTTTTGGAAAAAGGGATAAAATAAGGCTTCATGAGGATATCCTCGATATGGAAATTGGCATCCTCCATGCGCTTTACATCCGCAAGGATATATTTTACCATATCCTTCACATGGAACACACCGACAATGTTATCAATATTCTCATCATAAACCACAATGCGGGAATATTTTTCCTCCGTGATGACGTTCGTGATCTCCTCCAGCGTCGCATCCAGCGCAATGGCGACGATATTCGTCCGATGGGTCGCAATATCGCCCGCAGAGATGTTCCCCAGCTCGAAAATGTTGTTGATCATTTCCTTTTCCGATTCATCGATCGTGCCGCTGTCCCCGCCGGCATCCACCATCTGACGGATGTCCTCCGCCGTCACCTTATTTTTCTGCGCCTCCTGCTCCGTTTTTTTCAGCCTCCACAGCAACAGCAGGTTCAGACAGACCGATATGGCTAAGCCTATCGCAAGTTCCAAAAAAATCAACTCCCCAAAACAAAAATCCGACAATTCTTTTATGATATAAGTGTAGTTTATCGGGAAAGGGGCTTGCTGTCAAGTGTTCGCCCTTGTGTTCTGCGGGAACGGAAAAATTTGTCCCGCCATATCCTATCAAAAAAAGGAACGGAGTGAAAAAATATGGCACAGAACAACAACTGGTTTGAAACAAGCGAGGATCTGATCATGCCCCTGCCGCTGACGGAGGAACAAGCCGATGAAGCGGTGGATACGCAGGCATTGACGCAGGAGGCGATCGGAAACAGCATCGCGCAGAGCCTGCTGCCCGGATTGAATCTGCCCGGCAGCGCAAATATTACCGTCATCCCCATCATCCCCGGCATCACGCTTTTTGGCTATATCCGCTTTCTGAACGCAAGTCCTGCCCAGCCGGATGTAGATATTTATGTAAACGGCAGAAAGGTTGCCTCCAATCTGCTGTATCGCGGCTTTACGGAATATCTGAAGGTATTTCCCGGCTGGTATCGGGTGGCGGTTTTCCCCGCGGGGCAGCGGACGAATCCCCTGACCGTGACGAATATTCAGGTGCGTTCCAATCAGATCTATACCGCCGCGCTGATCGGGCTGGATACGTTCGAGCTGCAGGTGCTCAATGATACGCGCCGCGTACTCAATTCCAACCGTGCCTATGTGCGCTTTACGCAGCTTTCCCCCAATGCGCCGCAGATGGATGCCTATTGGGATGATGCGCTGGTCGCATCCGAGCTGGATTATCAGGACGTCAGCCGCTATCTGGCAGTCACGCCCGGCTCGCACAATCTGAAAATGCGCGATACCCTCAGCGGCGCGGTCATTCTGGAGGACCCCGATATCACGGTGCAGGGCGGCAAGGCGTATACCATCTATGTTGTCGGCGATATTTACGACAGAACGGGGCTGCAGGTCATCATTCCGCTGGAGGGCACAGGCTATCTGGAGTTCTGATTTTTCTCAAAAAGAACTGTACGCCGCGCGGAAACTTTGGTATACTAAGGGGGCTTCGGCGGCATTTCGTGCGCGGGATACGCCGAGATTTACAATCATAGTTCCATCCGAGATACAAATAAAAAAGGAGAATCGAAATGTTAAAAGGCAAAACCGTTGTTTTGGGCATAACGGGCAGTATCGCTGCCTATAAGATGGCAAATGTGGCAAGTATGCTGGTGAAGCTGGGCGCGGAGGTACACGTCATCATGACGCAGAATGCGACCCAATTCATCACCCCCATCACCTTTGAAACGCTGACGGGAAATAAGTGCATGGTGGATACCTTCGATCGGAATTTCCAGTTCCATGTGGCGCATGTCTCCATCGCGAAGAAAGCGGATATTCTGCTGGTCGCTCCCGCTTCCGCCAATGTGATCGGCAAGCTGGCAAACGGCATCGCGGACGATATGCTCACGACGACCGCCATGGCATGCACCTGCAAAATTCTGCTTGCCCCCGCCATGAATACCAATATGTACCACAACGCCGTTTTGCAGGATAATCTGAAAAGGCTGGCGGGCTACGGCTATGCCATCATCCCCCCGGAGAGCGGCGTTCTGGCTTGCAGAGATATCGGGGACGGCAAAATGCCCTCCGAGGATGTCCTCGTGGCGCATATCCTCAAGGAAATTGCATACCAGAAGGATCTGGCGGGCAAAAAGGTCATCGTGACGGCAGGACCCACGCAGGAGAGCGTTGACCCCGTGCGCTATATCACAAACCATTCCACGGGCAAGATGGGCTATGAGCTGGCGAAGGCTGCCATGCTGCGCGGCGCAGAGGTCACGCTGGTCAGCGGAGTGACCTCTCTGGCAAAGCCCCTTTTTGTGGATTTCGTGCAGGTGCGCAGCGCGGAGGATATGTTTGAAGCCATGAAGGCGCGCTTTCTGGACAATGACATCATCATCAAGGCAGCGGCTGTTGCCGATTACAAGCCGAAAAATTACAACACTGAAAAAACAAAGAAAAAGGACGATGATATGTCCATCGAGCTTTGCAGAACGCAGGATATCCTGAAATATATGGGCGAACATCGCCGCGAAGGGCAGTTCTACTGCGGCTTCTCCATGGAAACCGAAAATATGCTGGAAAATTCCCGCGCAAAGCTGACGAAAAAGAATATCGATATGGTCGTTGCAAATAATCTGAAGGTTGCGGGCAGCGGCTTCGGCACGGATACGAACGTGGTCACGATGATCTCCAAGGCGGAGGAAATCGAACTGGAGCTGCTGACGAAGGAAGAGGTCGCACATAGGATTCTGGACGAAATTCTGAAATTGCAGGGCTGAAAGAGCGAAAGAAGGTCGTTCGGTCGGCTCTGCGCGGGGAATGCCCGCATGAGGGCTTGCGTGGGCGATTTTCTTTCGGGAAACAGTATTTTGGCTGTCGGCGATCGCCTGTAGTGTTTCCGAAAAGTGCTTTTTTACGAGATGTAGGCTGCATTTTGTGGGGTAGATCATACGTAAAATGGGGCTTGCAGATCATGAGAATGACTTTTCAGAAAGGCTCCGGGAACTGTGCAAAAAAAGAGGATAAATCAAAAAGGTGAGATCCAAGTTCTGAGGATCTCACCTTTTTTGATTGCCTGAAAGCCGCATTTCATTCCGCTGTGCGCGCCCCTTTGCCGCGATAGCACTCCCCGAACACCGCGCCGCCGATCACCAGCACCGCCCCGACGATCTGCAGCGGCGACATTGTCTCATGCAGGATGATCGCAGAGAGCAGCACCGCAAAGAGCGGCTCCAGATAGCCGCAGACCGCCACCGACTGCGCAGGCAGCACGCCCATGGACGAGAAATACAAAGAGCAGCCAACACCCGTATTGAAAATCCCCAGCAGCAGAATAGGAAACCAGTCCAGCGGCGCAATCTGCATCGCAAAGCCCTGCTTGCAGCCGACAAACACAGCCACAACCACTGCCGCGCAAAAGAGCTGCCATGTGGCATTTTCTACCCCCTTGACCTCCTGCGACAGCTTATTTGCCAGCACCATCAGCGTATACGCCACAGCGGAAAGCCCCGCGCATAAAAGTCCCCACGGGCTCAGACCGTCCGCCGCTCCGCCGCTGATGAAAACCGCGCCAAGCAGCGCCACCGCAAGCGCGATCACCTTGGGGAAGGTAAGCCGCTCCTTCAAAAGAAGCGGCGAAAGCGCAATGATGAATACCGGACCAATATAGCTGATCAGCGTGCCCAGACCGACACCGATCTGCACATATGCCTCATACAAAAACAGCCAATTCGCCGCCATCGCCGCGCCGGAAAGCCCGACAATAAGGTAATCCCGCCTATGCTGCGCGATGGAGAAGCGATGCCCCGTCAGAAAGAAAGCACCCAGCAGCAGCGCCGCCCCAATCGACACGCGCAGCAGCACGATATAATAGCTGCTCAGATGGATATAGCTGGCTACAACCCCGTTTGAGCCAAAAATCAGCAGGCTCAGAAGATATTTGATATACGATTTTTTCATGTGCTTCTCCCCCTCAAAATCGCTTTGTGCTTATTCTATCACCGTAAATCACATTAAGAAAGTGAATATTTCTCATTGCGATCAGCACAAATTTGCATAGAAAAGCAGAGAGAAGCCCCTCTGCATCGCGATAGACGCCTTCCGGTTCGTCTGCACCAAGTCTACTCGCAAAACGGCAATTTCGAAATAAAAAAGCATGAGAGTCCCGACGGATTTCCTCATGCTTTTCAATGCATTTTTCGATCAAAGCAAGCTCAATGATCCTCGGCTTTACTATCCCGCGTCATCAGCTCCAGCACAGCGTCCTCCGCATTCTTGCCCTCAAAAAGCACCTGACTGATGACCTGCGTGATCGGCATGGAAACGTCATATTTTTCCGCAAGCTGACACGCCGCCTGCACGGTATTAACGCCCTCCACGACCATTTTGACCTCATCCAGCGTTTCCTGCAAACTCTTGCCCTGCCCCAGCAGGATGCCCGCGCGGCGATTGCGCGAATGCATGCTTGTACAGGTCACGATCAAATCGCCAATACCGGAAAGCCCCGCAAAGGTCTCCGCCTTGCCGCCCATCGCAATGCCGAGCCGTTTCATCTCTGCGATGCCGCGCGTCATGAGGGCTGCCTTGGTGTTATCGCCGAAGCCCAAGCCATCGGACATCCCTGCCGCTAGAGCCATCACGTTTTTCAGCGCCGCGCCGATCTCCACGCCGACCATATCCGTATTGGTATACAGGCGGAAGCGTGCATTCTTAAATTCCTCCTGCACCATTCTTGCGATTTCTTCCTTCTCGCAGGAAATCAGACAAGCCGTAGGGATACCCCGCGCAACCTCCTCCGCATGGCTGGGCCCGGAAAGCACGCAGACCTCGCACTGCGGCGCAATCTCTTTGATCACCTCGGAAAGGCGATGCAGACTCTCCTGCTCCAAGCCCTTCGCCACATTCACCAGAATCTGCCCCTCCTTGAGATAGGGCGCAAAGTCCTCCATCGTGCTGCGCACCGCCCGCGAGGGCACTGCCGTAATGAGGATCTCGGCATATTCCGCAGCCTCCTTATGATCCGTCGTTGCGCGGATGCCATCGGGGATGCGCACACCGGGCAGGTATCGCTGATTCGTCCGCTGCTGCGTCAGCTCATCCACTGCATCCTGCCGTCTTGCCCAAATCAGCACCTCATGTCCATGCTCCGCAAGCATGATCGCAAGGGCTGTCCCCCAGCTGCCGGAGCCGATCACTGTGATTTTTTTCATTGCAAAGCCCTCCATACTTATTTTTTCTTCGAGCCGAATTTATTTTCCGTGCCGTTCAGCAGCTTACGGATATTTTCCCGATGCCGCCAGAAGGCAAGCGCACTCACGCAAACCGTCACCAGAACGATCTCCGTTTCATAGCCAAACAGATAGCAGCTAATCGGCAGCGTCAGCGCAAAAAGCAGCGAGCCGACCGAAACATAGCGCGTGGCAAATGCCATGCCGAAGCCGATCACGGCATTGGGCAGTGCCAGCCAAGGGTTTGTGGTGAAGGCGAGGGTCGCCGTCATGCCGATCATCGCCGCGATGCCCTTGCCGCCCTTAAAATGCAGATAAAAGGGGTAATTATGCCCCAGAATCGCCCCGACGCCGCCGAACAGCCCCGCAATCGTGGCATGATCAGCAAAAATCGCGCGGCAGATCAGAAAGGCGATCGAGGATTTCAGAATGTCCCCGACAAACACCATCGCGCCCGCCTTTTTCCCCAGCACGCGCAGAGCATTGGTCGTGCCGAGGTTGCCGCTGCCATGCTGGCGCAGATCGACCCGCCACAGCCTGCCGACCACATAGGCTGTCTCGATGCAGCCGATCAAATATCCAATTCCCAAACAAATCAGCCGGAACATATCAATCCTTTTCCCCTTTTTCCCGTACAATAAAATGAATCGGCGTGCCAACAAAGCCGAAGGCATCACGCAGCTGGTTTTCGATATATCTGCGATAAGAGAAGTGGAACAGCTCTCTTTCGTTGACAAAAATCACAAAGGTCGGCGGCTTGACGGAAACCTGCGTCATGTAATACAGCCGCAGCTGTCTGCCCTTATCGGCAGGGGGCTGCTGCATCGCCGTTGCCTCAATCAGCACCTCATTGAGCACGCCCGTGCTGATGCGCAGGGCATTGTTCTGATATACCGTCTGGATCAGCTCCAGCATACGCCCGATGCGCTGTCCCGTCATCGCGGAGATGAATACGCGCGGCGCATACTCCATATATTTCAGCTCCATCGCGATATCCTTGAGGTATTGATTCATGGTCTTATCGTCCTTTTCGATGGAGTCCCATTTATTGACCGCAATGATTGCCGCCTTGCCGCGTTCATGCGCAATCCCGGCGATTTTGGTATCCTGATCGGTGATGCCCTCGTTCGCATCAATCAGGAGAACCGCCACATCGCAGCGTTCCACCGCCGCAACTGCGCGGATGATGCTGAAACGCTCGATCTCCTCCTTGATTTTGCTCTTGCGGCGCATCCCCGCCGTATCGATGAAGATATATTTCTGCCCGTCAATTTCGATCGGCGTATCGACCGCATCGCGTGTTGTCCCCGCAATATCGCTGACGATCAGCCGATCCTCGCCCAGAATACGGTTAATCAGAGAGGATTTGCCGACATTCGGCTTACCGATGATTGCCACGCGAATGGCGTCGTCCTCCTCCTCGTCCGCGCTCTTATCGGGAAAATGCGCAATCACCTGATCCAGCATATCCCCCAGACCGAGAGCCTGTCCCGCGGAAACGGGCAGGGGATCACCGATGCCAAGCTCGTAAAATTCATAGATCGCCATGGTGTCCCGCTTCACGCTGTCCACCTTATTGACCGCCAGAACCACGGGCTTCTTTGTGCGGCGCAAGAGATTCGCCACCTTCACGTCATCCTCTGTCACGCCCGTTTTGGCGTCCGTCACAAATAAAATGACATCCGCCGTTTCGATCGCAATCTGCGCCTGCTGCAAAATCTGCCTTTGAATGACCTCCTCCGAGCCGATTTCCATACCGCCCGTATCGATCAATGTAAATTTGCGGTCCAGCCATTCCACATCGGCATAGATGCGGTCGCGGGTCACGCCCGGCGTATCCTGCACGATGGAAATGCGCTCCCCCGCCAATCTGTTAAACAGCGTGGACTTGCCGACATTCGGCCGCCCCACCACTGCAACAATGGGTCTGCTCATAATTCCTACCTCCAAGTTGATTTCCGGGAAAGCGCCGCAGGGCTTCCCCAACGGGCATAAAAGCCCATGCTATCGCTTCATTGTATCATAAAAAACGAGCTTGCACCAGCCTTTTATCAGACCAACTCCAGCACGCCCGCCATCACGCCCCGCTTCTCGCCCATGCCCCGATGGGAATAGAAGCGTTCCTGATCGCATTTCGTGCAAAGCCCCGCAATTTCGATGTCCTGCACACCCATCTCGGCAAGCAGGCGGCGGTTTGTCTCCCAGAGATCCAGTTTGAATTTGCCAGCCTCTGTCGGATCGGGCGTTACGATTTCCTGCGTCCAAGGGATATTTTCCTCAAACAGGCGCAGCACCGGCGCATCTATCTGGAAGCAGCATTTGCCGATGGAAGGACCGATTGCCGCCGTCACATCGGCAGGATCTGTGCCGAAGGTCTGCATCATCGCCCGCAGGGTTTTCTCCGCCATGCGTCTGCCCGTGCCCATCCAGCCGCAATGCGCCGCGCCGATGGCGTGATTTTTCCTATCCAGCAGAAAAACGGGCACGCAGTCCGCACCGAAGATCACCAGTGGGATGTTTTTCTCATTGGTAATCAGACCGTCCACGTCCGTATAGCCGCGTTCCGTCCAGACGCCCTTGCCGCGATCCGCCGCCGTCACATGCCGTACGTTTGTGGTATGCGTCTGCCGGGAGGTGACATAATTTTCCACAGAAAAGCCCAACGCCTGCCCCAGAATGCGGTAATTCTCCAGAACCGTCTCGCGCCCCTCCCCGCGAGAAAAGCCCATGTTCATGCTCGCCCAATGCCCCGTGCTCACGCCGCCATGGCGCGTGGTGAAGCAGTGGCGCACCAAGCCCGTGCGCTCCAGATTGTCAAATACGATATATTCCAACTTGTCTTTTCTCTCTATTCTCATGCCCTAAGCCCCTTTTGATTATTCCGATAGTTGAAAAGCGTCCTCCGTATAGCGGAAGTAGGTCTTGCCGCCCTCCGTCAGCACCTCGGCTACGTCAAAGCGGAAATCGAAGCCCTGCTCCGTCAGGCAATGCTCCGCGATGTACGCCTTCGCCGCTCCGATGATATGCTGCTGCTTGCGCGTGTTCACCGCCTCGGCGGGCAGTCCCTTTTCGCTGTTTTTGCGGTATTTTACCTCGGTAAAGATGATATAGCCGTCCTTTTTTGCGATAATATCGATCTCCCCGCCGACCGCGCGATAATTCCGCTCCAAAATCTCGTAGCCCATCCGCTGCATCTGCTTTGCGGTCAGGGTTTCGCCGCGGTTGCCGCGCTCGGTCGGGCTATCGCCCTCCTGCGGCAGAAAATGCTTCAGAAAGCTCCTGCGATGGATGGGGGTGATGCCCTGTCTGCGGATGGCGTCCAGATGCTCCTGCGCACCGTAGCCCTTGTTGCCGGCGAAGCCGTAGCCAGGGTAGGTCTTGTCATATTCCTCCATCATGCGATCCCGGTAAACCTTCGCCACAATGCTTGCCGCACCGATGGAAATGCTCTTTTCATCCCCCTTGACGATGCCCTGCTGCGGCGTTTCGATCTGCGGGATCGTCACTGCGTCCGCAAGGATATACTGCGGCGCAAGCTGCGCCAATGCCTGCCGCATGGCTTCGTAGGTCGCCTGTAGGATATTGATTTCATCGATGCGCTCATTGGAAATCACGCCGATGCCATAGGCGAGCGCTTTTTCCAGAATGACATCGTATAATTCCTCCCGCTTTTTGGGGGAGAGCTTTTTGGAGTCGTTCACGCCCTCGATTTTGCATTCCTTGGGCAGGATCACCGCCGCCGCGACCACAGGTCCCGCCAGAGGCCCCCTGCCGACCTCATCCACCCCCGCGATAAGGTCATAGCCCTTTTCGTAGCATTCCCGCTCATAGCGCAGGAGACTGTCCAGCCGTTCCTGCTCCCGCAGATATGCCTGATGCTTCTTTGCGAAGGTCGCCAGCAGGCTTTGCACGCCCTTGCGGCTGTCGCCCTCCCATTCCCGCATCCGCTCCGGCAGGCTCTCGCGCGGACATTCCTGCAAAAGCTGTTTGATTTCATTGATCGACTGCATATTCTCCCCTGCTTTCCCATGCCGCTCATGCCGATAAAAGCCCCGATCCGTCCCGATGCGCGGCACAAGACGAATCAAGGCTTTTCGTTATATGTTACAAAAATAGATTTGATAATTTGTATCTTTCGCCGAAAATTTTATTCCGCCAAAAAATCCTCACCGATCTTGAACACATCCCCCGCGCCGACCGTCAGCAGCAGATCGCCGCTTTGGCAGTTTTCCTCCAAGTAAGCACGGATCGCATCGAAATCGCCGACGTACCTTGCGTCCTTGCCCTCTGCGGCAATGCGCTCCGCAAGCATCTGCGCGGTAATGCTGGGATCGAGAGCTTCTCTTGCGGCGTAAATATCCGCGATGATGATTTTATCCGCATCCGCGAAGGCTTCACCGAAATCGTCGAACAAAAACTTCGTGCGGGAATAGGTATGCGGCTGGAAAATGCACCAGGTCACGCTGTGCTGCACCTTTTTTGCCGCCGCCAGCGCCGCCTTGATCTCCGTGGGATGGTGCGCATAATCGTCAATGACGGTCACGCCGTTTTTCTCGCCCTTGCGCTGGAAACGCCGCTCTGTGCCGATAAAATGCTGCAATCCCCTTTGGCAATCCTGCGGCGTGATGCCGAGGAAATGCGCCGCCGCAATCGCCGCAAGCGCGTTTGTGATATTATGCTCGCCGGGAACGTTCAGGGAAATTCTTGCAAAAAACGCATCCTTGTAATAGACGGAAAAGCTGTTTTTGCCGTCCGCTTCATGCACGATCTCCCGCGCCTGCCAGTCAGCAGGACAGCTCAGGCTGAAGGTCTCCACCGTACAAGCCAGCCCCTCAGTCAATTCTTCCACCTGCGGAATATCACTGCTGATCACCAGCAGCCCCCTCTGCGGGATGCGCTGCGCAAAGGCATGAAAGGAACGACGGATGTTTTCCAGCGTCTTAAAATAATCCAGATGATCGCTCTCCACATTCAGGATCACGCCGACCAGCGGCTGGAACTGCAAAAAGCTATCGAAATATTCGCAGGCTTCCGCCACGAAATACGGCGAATGCCCGATGCGCAGATTGCTGCCGATGGTGGGCAGAATGCCGCCCACGGTGATGGTGGGGTCTGCTTCCGCTGTCAGCAGAATTTCGGATACCATAGAGGTGGTCGTGGTCTTGCCATGCGTCCCCGCAACGGCGACCGAGCTGCCGTATTCCGCCATGATCTGCCCCAGCAGATGCGCCCGATCCATCAGGGGGATATGCTTCGCCTTAGCCGCCTCCAGCTCCGGATTGCCGGGGTGAATCGCCGCCGTATAGATAACGTAATCCAAATCGTCGGTAATATTTTCCGCGGCATGACCAAGGTGAACCGTGATGCCGAGGGACTGCAAATGCTTCGTCACAGGCGTTTCCTTGATATCCGTGCCGGAAACCAGACAGCCCCGCGCCGCAAGGATCTCCGCCAGACCGGACATGCTGATGCCGCCGATGCCGATGAAATAAATGTGTTGCTTTTCGTGAAAAATACTCATGACCGTTATCGCCTCAATTTCTATGAAAGGTTAGCGGTATCCAAGGGATACCCTGTATATGCAAACTTTTGGGACATATTTTGCCTACCATTATAGTATACTGCATGAGGAAAGGCAATCTTTTACAGTTCTATTTCTATATTTTATACAAAATCCTGCGGAAATAAACCATAGCCTTTCTGAAAAGCGCTTTTACGAGATGTAGATTACATTTTACGGAGGATTTGCCCCAAAAGAGGGAGGCATAGCAGCGCTATGTAGACCGATTGCGGGGTGAAGCATACGCAAAATGGGGCTTGCAGATTGTGAGAATGGATTTTCAGAAAGGCTCCAGTTTTGCGGGCGGATTTTGTATGCCCTGCGCCGGGAAAGGCATCGGAAGAAAAAGCGTTCCTCGCGGTAGGATTTTCCCGAAAAATCGCAGGAGAATTTTCATGGGCGGTCTTTGCTTTTGGGACTGCTTATGATATGATAAAAGAAAATCAGGCGGGAGAGATGATACGCCTGAGAAGATGGGGGTGTTGACCATATGCGAAAAAAAGAAATGATAGCAATGTTATTGGCGGGAGGTCAGGGCAGCCGTTTGGGCGTGCTGACGAGGAAGGTCGCAAAGCCTGCGGTAGCCTATGGCGGTCGTTTCCGCATCATAGATTTCCCTTTGAGCAACTGCATCAACTCCGGTGTGGATACGGTCGGCGTGCTGACGCAGTATCAGCCGCTGCGGCTGAATCAGCACATCGGCATCGGTATTCCGTGGGATCTGGATAAGAAAAATGGTGGCGTGACGATTCTGCCGCCCCATGTCAAGAGTGGGGACAGCGGGGAATGGTTCGCCGGCACGGCAAATGCCATCTATCAGAATATCGATTTTATCGACAGCAATAATCCCGAATATGTGCTGATCCTTTCCGGGGATCATATCTACAAGATGGATTACTCCGAGATGCTGCGTTTCCATAAGAAAAACGGCGCGGCGGCGACCATCGCGGTCATGGAGGTGCCGATGGAGGAGGCAAGCCGCTTCGGCATCATGAATACGCAGGAGGGCGACAAGATCTACGAATTTGAGGAAAAGCCCGAAAAGCCCAAGAGCAATCTGGCTTCGATGGGGATTTATATCTTCACATGGGACAGACTGCGCGAGGCGCTCATTGAGGACAATTCCATTCATCCCGACAGCGATTTCGGCAAGCACATCATCCCGAAAATGCTGGACGAGGGGCAGCCGATGTATGCATGGCGTTTTTCCGGATACTGGAAGGATGTCGGAACGATCCAGTCCTATTGGGAGTCCAATATGGATCTCATCAGCACCCTACCGGAATTTAATCTCTACGAAAATTTCTGGAAAATATATACAAACAGCGACCATCAGCCGCCGCATTATCTCGCGCCCGGCTCAAGGGTGGAGGAATCCCTGATTACAGATGGCTGCGAGGTCTACGGCGAGGTTTACCGCTCCATTCTCGGACCGGACGTTATTGTGGAAAAGGGCGCAGTCATTATGGATTCAATCATCATGGCAGGCTCGGTCATCGGCGAGGGCAGCGTGATCCAGACCTGCATTCTGGATGAGAAATGCCGCATCGGCAAGGGCGTGCGGATGGGCTTCGGCGAAAATATCCCCAATGAAGCCAAGCCGAATATCTATCAGACCGGCATCACCGTCATGGGCATGCACAGCAGCGTCCCCGATGGGGTAACGCTGGGCAAAAACTGCGTGGTTTACGGCAGATCCGTCGCGGAGGATTATCCGGACGGCGTGCTGGCAAGCGGGAAATCCGTGGTTCGGGAGGTGTAAAGGATGAAGGCAATCGGTATTATTCTGGCAGGCGGCAATAATGAGGGCAGACTGGGCGTTCTGACCGACCATCGGGCGGCGGCGGCTCTGCCGATCGGCAGCTGCTATCGTGCGATCGATTTTACATTGAGCAATATGTCCAACAGCCGCATCGGCAAGGTGGCTGTTCTGACGCAATATAATTCCCGCTCCCTGCGGGATCATCTGACCTCCTCCAAATGGTGGGATTTCGGCAGAAAGCAGGGCGGGCTGTTCGTTTTCACGCCCTTTACCAGCAATGAGGGGTCAAACTGGTTTCGCGGCACGGCGGATTCGATTTATCAGAATATGACCTTCCTTAAGCGCAGCAATGAGGAATATGTCGTGATTACATCGGGCGATTCCATTTATAAGATGGATTATCGCGATGTGATCAAAAAGCATATGGAACGCGACGCGGATATTACGGTTGTTTATCAGCGGATGGAGGGCAAGGATCTGTCCAAATTCGGCATTTTGCAGATGGATGCGGAGGGTCGGCTGGCGGATTTTGAGGAAAAACCGGAGCAGCCGAAATCCGATGCGGCATCGCTGGGGATTTATGTCATCTCCCGCAAGCTGCTGATCAATCTGCTGGAGCAGATCGTACCGGAGGGACGGTATGATCTGGTGAAGGACATCCTCATTCGCTTCTGCAAGACCCTGCGCATCTACGGCTATGAATACAACGGCTATTGGAGCGCGATTGGCGCGGGTACGGCGGCGTATTTTGCGACAAACATGGATTTTCTGAAAAAAGAGGTGCGGGATCATTTCATCAATGAAGACCCCTATATTGAAACAAAGCCCAAGGACGAGCCGCCGGCAAAGTACAACCGCGGCGCACAGGTGACAGATGCGATCGTCGGCAGCGGCGCGATTTTTGACGGCAAGGTGGAGCATGCGGTGGTGTTCCGCATGGTGCGCGTGGGCGAAGGCTCTGTGGTGCGTAATGCGATACTGATGGAGGGCTGCCAGATCGGGCGCGGCTGCGTGGTGGAGAATGCGATTTTGGACAAAGAGGTCGTGCTCTCGGACGGGCAGCGGATCATCGGCGTTTCCTCCGAAGAACCCGCGATACTGAAAAAGGGGACTGTGCTGTAAGGGCTTAAGACCTTGGGGCTTTGCCCCAAACCTCACAAGGGGCATCATGCCCCTTGACCCCGATTGGCAAACGCATTTTATGCGTTTGCAGGTACAAAATTGAGAAAAATACAAAACCGCTTGTGAATTGGGATACGCAGTTCCCCTTTCCGCAAGCGGTCTTATTTTTTCAAAGTATTTTATCCTGCCTTCCGCAGGAGCGCACGCTCCTGCATAACAGGGTCAAGGGGATGAAAGCCCCTTGTAGGGTGTGGGACAAAGTCCCACGGTTTTCCAAGGTCTTAATCAATAAAAAGCTCCGCAACGGAATATAACACCGCTGAACCCGCCATCGTCAGCCTGTCGCCCTGCATTTTGCAGTAAAGCGTGCCGCCCCTCGGCGATGCCTGCCGCGCAACGATCTCATCCTTGCCCAGCTTCTTCGCCCATAGCGGCACGATATGGCAATGCCCGCTGCCGCAGACAGGATCCTCCGCAACCGCCAGCTTCGGCGCAAACGTCCGCGAAATCGAGTCGTATTTCTCGCCCCGCGCCGTGATGTGCTGCAATAAGCCGTCCAGCGCCGCAAGCTTCGCCTGATCCGGCTTCAGCGTCGGAATCGCCGCCGCATCCTCCGTCACGCAGAGCAGGTCACGCCCCAGCCATGCCTCGCTGAGCTTCACGCAGAACGCCTCCTCCATCGCCGCCGTCACGGGCACTTCCTTCAATTCATACGCAGGAAAATCCATCTCCAGCAGCTCACCCTTGCGCACAACCGTCAGATCGCCGCTCAGCGTATGGAAGGTGATGCGCTCAGCGTCCTTCTCAAAGAAGGTAAACAGCGTAAACGCCGTCCCCAGCGTTGCATGCCCGCAAAGGTCAATCTCGCCGCCGGGCGTGAACCAGCGCAGATGATAGCCCTCCCCCTCCTTTACGGCAAATGCCGTCTCGGAGAGATTATTCTCGATTGCAATTTTCAGCATCAGCTCGTCCGCAGGGTAGGCGTCCAGCACGCAAACCGCCGCAGGATTGCCCTCAAACACCTTTTCCGCAAACGCGTCAACATGATAACATTTCATATGATAACCTCCTCGCTTTTCCTTGCCTTGACTATAGCACAGAACCCAGAGGCGTACAATCCAAAAATTGTATGCAATACGCTTTTCCCCTGCGATAAAAGCCGCTCACCCGTTCGTATGCTCCTCCAAGATCTCCCGCAGGATCGACAGCCCCTTTTCCATCTCCGCAAGCGTTTTCGGCGCACAGATTGCCAGTCTCGCCGCCGCAACGGGCATCTCCTTCCCCACCGCAAAGCGTTCGCTGCCATAGACCGAAACGCCCCGCTCTCGCGCCCAACGCTCAAATTCCACCCCGCTCAGCCCATCGGGCAGAAGCAGCCAACGGCTCAGGCAGACCCCGCTGCCGCCAAGCGCATAGCCCGCGAGAATTTCCTCTGCAAGCTGATTACGGCGCAGCGTCCCTTCCCGCCGCTTTTCCAAAAGCCCATCCAGCTTGCCCGAACTGATGAGGCGGCTCGCAAGCTCCAGCAAAAGCGGCGATTGCGATAAATTCAGGTGATACAGGGCATTTTCCATCCGTTCGCGATAGCGCGGCGGGCACAGCAGGTAAGCCAACCGCAGGGTCGGCAGTATGGTCTTGGACAGGCTCAGCATGTAGACGGTATGCTCCGGTGCGAGGGCGGCAATCGGGCGGGGCGGCTGCGGCAGGAGCAGGCTATTGATGCCGTCCTCCAACAAAATCAGGTCGTATTCCCGCGCCTTTTCGGCAATCCTCTCCCGGCAGGCTGTCGTCATGATGTGATTGGTCGGATTATGCAGATCCGGCATGAGATACAGCCCCTTGATGCCGTCATTCCTGCAGGCGGCGGTCAGTCCCTCCTCGGAAATTTCCCCGTTTTTCTGACGGATAGGGACAAGCTGTATCCCGAAGAGCTTCGCCGCGCCTTTCACGCCCGGATAGGTCAGCGGGTCAATGCCGATGCGGTCGCCCGGCTGAAATAAGCCCACGAATGCCGCCGCCAGCGCATTTTGCCCGCCATTGGAAAAAAGCAGCAGGTCGGGATCGGTCACGGAAAGCCCCACCCGCGCCAGAAGCTGCGCCGCCGCATCCTTATGCCGAAAGCCATTCTGATAGCCATATTGGAACAGCTTTGCGCTATCGGCTTCGCCCAGCATTTTCAAAAGAAGCTCAGAGGCGGCAGCCTGCGGCATTGTCTCAGGCATCATGGAGCCAAGCTCGATGAGGGTGGGATCGGCGGTTTCCGGCAAAATCAGCGTGCTGCTGTTGACATCATAGGAAACAAAGGTGCCGCTGCCGACCGCGCAGCTCAAAAGCCCCTTATTCGCGCAGAGCTTGAAGGCGCGGGTGACGGTGCTGACATTGATATCCAGAAAATCCGCTAGCTCCCGCTGCGGGGGCAGCTTCGTGCCGGGCTTGAGCCTGCCCGCGGCAATGTCCCGCTCCAATTCTGCCGCAAGGGCGAGATAGAGCGGTTTTTTGCTATCGCTAAGCTGCGGCTTCCATGACATGGGATAATTTTCAAATGAATTGATCGGCATAACGATTCATGTGTGTCCCCCAAAAAACATACAAAGCCGGAAAGGCTACGGATGCCATAGCGCGTCCAAGCAAGAAAACACCTAATATCTGTTTTCTTATTTGGATCGATGCTCACAGTTCCGCTTAGGAAATCCCCTTTCCCATAGCAGAAAGACCTTTCCCTATTTCAGAATGTAAGATTTCTGGTTCGGGCACACCTCCCCCTTTCTTTTGCGTACAATTATAAAATTGTGCGGAGAAAAACACAAGCCCCTTTTCCGCAGAAACGAGCTGAAAAGCCACCGAAGTGATCACAAAAGTTATTTTGTACACAGAACACAAAGAGCAGAGCGTCCCGACTCCTCTTTTATGAGGGCTTTGTGATGCTCCCTTTCGCGACGATCACAAGAAAAACATGTACAAAACGGAACAGACAAGTTGTAGGAATAATTTTCCTGCGATCCCCCAAGGGTTCGCGGATAAAATCTTGCATCTTTCAAAATACAACGGCATTTTACACTGTACATCCTCTCTACCCTATGCTATAATGAAACGGTTTGAGCATTTTTTGTCGTATCGGAGCATAATAGGAGGAGGTTTTTATGAACGAAAACAATGGAGCAATCCGCAACGCCGCAGTCCTGGGCGTGCCAAAAATGTTACTTCTGGGGCTGCAGCATATGTTCGCCATGTTCGGCGCGACCATTCTTGTGCCGATTCTGGTCAATAATTATTTTGGGGAAGATGTTTTGCATGTGCAGGTCACACTGCTTTGCGCGGGCGTTGGCACATTGCTGTTCCATTTCATTGCAAAATGGAAGGTTCCTGCCTTTCTCGGCTCATCCTTTGCCTTTCTTGGCGGCTTTGCCACCATTGCCAATCTGAACAGCGGCGCATTCGCCAATATTTCCAACGCGGAAAAGCTATCCTATGCCTGCGGGGGGATCGTGGTTGCCGGGCTGCTGTATCTCGTGCTTGCCCTCATCATCCGCCTGATCGGCGTGAGAAAGGTCATGCGTTTCCTGCCCCCTGTCGTAACAGGGCCTATCATCATCTGCATCGGTCTGAGCCTTGCAGGCTCTGCCGTTACCAATGCCTCCACCAACTGGCTGCTTGCCTTCATCGCCCTTGCGACGATCATCGTATTCAATATCTGGGGCAAGGGGATGTTTAAGATTATCCCGATCCTGATGGGCGTTGTGGTTTCCTATATCGCGGCGCTGATTTTCAATGCGATGGGCATGGTGAATGCGGACGGTTCCGCAATTTTTGATTTCACAAACATCGTGGAAGCATCCTTCATCGGCGTTCCCGAATTTTCCATCTGCAAATTCAACATCTCTGCCATTCTGGTAATGGCACCGATCGCGCTGGCGTCCATGATGGAGCATATCGGGGATATTTCCGCCATTTCCGCAACGGTCGGCGAAAATCTCATCGAAGATCCCGGTCTGCACCGCACGCTCATCGGCGATGGTCTAGCGACCTCCCTGGCCGCTCTGGTCGGCGGTCCCGCCAATACGACCTATGGCGAGAACACAGGCGTTCTGGAATTGAGTAAGGTTCACGATCCCAGGGTTATCCGCATTGCGGCGGTATATGCCATCATTCTGGGCTTCATCCCCAAAATGGCAGAGGTCATCGGCTCTATGCCCTCCGCGATCATCGGCGGTGTCAGCTTCATGCTGTATGGTATGATTTCCGCGATCGGCGTGCGTAATGTGGTGGAAAATCGCGTAGACTTCACCCGCTCCCGCAACCTCATCATCGCGGGCGTGATCTTCGTCTGCGGGCTGGGCTTCTCCAACGGGCTGACCTTCACCATCGCCGGCACGGACATCACGCTGACCTCCCTTGCGATCGCAGCGATCTCCGGGATCCTCCTCAATGCGATCCTGCCCGGCAATGATTATCACTTCGGCAAGAGCGTGGAGGGCGATTCTCACCGCGGGATCGATATGCTGCCCAATCTCCATGAGGATACCAGCTATAGCGATAACGAGAATGAATGATCGCTTTGCAATGCGAAATTTGTATGAAAATGAGATAAAATAAAACAAAACGGCATGATCGTGTTTGCGGTCATGCCGTTTTTATTACCTTCGATGGATAAAAGAATGCGTGGCGGATGCTGCTGCATCTGCTCGTAAACTTCTCAAGGCGCAGCTTGAGGCGATTTTCAGGCAGACGATCGCAACCGCGCGAAGTGTGTGTGCCCCCATCCATCGAAGGTATCCATGCAAAATAAAAACCCCGAAAAATCGGGGTTTTCGCAAGCTGCTAACAGGACTTGAACTCCTAAGCGGTAGGTCGGGTGTTCGAATCACCTCGGGAACAGAGCAAGCCGCAGACGGGATGTATGCCATCCCCGGTCTGCGGCATTTTTATGTTCATAGTCTGCTGTTATGCGGCGGATGATGCCCGTTGCCCGCCGTGCCTGATCGTCAGGATAAAAGCCAGAGCGGCGGACAGTATCCTTGCAAAAACCGTGCTCCACCAGATCATGATCTGCCCGCCGAAAAGCGGTGGCAGAATCAGCATCAGGATCAGCATGAGGATTGGCTCAATGCATGTCAGGATATATGAGAGCAGACTCTGCTCGGTGGCATAAAAGCTCGCGGTCGCAATGCGGATCAGCGCAACGAAGGGGACGGACACCAAAAATATCGGGATAATCGCCGCAATGCTGCGGTTGACCTCCGGCGAAGAGCCGAAGAGAACGCCGACCTGATTTCTGATTGCCAGCATCACGATGCAGCCGATGAAAGCCAGAAACACAGCGAAGCCATATGCCAGCTTGCGGATCTGCCGCAGACCGGCGATATTTTTTTCGCCGTAATACCGGCTCATGAGCGGCTGGCTACCATCCCCCACCCCTTGCAGGACCAGGTATATGATGCAGATAATGTAGGAAATGCAGGCATAGGTCGCAATGGCTTCATCGCCGCCATACATGGCGGAAAAGCGATTGATAATCACCAGCGAAAGATTCGGTGTCAGGGCAAGACCGAACGGCGCAAGCCCGATTTTGAGAATCGGCTTGCCATATTCCGCGATCTCCCGCAGAGAGATGCGGGCACGGAAATGCTTCTTCGCGACGGAATAGCCGATGGCAATCAGCATCGTCATGCCCTGCCCGATAACGGTGGCAACGGCAGCGCCCATCATGCCGCGGTCATAGACCCAAACGAAGAGATAATCCAATATCACATTGGCGAAAAAGCCGCCCAGCATCGCAAGCATCGCCCAGAAGGAGCCGCCGAAATTGCGAATAAAGGGAACCATGCCTGTGCCGAGGATCTGCAGCCCCGCGCCGATGGCGATCACGCGGACATATTCCGTTGCGAACGACAGGATCGTATGCTGTGCGCCGAGCGACCTGAGCAGGGGTTCTGCAAGGAGATAGACCGCGCCGGTCAGCAAAACGCTCGCCAGTATGAGCAGCCACCATGCGCAGGCGACAAATCGCTCCGCCCTTGTCTCATTATTTTCAGCCTTACTGATGGAATAGCGCACCGCGCCGCCCATGCCGATCCCCGTCCCGACTGCCTGAATAAACGCCACGACGGGATAGGCGATATTAATCGCGGAAAGCCCGGCATCCCCGATCATATTGCCCACGAAAAAGCCGTCCACGATAGCATAAATCCCCGAAAGGACAAAGGAAAACACGGACGGGATGACATATTGGAAAAACAGTTTTGTATCCTTCATTTTTTGAATCCTCTTTCTAATTCATTCTGAAATAAGCTGTTGTAAAGCTCCATGAGCTCCCGCGCCTGCTCCAGACGCTCCTCGCCCAGAATTTTGTGAACATTGCGCTCCATCGCCAAAACAGGCTCGATCAAGGCATCGCAATATTGCCTGCCGCTTTCCGTCAGGCTGACAAGACGCTCCCGCCGATCGCCGCCCGAAGCCTCCAAGACGACATAGCCGCGCCGCTTCAGGTCGCGGGTCACCGTGCTGACCGTAGATTTCAGCATGCCAAAAGCCGTTGACATCTCCTTCTGCGTCTGCTCGCCGCCCGTTTTGAGCGCGTACAGCACCATCAGCTCCGGATAGCCCACGCCCAGCAGGCTCGCAGCCCTTGCGTACAGCGCATTGCCCTTCGCCCATATCGCATAAAAATTTCGGTTATGCTCCAGATTCATCCTTTCATCCTCCTAATTTAGTGCTTGTAAGCTCTATTATAGTATTTATAAATACTATTGTCAAGATTTTCCAATGAATTTATTTGCACAACTCAGCTTGCGTCATGAGCTTTGCCATAGCCAGAGTGTTGCCGGAAAAATAGGGCTATCGCGGCGCGATTAGATCGATCACGGGATGCATCCTGCGCAAAAGGGAATATTTTTTACGCGATTGCCGGAATGCCTTTTCAGAAGGGCTCTGCATTTGATGTAATATGGAAAAGAAAAAAAGAAACGAGGTGTCGCAAATGCAAAATTTACTGTTTCACGGCATGCTTGCGGCGGTTTTATCCATCGCTATGGCAATACCCGCCCTCGCAAGCCCGATCGATCCGCCCACTGGCAGACGATCCGTCGCAGTCGGCGCGTCTCTCCTTTGGCATGATCCCGCGGGGCTGATTACAGACCTTCCACAACAGCTGACCGCGCTACGCGACAGCCTTGCGGCGCTGGCAGAGCGTCTGCAAAGGTCGGACAGCGGTCGCTACGACCCGGAAAGCTATGTTCGCCCGACAAGCCGCTTTACGGATATCTCCGGGGAGAAAATTATCCTGCAAAACGGCGATGATACGCAGCTCATCCGCTACATACAGCAGACGATCGACCCCCGCTTTGACAAAAGCCAGTTTCAAACGGAGTACTCGGACGGCTTGCTCATTTATCGCTATCAAATCGGGGAAATTCCCTCGAATTTCGGCTATATGTTTCATATAGAT
>CAVGZD010000021.1:0-31525 GCA_963633805.1 Lachnospiraceae bacterium | reverse complement strand
AAGGATCTGCTTGGTGGAACCATCAAAGAAATGATGGAAGCTGAAATGAATGCTGTTGCAGCGATGGATCATTCAAAGCGAATTGACCTGACACAAGAGGAGCTTCAGCGGATCGCATCGAAAAATATAGAAGGATATGAGAATTTTACGATCAAAAGTCGGAAAGCAGAAGTGAGATACGACTTGCATATGATTCCCTATGTGTTCGTCCAGACGATGTTTCAAACGGAGAATGAGGCGTTGTCTGTGAAAAATCTTGAGTATTATTTACAAATGTAGAGATGGAACCACAGGATGTGATGTACTTGTATTATATTCCGCCCTTGCTAACTGCAGCGGTTAGGTGCCGCCCCCTGTGCTGTAATCAGCCTGTAGGGCAAAATGCAGGTGTGGCGGGTTTTGCGTTTATAGTTCAGAGGAATTTGAAAATCGATGGCTTAAACAAATGAGGAATGCTCACCGAGTCCAAAGTGGACTTCGGTGAGCATTTTACTGCCTAAAAGACAAATTCATGCCGATACAAAGAAATGACAGATATCCTTATTCCTCCGAGCGTTTTTCTGTGATTTTTTTGGATAGTGCAAGGTCTTTGTTGTAGGACGAATTGATGGTACCTTCGATGAACAAAGGTGGAAAAAGTATGATTTATATCTTGCAAGAAGCACTTTTTGAAAACTACACATAAATTTCTATCCGGCTCTTGACAACCAATACCCCCATAGGTATAGTATAAATACCAATACCCCATATGGTATAAAGAGAGGAGAGCTTTTATGGAAAAATTAGAGCATTTTTTGGAACTTGGAGGGACGAAAAAAGACATTACATTCCTGATTCTTTCGGGCATTTCCTTGCTCATCAGCTTATTCGATCTGCTGCCGCTGCCCTTTGACGCAGCGTGGATTGCCGTGATTCTCTGCGGTGTTCCGATCATCCTAGAGGCGATTATTGGCTTGGTGACGGCATTTGACATCAAGGCGGACGTGCTGGTATCGCTGGCGCTGATCGCATCGATTTTAATCGGGGAGGACTTCGCCGCCGGGGAGGTCGCATTTATCATGCAGCTTGGTGCGCTTTTAGAGGATCTGACCGTTGCAAAGGCACGTGCAGGCATCGAAAAGCTGGTGCATCTGACACCGCAGACCGCGCGTGTGTTGGCGAATGAGACGGAAAAAATCCTGCCGGCAGAGCAGGTACAGGTTGGCGATTTGCTGCGCGTACTGCCGGGGGAGACTGTCCCGGTGGACGGCGTGATCACTGCCGGACAGACATCGATCAATCAGGCGGTCATGACGGGGGAATCTCTGCCTGTGGATAAAGCGGCGGGGGACGAGGTTTCCTCCGGTACGGTCAATCAATTCGGTGCATTTGAGATGCGGGCAACGAAGGTCGGCGAGGACAGCTCCATCCAGCGCATGATTCGTCTGGTGCAGTCTGCCGATGCGAGCAAGGCAAAAATCGTCGGGCTGGCGGATCGCTGGGCGACGTGGATCGTCGTGATCGCTCTGAGTGCCGCCGCGCTCACATGGTTCTTCTCCGGCGAGATCATCCGCGCGGTGACGATTCTGGTCGTATTCTGCCCCTGCGCACTGGTGCTGGCGACTCCGACAGCCATCATGGCGGCAATCGGCAACGCAACAAAGCACGGTTTTCTGGTGCGCGAGGGTGATGCGCTGGAGCGTCTGGCGCGGGTAACGCGGATTACATTTGATAAAACGGGCACGCTGACCTACGGCAAGCCGCAGGTGACAGCTGTGGAGAGCATTTCCGATTACAGCGCGGAGGAAATTTACGCCCTGACCGCCGCCGCAGAGCAATTTTCGGAGCATCCGCTCGGCAAGGCGATCGTGAAATGCTACGGCGAGAAGCCGCAGGCGGCGCAGGAATTTCAGATGCTCCCCGGCGAGGGCGTGACTGCGCAGGCGGGCGGCAAGCGGATCAGCGCGGGCAATCTCAAGCTGATTGCAAAAAACGAAGCCTTGTGCCTGAGCGAAGTCCTCGCCTTGGGCGTGGGAAAATATCTGCAGGCGGGCGGCACGGTGATTTATGTGGCTGTGGACGATTGTTTGGCGGGCTATCTCGTCCTTTCGGATACCGTGCGGGAGGAAAGCCGCGGCATGATCGAACAATTGCGGAAAATCGGTGTACAGCCCGTGTTACTGACGGGTGACCACCAAAATGCGGCGGCGACCATCGCAAAGCAGCTGCAGATCAGGGAGGTGCACGCAAATTGTCTGCCGGAGGATAAGTTGAAATGGATTGCGGAGGATCAGCGGCGCGGCGAGGCGGTCTGCATGATCGGGGACGGCATAAACGATGCGCCCGCGCTGAAGGCGGCGGATGTCGGCATTGCGATGGGCGGCGTTGGCAGCGATATTGCCGTGGATGCGGCGGATATTGCGCTGGTGGATGATGAGGTGAAGGAGCTGCCACAGCTGTTCGCGCTCTCCAAGCGGATGATGATGACGATCAAGCTGAACCTGACCTTCTCCATGACGCTGAATTTCGTTGCGATCGCGCTGGCTATCACGGGCGTTTTGGATCCCGTTTTCGGTGCGCTGGTGCATAATGCGGGGTCGATTGCGGTGATCGTCAATTCGGCGCTGCTACTGAAATGGAGTATGAGATAAAAAAGTGCAAAATTTCTCGTTTTTCATACTTTGGAATGATTTACTTTTTCGGCTGAGACTGTATAGTAGAGAATGGGGAAGCTTGAAAAGGGCGTTCCACACCTTGCATATTCGCTGCCGATGGAGAGTAGCTATAAGTTTATCTCTAATGTTAAGGTTGCGGATGCGCCGACTTTCAGTGTGGCAATCAGTGGCGCGGGCAGCATACAATATGCGGAAAAAGACGCGAAGCTGACGGCGAATATTCAGGCGAATCCCGGCAGCACTGCGACAACAATCACCTATTAGTGGTATCAAAAGGACGAGAATGGCGACTGGCAGAAAATCGGTAACGGGCAGGCCTACACCATCCCGGACAATCAGGAGCTCGGCAATATACCTATATGGTGGCTGTGGATTACGATGGCTTCTATGCGGAGAGCGCAGAGCATACGGTGGCGATCACGCCACGCGAATTGAGCGCACCTGAATTCTATCAGGATGTACTCAGCAAGCCTTACGATGGCAAGACAGATCCGAACCCTCGGGCAATCGAAGCACTCTACTACTTTTATGGCAGTGGCAGCGCTGCGCAGACGAAATTTACTCTTACATTGGGGAATGATTATGAGGTCAACAGCTTGCAATATAATAGCCCGGATGTTAAAGATGCCAAAGAGTTGGAGTATGACATAACGCTGAAGAATGAAAATTACAAAGCTGCGGACAGGAGCATGCGCCTGACAGGGAGCGTAGCGGCAAGTATCTCGACAGGTAATGTATCGCCCGAAAAGGAGGGTATGCTGACGATCGCGAATGATCAAGCGGCGACGTATACCATCGATTTCAAGTCGCTCCTGACGAAGTTGGATGCACCTAAGCGCTATGGCACGATTGCGTGCAATGAGTTGAGCCTTGCGGTAAATGTTCCGGGCTATTACGATTCCAGTAACGGGGCATCGATCACAGCAGACGGTGTTCTGACTCTGCCGATTCAGAAGTACACTGGCGCAGCGGGATTGGTCGGCACGGTGACGTTCGATGTCACTACGCAGAATTATATCATTGGTATGGGACAGCTCACGCTCAATGTCAATGCGGTGAATAAGAAAATGCCCGTATTGGATGGAAATATTACACTCAGCAAGAATACGCTCACCTATGGCGAGACTCTCGATTCGATCCGCATTTCCGGCACGATGAAGGTGGATGGCACTGAGGTCGAGGGGACATTTACATGGCAAGACCCCGATCAGAAGCCGAATGCAGGAGAACGTGATGTAGTCTGGAAATTTACGCCGACTGATGACAACTATCTTGAGGTCACGGGGAAGATGACGATCAACGTAAGCAAGGCAAAGCTGAGCGGCGCACCCGGTTATACGACCATCAAGGAGGCGGGCAAGACCCTTGCCGATGCTGCGCTCACGCCGAATGCAGGCTGCACGCGCGCGCAGAGCATGGCGCTTCTGTTCCGTGCGCTTGGTCAGCCGACCGATGGCAGGGCGACGTTCAGTGATGTTTCTGCGGATAGCTATTGTGCCGGGACGGTCGCATGGGCTGTGGAAAATGGTCTGACGAGCGGCGTTGGCAACGGGAAATTCGGTCCAAACCAGAGCTGCACCCGTGTGCAGATCGTGACATTCCTGTATCGTGCGTATCAGCTTAAGTGATGCTTGGTAGTATTGCATAAAAATACAGCATCGCATATGAAAATTTTGTGAATATTATGCATTTTTTGTAGAATATCCAAGGGATATCATATGCTTATGGCTAAATTACATTTTAGATTTATGAAATCTTTAGGTCAAAATGCTTGACTTGCATAATATGCCGTGATACAATGCTTCAAAATCCGCGGATTGCAGTGGAAAATGATAGTGTTTTCAAAAAGGGGAGGTCAATTATGGGAATCTTTGAGAGTCTTCAGGCTTTGAGCGAGCTGCTGGAGGATGATGAGGAATTCAGCCCGGATTTCGAGCTTGTGAACAACACGGATTATGCGTTCCATGAAATCTATGTTTCCGAGTCTGACAGTGAGGATTGGGAGGAGGATATTCTGGAGGATGATGTGCTGGAGAGCGGTCAGACCTTGAATATCAACTTCGATACGGATTCCAGACAGCGTTATTGGGACCTTCGGATCGTGGATGAGGAAGATGACGAGACGATATTTGAGCACTTCGATTTGAGCCGAATCAGAAAGATCACTGTATTCTATGAGGATGGCGAGACGCAGGCGGAGTATGAATATTAAGAAATAAAGGATATCTACCCGATATAGCCGAGGGGCTGTAGGGCGCGTCCGAATAAGAAAATACCTAATGCCGTAAATCCTTATTTTACAAGGACTTACGGCATTTTTGATGAAAAATGTCTGTTTTCTTATTCGGGTCGCCGCTTGCAGCTCCGTTTAAGAAATCAACAAAAGGCAGGGCGATGTTTTCTTAAGCAGAACCTGTTTATCGGGTTTACTTTTTTCTCGAATTTCTGCGGAATTTGTTATTTGATGGAAGAAAAAATTGGTAAAGTTGCTATAAAATTAATGGGATTTTTTGTGATTTACTACGAAAATGCACAACGGGGAATTGACAAATACCACATTCTTTGGTATCATCCAAGTAAAGCTGGAAACGTTTCCGGGAACGCTTTCAAAAGCACGCAGAGGGGCTTAGCGTATGCCGGAGGAAGGGAAAGAGGTGTGGACTGTGACGATTAAGGATATCGCGAAGCGCTGCGGCGTTTCCGTCAGCACAGTATCCCGCGCACTCAATAACCATCCCGACGTGAGTGATGCAGTCAGAGAGAGGGTCATGGAAACGGTTCGGGCGGTGCATTACGTGCCGAACAACAGTGCGAGGGACTTGGCAAAGCCGCAGTCGAACAGCATCGGTCTGGTGGTGCGCGGCGTGGGCAATCCCTTTTTCTCGAAGGTGATGCGCTCGATCGAAAATGCGATCCGACGGGCGGGGTATATGATGACGTTCTGTCAGATACCCAGCGGCGCGGATGAGGTGAGCGTGGGCGCGAGTCTGGCGAGGTCAAAGAAGCTGAAAGGGCTGATTTTGCTGGGCGGCTGCTGCGATTATGCTCCGGAGCAGGTGGCGATGCTGAAGGTTCCCTTCGTCTGCTGCTCCTATACGAACAGCTTCGGCGGACTGCGGGAGGACGCCTATTCCTCTGTCACGATCAATGACAGGAAGGAGGCATACCGCGCGGTGGAGCTGCTGATTCGGCAGGGGCATCGCAAAATTGCGTTGCTGCTAGACTCTAGGGAGGACTGCTCCATCAGCCAGCTGCGCTATGAGGGCTACTGCAAGGCTTTGGCGGATCATGGCATTCCGCTGGATCTGGAATTGGTGGAGGAAACGGAAAAATTTGAGATGGAATCCGCCTATGCGGCGATGCATCGTCTGCTGCAGCGCAGGGATGATTTTACGGCAGCCTTCATCATTGCGGACGCGATGGCGGTTGCAGCGATCAAGGCGCTTGCGGACGCGGGGAAGGTCGTGCCGCGGGATTGCTCCGTGATCGCCATTGACGGCATCACGATGTCTGCCTATATGATTCCGACGCTGACGACGCTTGTGCAGCCGGCGGAGGAGATGGGGGAGAAATCCGTTCGCATTCTGGTGGATCTGATCGAGAATAAGGCGGGGAACTGCCATGTGGAGCTGGATACCTCGGTTCGCACGGGCGGGAGTGTCCGCAAATTGGAATGATTTTTGTATCCGCAGGGATATGGAAATAGAAAAGGGAACAAAGGATCACAAGATCAAAAGGAAAGGGAGATGTGTAACATGAAAAGAGTCTTTGCACTTATGATGTCTCTGGTGATGTGTGCAGGTCTGGCTGCTTGCGGCAGTCAGGAGGCAGCGCCCGCAGATGACACGGCATCTGTGTACTACCTGAACTTCAAGCCGGAGCAGGATGCACAGTGGCAGGAGCTGGCAACGGTTTATACGGAGGAGACGGGCGTTCCCGTAACGGTCGTAACGGCAGCTTCCGGCGATTATGAGACTACGCTGATGGCAGAGATGGGCAAATCCGATGCGCCTACGCTGTTCCAGGTAAACGGTCCCGTTGGTCTGAAAAACTGGACAGATTACTGCTATGATCTGGCCGGCTCTGACGTTGTAGGTCAGTTGACAAGCGACTCCTTCGAGCTGAAGACGGAGGATGGCGCGATTGCAGGTATCGGCTATGTCATCGAATCCTACGGCATCATCACAAACAAGACTCTGCTGGCACAGGCAGGCTACAGCGTAGAGGATATCGCATCCTTTGCGGATCTGAAGAAGGTCGCTGAGGATATCACGGCTCGTAAGGATGAGCTGGGCTTCGCAGCATTCACCTCTGCAGGTATGGACGGTACTTCCGACTGGAGATTCAAGACGCATCTGGCAAACCTGCCTATCTATTTTGAATATCAGACAGACGGCATCAACGCAACAGATGCAATCAAGGGTACATATCTGGATAACTACCGCGCAATCTGGGATCTGTACATCAACAACAGCACATGCTCTCCTGCTGAGCTGTCCGCAAAGACAGGCGATGACTCCAGAAATGAGTTCCTTGCAGGGCAGGCTGTATTCTTCCAGAACGGCTCTTGGGAATATGCAAATCTGGTTGGCGAAGGCAAATTCGCAGAGGATGATCTGGCTATGATCCCCATTTACATCGGCGTTGGCGACGAAGCAAATCAGGGCCTGTGCACAGGTACAGAGAACTACTGGTGCGTAAACAGCCATGCATCCGAGGCAGATATTCAGGCTACACTGGATTTCATCAACTGGTGCGTAACATCTGATGTCGGCGTAATGGCTATGTGCGGCGGCGAAGGCGCAATGCCCTCCGGCGAACCCGGCATGGGCTTCGTTATCCCCTTCAAGAATGCACAGGAATCCGCAAACGTATTTGTTAAGCAGGACGCTGAAATGACAGCAGCAGGTAAGGTTCCCGTATCCTGGAACTTCACAACAATGCCCTCCGAGGAATGGAAGAATGGCGTTGGCTCCGCTCTGACAGCATATGCGGCAGACCAGACAGATGATAACTGGGCAGCAGTTGTTTCCGCATTCGTGGATGGCTGGGCAACAGAATATCAGTTAGCAAATAACTAAGTTTTTGCAAAAGAGAAGATATGAGGGGAGCATCTATGCTCCCCTTTCTCATATCAACAGAAACGCAATCTCCCCGGAGTCTTTCTGAAAAGCCATTCTTGCAATTAGCAAGCATTTGGGGTAAATGATCCCGAAAATGAGGCTTGCCTCTTGCAAAGAGTACTTTTCAGAAACGCACTTAATATAAAAAATCCAAAAAGAAAGTGAGTTGAGCGAACTATGGAAAGAGCACTGAAAAGATGGTTTCCCCTTTTTGTTGCGCCGACCTTGGCTGCCTTTTGCGTGGGCTTTATCTGGCCCTTCCTGCATGGGCTGTATCTGTCCTTCTGCCAGTTTACGACCGTAAAGAATGCCAAATTCGTTGGGCTGGACAACTACATCAGAGCCTTAACGGATGCATCCTTTCTGGCTTCCTTCAAGTTTACGGTTGCCTTTGTGGTCGTGGCAACGCTGACGATCAATATCATCGCCTTTGCCATTGCGCTGGCGCTGACCAGAGAGTTGAAGGGGACGAATATCTTCCGTACCGTATTTTTCATGCCGAACCTCATCGGCGGCATCGTTCTGGGGTATATCTGGCAGACGCTGTTTAACGCGGTGCTGATGAAGATGGGCGAACCTTTGCTGGCGCTGAATACGCAGGCGGGCTATTGGGGCTTGATTATCCTGCTGTGCTGGCAGCAGATCGGCTACATGATGATTATTTACATCGCAGGGCTGCAAAACGTGCCGGGCGATCTGATCGAAGCCGCCGCTATTGATGGCGCGAACAGCTGGCAAACGCTCTGGAAGATCAAACTGCCGATGGTCATGCCTTCGATCACGATTTGCCTGTTCCTGACGATCACAAATGCCTTCAAGCTCTTCGACCAAAACCTTTCCCTGACGGCGGGCGACCCTGCGCATACCACGGAAATGATGGCGCTTAATATTTATTATACATTCTATGCGCGCGCAGGTGCAGCATGGAAGGGCATTGGGCAGGCAAAGGCAGTGGTATTCTTCATTCTGGTCGTTATCATCGGACTGACGCAGCTTCGTGCGACTCGTTCTAAGGAGGTGCAGCAATAATGACGAACTCGAAAAAATCCATCTGGAGCATCGTGGGAACGGTCTTTTTCTCCGTTCTGTGCGTGCTGTATATGTATCCCATTGTGATGGTTGTGCTCAATTCGTTGAAAAAGGAGACTTCCATCACCACCGCAACGACATTTGATGTACCGACGGCGGAAACCTTCGCCGGCTTTGCGAATTATGCCAAGGCACTCGGCTCGCAGGGCTTTTTGCAGAGCTTTTTCTACAGCGCATTCATTACGGTGTCCTCTGTGGCGCTGATTCTGGTGTGCTGCTCCATGTGCGCATGGTATATTACAAGGGTAAATTCCAAAATGTCCAAGCTGATTTATCTGCTTTGCGCGTTTTCGATGGTTGTACCCTTCCAGATGGTGATGTTTACGCTTTCGCAGACGGCGGACAGCCTGACCATCCCCATCCTGAATCTGCGCTTCAATACGCCTTGGACGATCTGCTTCATCTATCTGGGCTTTGGCGCGGGACTGGCGGTGTTCATGTTCTCCGGCTTTATGAAATCCATCCCGATCGAGCTTGAAGAGGCGGCGATGATCGATGGCTGCAATCCCGTGCAGACCTATTTCAAGGTCGTTTTCCCGTTGCTGCGCCCGACGCTGATTTCCGTCGGCATTCTGGAGACGATGTGGGTTTGGAATGACTATCTGCTGCCGAGACTGGTGCTGGATATCAAAAAATATCAGACCATCCCCATGCTGATCCAATATTTCCGCGGCAGCTACGGCAAGGTCGAGATGGGACCGATGATGGCATGTATCGTTATGACGGTCCTGCCCGTTGTGATCATCTATCTGCTGGGGCAGCGGCATATCATCAAGGGCGTTCTGGCAGGCGCAGTCAAGGGATAAGGGGGCTTTGTGATGAAAAGAAGTTCCGGTATTTTGCTGCCGATCTCCGCGCTGCCCTCCCCCTACGGTATCGGCTCGCTCGGCAAGGCGGCGTATGATTTTGTAGATTTTCTGGCGCGAGCAGGGCAGAGCTATTGGCAGCTTTTGCCCGTCGGTCCGACCAGCTATGGTGATTCCCCCTATCAGAGCTTTTCCGCTTTTGCGGGCAATCCCTATTTTATCGATTTGGATTTCCTGCGGCAGGAGGGGCTTTTGGAGCAGCAGGAGATTGATGCCGTCGATTGGGGTGAGGATGCCGCACGGGTGGATTATGCGAAAATCTACCAAAGCCGTTTTGTCCTGCTGAAAAAGGCGATGGAACGCGGCGGGAAACGGGATGCCGTGCAGGTGGAAGCCTTTGCGGCGGAAAACAGCGGCTGGCTGGCGGAATATGCGCTCTTTATGGCATTGAAGCGGCACTTCGGCATGAAGGCTTGGATGGATTGGGAGGACGAGGAGATTCGTCTGCATCGCCCGCAGGCAGTGGAGAGGTATTGGCAGCTGCTGGCGGAGGATGTGCAGCTTTTTACCTATATACAATATCTATTTTTCCGGCAATGGGACGCGCTGCGCGCCTATGCCAAGCAGAAGGGCATCGGCATTATCGGCGATCTGCCGATTTATGTGGCGATGGATTCTGCGGATGTCTGGGCAGAGCCGAGATGTTTTCGGCTGGATGAAAAAAATATGCCGCAGGAGGTTGCTGGCGTGCCGCCGGATTATTTCTGCGCGGATGGGCAGCTTTGGGGTAATCCGCTGTACGATTGGGACGCGATGCAGCGGGACGGCTACGGCTGGTGGATTCGCCGTATCGCCGGTGCGGCAAAGCTCTATGATGTGCTGCGGATCGATCATTTTCGCGGACTGGAGAGCTATTGGGCTGTGCCGCATGGCGAGAAGACGGCGAAGAACGGCAGATGGGAGAAGGGACCCGGCATGGGCTTGATCTCCGTGCTGAAGGAGCGATTCCCGCAGGTCGAATTTATCGCGGAGGATCTGGGCTTTCTGACGCCGGAGGTGGAGCAGCTTTTGCGGGACTCCGGCTTCCCCGGCATGAAGGTTTTGGAATTTGCCTTCGATTCCCGAGAGCCGAGCAATTATCTGCCGCATACCTATCCCCGCCATTGCGTCTGCTATGTCGGGACGCACGACAACGAGCCTGTGATGGCGTGGCGGCATCGTGCCAATCCTGCGGACATCGCGCTGGCGATCAAATATCTGGGGCTGAACGAGCAGGAGGGCTTCCATTGGGGCATCCTGCGGGGCGGCATGAGCTCTGTCGCGGATCTATTTGTCGCACAGATGCAGGATTTTCTGGGGCTTGACGAGCAGGCGCGCATGAATACGCCGGGGCAGGTGGACGGCAACTGGCAATGGCGGCTGCAAAACGGGCAGATCACGGAGGAATTGACGGAAAAAATTGCGGAAATGACCCGCCTTTACGGAAGGAGCGATGAAACATGGCAAGCGTGACGCTGAAGCATTTGAAAAAAATATATCCTCATGCGCAGAGCAAAAAGAAGAAGCATGATCCCGAAAAGAAATCGAATCTGAAGGTGACGGAGGAGGGCGTTGTTGCGGCAGATGATTTTACGCTGGATATCGCGGATAAGGAATTTATCGTTCTGGTCGGTCCCTCCGGCTGCGGCAAATCGACCACGCTGCGTATGGTGGCTGGGCTGGAGCAGATCACGGACGGCGAACTTTTGATTGATGGTGTTAAAGTCAACGATGTTGCGCCGAAGGATCGGGATATTGCGATGGTTTTCCAGAATTACGCGCTCTATCCGCATATGACGGTTTATGACAACATGGCGTTTGCCCTGAAAATGCGTAAGCTCCCCCCGCAGGAGATCGATCAGAAGGTGCGGGAGGCGGCAAAGATTCTGGATATCACGCAATATTTGGACAGAAAGCCGAAGGCGCTCTCCGGTGGGCAGCGGCAGAGGGTCGCGATCGGGCGGGCAATCGTGCGCAATCCCAAGGTTTTCCTGATGGATGAACCGCTGTCCAATCTGGATGCAAAGCTGCGAAACCAGATGCGTGCGGAAATCATCAAGCTGCGTCAGAGGATCGATACGACATTCATCTATGTGACGCACGACCAGACCGAGGCGATGACCTTGGGCGATCGCATCGTCATCATGAAGGATGGCGAGGTGCAGCAGATCGGTACGCCGCAGGAGGTGTTCGATCATCCCGCAAATCAGTTTGTAGCGGGCTTTATCGGCATGCCGCAGATGAATTTCTATGATGCGGAGCTGGTCAAGGAGAATGGGCAGTATGCGGTGGTGCTGGATGGGGCGAAAATCGCGCTTTCCGAGGAAAAACAGACGCGGCTTGCCAAGCTGGATGTGCAGCCGCAGAGCGTGACGCTGGGTGTGCGTCCGGAGCATATCCTGCTGAGCGGCGAGGATGGAAAAATGATCCAAGGCAAGGTGGATGTCAGCGAAATGATGGGCTCGGCGATCCATCTGCATATCAATGCAGGCGGGAAGGATACGATCATCATTGTGCCGACGATGGATCTGGCGGAAGACGCCGATTTCTCCATCGGCGCGATGGTTTCCTTCACCTTCCATGGTCGCCACGCGCATCTGTTCTCCAAGGAAACGGAGAAAAATTTGGAGTTTTAAGAAATGTTGTCTTTTCACCTATGGGAAAATAGGACAAAAAACGTCCCACATTTTTGGGTATTTTTGCGAAGGAAGGGACAGCGCGATGGAAAATTACGCCAGTTTGAATAAATTTACAGGAGTTTTCGGAAGGAAATGTTGTAGGGACTTCTGAAAAATAAGAAATTCTCAAATTTGGCGTTTTTTTCTGCTGTCCTGTGTTAAAATGAGAAGGGTGCGCTTGGGCGGGATCGCCCGGCATCCGGACGCAAAGAGAGTGCGGTTTCGTTTGCGTGTGCATAAAAAATTCCTATTTTTACATGACGAGAGGGGCAAATGCAATGTCTATTAAAATTGGTATCAACGGGTTTGGGCGAATCGGCAGAGTTGTGTTCCGCGTGCTGATGCAGCGTCAGGATGAGTTCGAGCTTTGCGGGATCAACCTGAGAAATGCGGAATTGGATTATATGGTGTATCAGCTGAAATATGACAGTATTTTCGGTCGTTTTCAGGGAGATATTGAAATTGGCGAAAATTGCCTGATCGTAAACGGGAAGAAGATCCGCGTGTTCAGCGAGAGCGATGCATCCCTGATCAAATGGTCCGAATGCGGCGCGGAATATATCGTAGAATCCACGGGCGCGTTCAATACGATGGAGAAGGCAGCTTTACATAAGATCGGCGGCGCAAAGAAGGTCATTCTGACCGCGCCCTCCAAGGACGATATCATGCCGACCTTCGTTATGGGCGTAAACCACGAGACATACACGAGCGATATGGACATCGTTTCCAATGCATCCTGCACAACGAACTGCCTGGCGCCGCTGGTAAAGATCGTACATGAAAATTTCGGCATCGAACAGGGCTTGATGAGCACGATCCACTCTGCAACAGCAAAGCAGAAGGCTGTTGACGCGCGCGCGGGCAGAGACTGGAGAACGGGTCGTTCCGTATTCAATAACATCATCCCCTCCACAACAGGCGCAGCGAAGGCGGTAGGTCGCGTAATCCCTGAATTGAAGGGCAAAATGACCGGTATGTCCTTCCGTGTGCCGACAAACGACGTATCCGTTGTTGACCTGACGGCAAGACTGAAAACCCCCGCGACCTATGCGCAGATTTGCGAGAAGGTAAAAGAGGCTTCCGAGACGTACATGAAGGGCATCGTAAGCTATATTTCCGACGAGGTGGTGTCCTCCGACCTGCTGGGCGATTCTCATACCTGTATTTTCGATGAAACGGCTGGCATCATTCTGGATGATAACTTCGTGAAGCTGATTGCTTGGTATGACAATGAGTGGGGTTATTCCAATAAGGTTGTTGACCTGATTGCGCATATGTACTCCGTAGATGAAAAGAAATAAAAAATAGGGAATAAGAGATAGAAAAAGCCCTTGATCGAGAAGATCGGGGGCTTTTGTGTTGCCTGTGATGTGGGGGGCGGTTTGCCCCTCACGATCAATGATTTTCGGCATTTTCCTGCGCATTATTCTGTTTGCGATACAGGAACTGCCGGGCGGGACGGGTTTTGCCCCTCACGATCGATGATTTTCGGTTGTTTCCTGCTCGTTATCCCGTCTGCGATGCAGAGGGTGACGGAGAGGGGCAGGCTTTACCACTCGCGATTGATGATTTTCAGCTGTTTTCAGCGCATTATCCCGTCTGCGATATAGGAGCTGTCGGATGCGGCGGGATTTGCCCCTCACGATCAATGATTTTCGACTTCTTTCTGCTTATTATCCCGTCAGCGATGCAGGGGTTGTTGGGAAGGCAGGGTTTGCCCTGATGGTTGTCGATTTTCGGCTTTTTTCTGCTCACCATCCCGTCTGCGATACAGAGGCTGATGAGAAGTGGGTAGGTTTCGCCCTGCCCACTGTCGCTTATTTCATTTGCGATGCAGAGAGCATCAGAGCGGATAGGATTCACCCCGCCGCTCTGCCACATCAACATTGCAAATTGAAATAAAATCCAACTTATCTTCATGCAAGGTACATATGTGTAAATAGTTCATATGCATTGCGGATCGCGTCCCCGCCGTCCCCGCACTCCTTAGCATCGCCGACGATGGCGTAGCTCAGGCGTTCATCCATCAGCGCCATGGTCAGATCCGTATCGACATTCGGCTCGCCCGCAGTCGCCCAAATTACGGCATCCGCAGTGACGAACAGCAGCATTTCCCCGATTTTGACAAACAGCTTCCTGCCCTCCATCTGCACAGGCTCCGTCGTCGTCAGCAGGCTGACGTTTTTCTGCCTCAAGTCGCGCAGCAGGGGCTTTGCCATTGCGCCCAGATTGCCGCCCATGCGTGTCGCGCGGTCGATGATCTTGATTTTCGACTCACCCTCCTGCGGCTCGATGCGTTCCGCGAGAAAAGCAGCCGTTTCCAAGCCGACTGCGCCGCCGCCGAGTATGACGACTTCCCCTTGCAGCAGCTCCGCAAGCTGTTCCTCGTTCATTTGCAGCACCTCCTGTGCCGTGAAGGACTTTTCCTCCGGCAAGCCCTCGATGTTTCCCTTCTGCGGGATGCTACCCGTCGCAATCACGGTAAAATAAGGCTTTTTCGGGGTGATCTGCTCCCAATCGCCCGTGGTTTCCGTTTGAATCTCCACGCCCAGCTCCTTCAGGGTATCCTGCATGTAATCGATGTATTTCAGCAGGTCGCCTTTTTTGGGAGGCAGTGCCGCCAAGCGAAGCTGACCGCCCAATTCCTTTTCTGCGCAGAGCAGCGTTGTCCGAAAACCGCGTTCCGCCGCCTTTTTTGCAGCCTCCATCCCGGCAGGACCGCCGCCCAGCACGATGCATTCCTTCCGCGTGGCGATTTTTCTGCGCTGATTTTCAAAAAATTCCTGTCCCGCTTCGGGATGGAAGGCGCAGAACAGCTCCTCGCCCCGCAGCACGGCGGCAATGCATTTATTGCAGCCCTGACAGGGCAGAAAAGGCTTGCCCTCGCGGATTTTATCGGCATAGGCGGGGTCTGCGAGAAAAGCCCGCGCCGTGCCGCAAAAATCGCAAAGCCCTGCGGACAAAAGCCGCTCGGCTGTTTCCGCGTCGTGGATGCGATTGCAGGCGATGACGGGGACGGACAAATATTTTTTGAGCGCCCCCGCAAAAGGCGCGTAAGCCCCCTTGCTGACGTGGTAGGAAAGCTGTTCCACGGGGGATTCGTGCCAGCCGCCCGTCACTGTCACGCCATCAATCAAGCCGCCGTCCTCGACTTTTTTGCAAAAACGCAGCATGTCCTCCAGCTCATAGCCGCCCTCGACCATTTGCGCCGCAGAAATCTTGACCAAAACAGGGTAATCGCCAACGGCATCCCGAACCGCCGCCAAAACCTCCAAGGGATAGGCTGTGCCACGCTCGTTTTCGAAGCCACAGGCATCCGCGCGCCGGTTCGTGAGGGGCGAGAAAAATTCGGAAAGCAGATAGCCCGCGGACGCGCTGATCTCCACGGCATCTGCGCCGATTTCCTTGCAAAACGCAGCCGCAGAAGCGAAATCCGCCTTGGTCTGCGATAAATCCTCCGCCGTCATTTCCTGCGGCTCGGCGCGGAAAATGGGCGAGGGCAGGGCGGAGGGTGCAAGCAGCGGCTTCTCCCCGTGATTTTTGCGGCTTTCGTTTCTGCCGCAATGAAATAGCTGCACGATCAGTCTGCAATCGTGCGTATGAACGCGTTCCGCCAGTGTTTTCAGGCTTTCCGGCGCGACCGTTTTCGCGTCGTGCATCCCCTTGAGCGCGCCGGCTTCATTGACAGCCAAAAGGCAGGTGACCGCCGCAGTGCCGCCCTTGGCGCGTTCCTCATAGAAGGCGATTTCACGCTCGTTGAGGGCAGGACCATCGGCAAAGCCGGTATGCATCGCCAGCATGAGCAGGCGGTTTTTCAGTTCTAAATTTCTGATACGACATGTTGTGAAAATCATTGTGTATCCCTCCGTTCTCGTTTTAGCATACCATAGCGCGTGGAATTTTTCCAGCAGGAAATGATTTGGGGAACGTAAGTGCTCTAATATGTTACTCTGAAAAATCATGCAGGGATCGCAAAAAGGATGGAGTCCCTGCAAAATTGCACAGGAATCCCATCCTTCTGTTTTCATGCCTTAAAAACGATTGATAGACGCACGGAGCGATATCATTTTTTCTGATGCTTTCCGCAAAATTAGTACGCTCTGCCCCAGTAGATCATGTGCTTCGCAGGTTTGCCGCAGCAAACGCACACATCGGAAATTTCCTCCTGCTCGAAGGGGATGCATCTGCTGGTTGCGGCAGTTTTTTCCTTGATCGCATCCTCGCAAGCCTGTTCGCCGCACCACATCGCCTTCACGAAGCCGGGATTCTCGTCCAGAGCCTTCTCAAATTCCTCCATATTTTTTGCAACGCTGGTTCTGCAATCGCGATGCTCGGTGGCTTTTTTCAGCAGATTTGCTTGGATCTCATCCAACAGCGCGGGAACTGCTGTTTCTAGCTCATCCAGAGATACGAAAACCTTTTCGCCATTATCGCGTCTTGCCAGTACGCACTGATTCTGTTCGATATCCTTCGGACCGATCTCCAGACGGATGGGAACGCCCTTCATCTCATACTCGGAGAACTTCCAGCCGGCGGTCTTTTCGGAATCATCCAGCTTTACACGGCAGACCTTCTGCAAGCGATTTTTCAGTTCGGCAGCCTTTTCCAGTACGCCCTCTTTTTTCTGCGCGATGGGGACGATAATTACCTGCGTGGGCGCGATTTTGGGGGGCAGCACCAGACCGTTGTTGTCGCCATGCACCATGATAACTGCGCCGATCATGCGGGTCGTGAAGCCCCAGCTTGTCTGGTGAACATACTGCAATTTATTATCTTTATCCGTATACTGAATACCGAATGCACGCGCGAAGCCATCGCCGAAGTTATGGCTTGTACCGGACTGCAGAGCCTTGCCGTCATGCATCAGGGATTCGATCGTGAATGTATGTTCTGCACCTGCAAAACGCTCTTTCGCTGTTTTTTCGCCCTTGATTACGGGGATCGCCAGCACATCATGGCAGAAATCAGCATAGACATTCAGCATCTGAATGGTTCTCTCCTGTGCTTCCTCAGCGGTAGCATGCGCGGTATGACCCTCCTGCCACAAAAATTCCATTGTTCTGAGGAAGGGGCGGGTTGTCTTTTCCCAGCGCACAACGGAGCACCACTGGTTATACAGCTTGGGCAGATCACGGTAGGACTGCACAATGTTCGCGTAATGTTCGCAGAACAGAGTTTCAGAAGTGGGGCGAACACAAATTCTCTCCTCCAGCTTCTTCTCGCCGCCATGCGTAACCCATGCAACTTCGGGCGCGAAGCCCTCTACATGATCCTTCTCCTTTTGCAGCAGGCTTTCCGGGATAAACAGGGGCATGTACACATTTTCTACGCCCGTTTCCTTGAAACGATCATCCAGCTGTCTTTGCAGCAGCTCCCAGATGGCATAGCCATAGGGACGGATGATCATGCAGCCCTTCAGGCTGGAATATTCCGTCAGATCCGCCTTTTTTACAACATCCGTATACCATTGGGGAAAATCCACTTCCATATCGGTGATGGATTCCACAAACTTCTTTTCCTTTGCCATTCGATATTCCTCCCATGCTTGCTCAAGTACAATTCCATAAGGTATATGATAAACCGAAAAAGCCGATTGTGTCAAGAAAAAAGGGAAATCTATCGCTATCCAAATAAGAGAACAAACATTTTTCATTCAAAATGCCGCAAACGATCCCTCTGCGGGGATTTGCAAAGCTTAGATGCTTTTTATTTGGATGATTCAGGCGATTCCTGCCATAGCTTGTATGTGGTTTCGTTTCATTTCGTCGTTCTGCGATGGATTCTGCGTCCTCCGATGCGGGAAACGCTTGGGTCGCCGCGGGCGTTTCCGCATGGCATGGATCGCAAAAAGTGCCTTTCAAAAATTGATGCCACTCTGTGTGATAAAAAATCACCCCGACTCCGAGCGACGTGGGGTGATTTTTTATGCGATATGGCTTCCTGCCGTTTCTGCTTGGATTTTAGCAGATTCCAAGCCTGCCGGCAACGCTTTTATTTCCCGATGGAGCGTTTATATTCCTCCACCTGTGCATCTGTCAGGGGTTCCAGCTCTGCGGGGTCCATCCAGCGCACCCAAATGCGTCCCTGCATAGCGGCGATATCCAGCGGGGCATCCAGCTGATCCTTATCGATGGGGACAACGGTGTTGTTATCGCCATTGAACATGATCTCGAAGGGCTTATACTGACCATCCTCGAATACGATCATCTCCGTGCTGTAGAAATTCAGCGCACCCGCCTCGCTGAGCAGATGCTTTTCCAGCGCGGCAAGGTCGGGGAAGGTCACGACCATCCAATCGCCCTTGCTATCCGCATAATCAAAAAGCTGATAGCCGTGGAAATCGATCTCCTCCGCGCCTGTCGTGCCTTTGTCCGTGTCTGCCTTGCCCTTGATGGCAACGGGTGCGCCGCCCTTGCCGTCCTTCAGAATTTCCGCGCCGGAAACAAAGGCGTCCACAAAGCTGTTGATCTCGTTCGTTCTGAACTGGCTGCGAATCTGGCTGATAATGCCGTAATCGCTGGTATCGAAGGAAATCGCAGCAACGTCATTCAAAAATTCTCTCAATGTCTTGACCATATTTTTATCCTCCATATCAAACGCAATGCAATTTTCTTTCATCATACTAGCAGTTTGTTCATTCTGTCAATAGATATTCATTCGCGGAGCTGCTTTTGAGGGAATTGGGGTTCATCTGAAAATAATGCGAGGGCACCTTCCCGCTGAGGATCAGGTCTGCAAGCATCATTTTGCGCTCCATCTGCAGCGTTTCCTGATAGAGCGGATTGACGATCTTCATCTGGATTGTCAGCCTGACCCAGATCTTATAGTTGATCTGATTGATGCCGACGGATTGAAATGCAGTCTCATAATCCGCCTCGACTGCGCCCATCGGCAGCAGCGTGAAGGGGACGTTCGGTCCGCTGTTCGCCAGAAAAGAGATGCCGCTGGCTGAGCCCAAGGGAATTTGGATGACCTCGCGCGGCAGTGCGATCAAGTCCTGCGTGATGCGGCTGCTCAGGCTGCTGCAAAAGCGGTTGACCAGAACGGTATTGGCTGTATAGCCTTCCCCGCCGACCTCCTGCAATAAATCCGCCTGCGAGAGCGCCATCTCTGCGAGGGTATCCTCCACGGCGGCATCAATGATCTGATTGGCGAAGGCCTTGCACTGGATATGCGAAATCTCCTTGAGGGGAGGGATGAGCCGCCGCTCCGTCCGCAGCGCAAGCAGGAGAAGCAGGATGAAAAGCAGCGCTGCGCAAAGGATGGGAAAGAGATTTTTTTTGGACTTGCCGTGTTTTTTCTTCATAAGTCGTCCCTCCCTACCATAAGCATATGAAGGAGGGAAGAGGGATAGTCTGCCTTTCTTTCGGAAACGGCATTTTGTACAGAAATTCGGCTGGCTTGTGCACGTTTCTGTGAAATGTCTTTCATTTCGTAGATATTTCTGTTATAATGACTGGAATGGGTATTTCCTGTGAAGCTGCAAAACGGTTTCGCCGGAGAATATCGCAGGTTGGAAGGTGGACGGCTCGTCCCGGCTTTAAGGAGGGTAAACATATGAGTGAATCTCAGAATCGAAGGAGAAGCTCCGGCTCTGCGCCGCAGAGAGAGCCTTCTTCCCGAGGTACATCAACAAAAAAACGACGCAGGCGAAAGAAAAGATCCGTCGGCGGGAGCATTCTGAAGGTGCTTCTGGTCGTGGTTGTCATCATCGGCTTTGCGGTTGTCGGCGCAGGGTTGGGGACGGTATTCGGCATTTTGCAGGGGACGGAAATGATCAATACGTCCGACATCATGCCGGAATCCTATACCTCCGTGCTCTATGATGCGGACGGCAATGAGGTCGATAAGCTGCATGGCACGGAAAACCGCGAGTATGTCAAGCTTTCTGCCATCACATTGAATATGCAGAATGCGGCGGTTGCCATCGAGGATCAGCGCTTCTATGAGCATAACGGCATCGACCCGAAGGGCATTATGCGTGCGATGGTCGAAAACATCATGAGCGGCGGCTTCAAGCAGGGCGCCAGCACGATCACCCAGCAGGTCATCAAAAATGATGTGCTGGACGATAACGAAAAGAGCATCACCAGAAAAATCAAGGAGCAATATCTGGCGTTGAGCCTGGAGAAGGCGCTTAAGGATCAGCTTGGCTCAAAGGAAGCGGCAAAGAAGTATATTCTGGAGCTGTATCTGAATACCATTGCGCTGCATCATGGCTTACATGGCGTGGAAGCGGCGGCGCAGTATTATTTCGGCAAGCATGCAAGCGAGCTGACCTTGGCTGAATCCGCCTGCATTGCGGGCATCACCAAAAATCCCAGCCTTTATGCGCCGGATGCGAATGAATCCGCCAGCAGAGAGCGCCAGCTTACGGTTTTGAGCAAGATGCTGGAGCTGGGCTATATCACCAAGGCGGAGCATGATGCGGCAGTTGCGGAGGATATCTTTGGCAATCTGGTCTGCAAGGAGACGCAGGAGGAAACGGGCAACGCGAAGCATAATTACTTCGTGGAGGCTGCGGTGGATCAGATCGCATCGGATCTGATGCAGAAAAAATCCTTCACCAAGGCGCAGGCATACAACCTGATCTACAGCGGCGGCTTGCAGATCCATCTGACGATGGATTCCCGCATGCAGGCGATCACCGAGGCTGCGATGAAGGATGACAGCCTCTTCCCCGCAAGCGACGGCACGATGGACGTGACCTATCTGATCTCCGTTCTGGATACGCAGAATCCGGACACAAACAGCAATCAGTCGCATTACGAGAGACGGACGACGGTAAGCAGTCAGGCGGAGGCGGATGCTTTCGCGGAGACAGTCAAGGCGGAGCTTCTGGACAGCACGCATACCCTTGTTCTGGATAAGCTGACGGTTTCTAAGTCCTTACAGGCGGCAATGGTGATCATGGATCAGTATACCGGCGAGATTAAGGCGCTGGTCGGCGGGCGCGGCGAAAAGCCCGGCGATTCCGTATTCAACCGCGCGACACAGGCGTTGCGCCAGCAGGGCTCGACCATGAAGCCCTTGGCAGCTTATGCCCCCGCGATCGACATGGGGCTTTTGATGCCCGGCTCGATCATCATCGATGAACCGATCACCCTCGGTGGGTGGTCGCCGCAGAACTGGGACGGCAAGTATATCGGTCCGACGACGGTGCGCAAGGGTATCTGGCACTCCATGAACGTGCTGGCGGTCAAGGCATTCCAGATGGTCGGCGCAGAAAATTCCTATGATTATCTGCTCAAATTCGGCTTTACCACCATCGATGAGCGGGATAAGGCGGCTACGACCGCGCTGGGCGGTCTGACGCAGGGCGTTTCCGTGCTGGAAGAAACGGCGGCGTATGCCTCTATCGCAAACAGCGGCGTGTATAAAGAGCCGATTTATTACACTGTGATCTATGACCATGACGGGCAGGTGCTTCTGGATAATACCGATCAGGAAACGCATCAGGTGCTCAAGGCGACGACGGCCTATATGCTGACCGATATGATGCGTGATGTTATCACCCGCGGCACGGGCGGTCAGGCAAGCATCAGCGGCATGAACGTATCGGGTAAAACGGGTACGACAAACGACACCAAGGACCTGACCTTCTACGGCTACACGCCTTATTACACGGGCGGCATCTGGATGGGCTACGATACGGCGAAGGAGATCAAAAACGCCGGCAGCGCGCATCTGAAAATCTGGCGCACGGTTATGAGCCAGATTCATCAGGAGCAGGGCTTGTCGAATAAGGAATTTACAAAGCCCGACGGTCTGACGACCCAGAGCTATTGCTCCGCAACGGGTCTGTCGCCCTCGGAGCTTTGCAGTCAGGATTATTACGGCGTTGCAACACATAGCGACCTTGCGGCGGCTGATTTTAAGACGGGCGGCACTTGCTCGCTCCATGCAAGCTATACGGTTTGCGCGGAGTCCGGCAAGAGCATTTCCCCGAATTGCCCGCCAGAGGATCAGATGACGGTCGTGCTGGCGGTCGATGGGACGAAGATTCTCGGTCAGCCTTCGGAAACGCCGGCTGGTAAAATGGCGATCGATCTTAGCACTGTCTGCGACTATAATCATCAGGCGGCTGTGCCCGATGTGCCCGCAAATGACCCGAACAGCGGCTACTACAATCCAGATTTCCCGGATTTGACGCCGCCGTCCGATGGAGGCTCCTATGATGACCAGATCCCCGGCGAGGATACTTGGGTTGGGGGAGAAACCTTCGGGATTCAGTGATCTTAGGGCTTGACGACTTTGATGCAAAATAATTCGATATGTAATAAAAGGAAGGCTTCCGGGGAACGGGAGCCTTCTGCGTGATAAAAACGTGTCTCATCAAATGGTCGATGGGGCACGCTTTTTCAAATCGTTTTATGGATATGATCTCGGCTGGGCGGTATCCTTTTGCAGCCGCGATAGACGATGCAAATCTTGGTCTGCCTTTGTTCATCAAATGTATTTTTGGACACAAAAACAGCGGGCTTTCGGTTTTTGCCGATTTTGCCCGCTGTTTCTCATTCCTCCGCCGTGTTCAGCCCCTGCAATGCATTCTGCACATTTGCAAGCTGATTTGAGTCGGGGTATTCTGTGATGATTTTTTCATAATTCTGCTTGGCGGTGGCGGTATCGCCGTCTTCCTCGGCGATTTTCCCAAGATAATAGAGAATATCGTCGATGAAGTTCTCGCCATTCGTATAGCGCATAGCGGTTTCCAGATGCAGTTTGGCATCCGTGTAATTATTGCTCAAAAATTCGCTCTTGCCCTTGGTGTAATAGGAGTCTGCAGCCTTGGGGTAGGCGGTTGTCTTCAGGGAGGTGTATTTGTTCATGTCTTCATCGCTGAAGCCCAGCGTGTCGATGGAATCCAGCGTGGTTACGCAGCCCTCATAATCCGCATCGCTCAGCTGCGAAACAGCCTTTTCCAGCAGCTCCAGATTTGCCTGCTTGTTTTCCTCGCTGCGCAGGAGCTTATTTTCCTCCCGCAAATCCTCCAACTCCTTATGCATCGCCAGAACCTCCTCCGGGGACAGATTCGTTTCCCCGGCGTAGCTGGCAACCTGCGCCTCCAGATCCTTGATTTTGGCATCCTTGCTTTCATTCAGCGCGGGAACGATCAGCACCAGAATGACGATCGCCGCCGCCGCAATGCCGATACAGAAGGAAATCAGGTCCTTTTTCTCCAGAACGCTGTTTTTCTTTTCCGTGCGCTTATAGCGGGGGAGCGGGGGACTGCTGTCTGTCTTTTTGACGCTGACAGGCGCGGCCTTGTCCGCTTTTTTGGAAGAAAGCGGCAGGGGGCTGCTGCTGCGTCCGCTGATGATTTGCGCATAATGCAGCGCAAGGGGATTGCGGATATCCCGCTTGAGCACGATCTCATTGAAATGCTGCGCCCGCTTGATATTTTTATCCTCAATGCAGCAGAGCGTCATCAGGTTATAGGCGTCAATGAAATTGGGATTGGTGTCGATGGATTTTTTCAGCTGAATGATCGCCAGATCATCGCTGCCTTGCTTGAGATAATTGATCGCCTGATTGTACATACGCACCGCATCGTTGCATTTTTCCATCTCGCGGGTATTTTTTTGCAGAAAATCGATATAGCCGGTCGCGAGATTTTTTTCGGGCTGAAGCGAGGAGCTGATGATCCAATGTCGGAGCGCATCGGCGATGCGTCCGGTCTCGCTGTAGATCAGCCCCAGCAGGTTATTCGCCTGCACATTATCTTTATCAAACAAAAGGCTTTGCTCCAGATGCAGCGCCGCGCCGGAAAGATCGCGCTGCTGCGCCAGCTCGATCGCCTCATTATACAATCGGATGGACGCGCTGCGCGCCTTGCGGAAAATATACACATCCACGCCGCATTCGGGGCAATGGCAGCCCTCTGAGAAGGTGAAGCCGCAATTCGGGCATTTCATGTCAATTCCCCCTTTTCATCACGACTGCTGAGGGGAAATGGGCTGCTTTTTCTCTTTTGCAATATGCTGCAAAATATCCAGTAAATCCTGCATCTGGGAAGGCTGCAGGGATTCTTCGATCTGATCCAGCTCCAAAATGGGCTGATATCTGCTCAGTTCATCTTTGAAATTAAACACAAGGAATACCTCCGTTTCCGAACTTAATCTTTCTGAGAATGCAAATGGGCTTTGATCGCGCCGATCATATATAAAGAGCCGCAGCACAGCAGGATGCCGTCCCGCTTCGTCTGCGCCAGCGCGGATTCATATGCCTTTGCAATATCCTTTTCCAAATAAATTTTTCCGCCGAAATGCGAAATCGTATGTGCAAGAGTGCTTACCTCCAGCCTTCGCTCGTTCTGCGGCTCGGTCAGAACCACAGTATCCGCAAAGGGGAGGATTTCCTCTGTCATTTTCTGATATTCTTTATCCCCCAGAACGCCCAGCAGCAGGGTCAGCTTTTTTTGTCCGAAATAGACGGAAAGCGAATTTGCAAGCTGCAGGATGCCATCTGCATTATGTGCGCCATCCAGAAGCACCAGCGGCTCTCTGCCGCAAATCTCCATTCTCCCCGCCCAACGGGTCTTTTGCAGACCGGAGCGGATAGCTTCTTCGCTCAGGGAAAGCCCGCGCTCACGCAGCACGGCGCAAGCCTCCAATACCGTAATGCAGTTAGCGATCTGATAGTTGCCCAAAAGGGGCAGAAATAGGTCTGCAAGGGGCAATCCATTCTGTTCTACGGAAAAAACGGTACCCTCCAAGGTCTGGGAGTGGATGCTGCTTTTTGCATTCTGCGGGCAGAAAAGGGGTGCATGCATCTCGGCAGCCACCCTTTCCACTATATTATATACTATTTTATCCTGCGAATACAACACCACAGGGCAATTTTTCTTGATAATTCCTGCTTTTTCGGCGGCGATTTTTTCGATCGTATCTCCGAGGAAATTCGTATGATCCATACTGATGGACATAATCAGGCTCAGCAGGGGGGCAGGCACGACATTTGTTGCATCATATGCGCCGCCAAGACCGACCTCCAGAACCAGAACATCCACCTTTTGTTCCAGAAAATAATGAAAGGCCGCGCCGGTCAAAAGCTCAAAAAGGGTTGGGATCTCCTGCCCCTTTAGCGCGAGGGTCTGGCTGATCTCGCGCATGAGGGTGATTTCCTCTGCAAATGCCTCATCCGATATGGCTTCGCCGTTTATGAGAAAACGTTCGTTATACCGCTCTAAATGCGGCGAGGTATATGTGCCGACTCGATAGCCCGCTTCTTTCAGTATGGAGGAAAGCATGGCGGCGGCAGAGCCCTTGCCGTTCGTCCCCGCGATATGGATGACGGACAGCCTACGCTCAGGATTGCCCAGCGCATCGCACAAAACGCGGATGCGCTCCAAGCCGGGGCGGGAGGCAAAGCCGACCTCATGCTCAAGATACTCAATACACTCCGAATACTGCAAGAAAACCACTCCTTCTTCTGCGGACGATGCTGCTTGACATAAAAAACCTGATTTCATTATAGCAAGGAAATGATTTTCTGCAAGATACTTCCGAAAAGAAAAAATGATGGTTGTATGAAAAGCAAGAAAAATGTATAATATTGAGGAATGCTTTCCGCGCGAGGGGCATATATGTTCGTTTTTGGCAGAAAATGCCGAGCCTTTCGCGGAGGGGACGCCTTTGGCAGGGCTTGCCGAGGGAATTTGAATGGGAAGGGAGCGTCTTTGATGGGAGATCAATTTGATAGAGAGGAATTTCTTTCCAATACACAGGGCGGACGGCGAAGAAGCGCCGATTTGGACGGAACGACGAGATACCCCGTGCACAGACCGCGCGAGCCTCTGAAGCATACGCATAGGGACGAGCCTGCGGAAAGAGTGGGAGCGGATCGGGAGCACGACTTGGAGGAAACGAGACTGGCACAGCCGCGGCGGGCGACCGAACGGGAAGAATGGCAGAGCCGAGAGACATATACAAGGGAATACAGTGAGCCATCGCATACAAGGATACCATATACACCGGAACGGCATACGGAGGAACGCTATACAAGGGAACAGACTGCGAGACGATCCCATGCGCGGGAGGACTTTGCGGAGATTCCCTCCGGCGGGGGCAGAGCGCCGCATCAGGCAGGAAAAGATCGCAGAAGAAAGAGGAAAAGACGCGGCATGAGCAAGCTATTGAAATTTTTGATCCTTTTGATCATCGCGGTGCTGGTGGGGCTTTTCTGCTTCCGCTTTATGAACCGCATGATGAATCCGCCGGCGGAGGAAGTGAATCTGAGCGGGCAGACCGTCTCCGTCACCATACCAGAGGGCGCGGGCACGCAGGCGATCGCGGAAATTCTGAAGGAAAACGGTCTGATCCGCAGCGTATTTGGCTTCAAGCTGACCAGCAAGCTGGATGGCTTCGATGGGACTTATCGCCACGGCACCTATGAGATCGATACGGGGCTGACGAAGCGTCAGATCATGGAGCTGCTGCAAAGCGGCGTGGTGGCGCAGCAGATCACGCTGACCATCCCGGAGGGCTATAACGTGCGCCAGATCGCGCAAAAGGTGGAGGAAACGGGCATCTGCACGGCGGAGGAATTTATCACTGCAAGCAATACGGAGAGCTTTGATTTTGCCTTTCTGGCAGACCTGCCGGAGCGGGAATATCATCTGGAGGGCTATCTTTTCCCGGATACATATTTCCTTTCCGAGAATATGACGGCGGCTGATGTGGTTAAAATGATGCTGAGCCGTTTCGATCAGATGTACAGCGAGAAATACCAAAAGACGGTGCAGTCGAGCGATTACACACTGGATGAGATCGTAACCATCGCATCTATGATCGAGAAGGAGATCAAGGCGGCAGATGAACGACCCAGAGCGGCGGGCGTGATTTATAACCGCCTGCGGGATAATATGATGCTGGGCATCGATGCAACGGTGCTCTATGCGGTCGGCAAGAGCGCGGGCGAGCTGACGCAGGAGGATCTGAATATCGATTCTCCGTACAACACACGCAATCGCTACGGTCTGCCCTTGGGACCGATCTGCAATCCTTCGGAATCCGCCTTTGAAGCGGCGCTTTACCCGGAGAGCAACGACTATCTGTACTATGTTCTGGAGACGGCCGGCGAGGATCATCATGTTTATTGCAAGACCTATGATGAATTCCTTGCGGCAAAGCAGGCTTATCAGGCGAGTTTATAAAGTAGGAGAGAAAAGGAATGAATTATGTAACGGATGATACCATGAACGCGTATCTGCGGACGGTGCAGCCGCTGTGCGATGGCGTTCTGGGGGAGATTCAGCGGGAGGCAATGGCGGCTCAGGTGCCGATCGTGCCGCCGGAGGTCGCGCGCTTTCTGAGCGTGCTGCTGGCGATGCAAAAGCCGAACAATATTTTGGAAATCGGCACGGCGGTGGCTTTTTCGGCAGGGCTGATGTGCCGCTATCTGGCGGATGAACAGGGCACGGTGACGACCATCGACCGCTACGAGCTGATGCTCAAGGATGCCAGAGTAAATATCAAGCGGATGGGCTTGGAGGAGAAAATCAAAATTTTGGAGGGGGATGCGGCGGATATCCTTCCTACGCTCGAAGGACCCTATGACGTGATCTTCATGGATGCGGCGAAGGGGCAATATCAGGCGTTTTTGCCGCATTGCCTGCGGCTTCTGCCCGTTGGCGGGCTGCTGATCGTAGACGATGTGCTGCAAGGGGGCACGATTGCGCAGACCCGTTTTAGCGTCCCCAGAAGGCAGCGCACCATTCATAAGCGGCTGCGGAATTTCCTCTGGGAGATCACGCATCATGACGCTTTGGAGACAGCCATCATCCCCATCGGGGACGGCATGGCTCTTTGTTACAAAAAGAAAGAAATCCCGTTTGAGGCGACGAAAGGAGGCAGGGAGGATGCAGAGGAATAAAAAAATGGAGCTTCTCGCACCTGCCGGAGATTTGGAGAAGCTGAAAATCGCCGTGCTTTATGGCGCGGACGCGGTATATATCGGCGGGGAGACCTATGGGCTACGCGCCAAGGCGAAAAATTTCGATCTGGATACCATGGCGCAGGGCATTCGCTTCGCGCATGAGCGGGGTGTCAAGGTCTATGTGACGGCGAATATCTTTGCGCATAATGATGATTTCGACGGCATGGCGGAGTATTTTAAGGCGGTGGAGAAAATCGGCGCAGATGCCCTGATTATCTCCGATCTGGGCGTGTTTTCTGTGGCGCGGGAGGCTGTCCCCGATATGGAGATTCATGTCTCCACACAGGCGAATAATACCAATTATCACTCGGCGCAGATGTGGTATCGGCTGGGGGCGAAGCGCGTTGTCGTGGCGCGGGAGCTTTCCCTGCGGGAGATTGGCGAAATCCGGGCGCATATCCCGCAGGATATGGAGATCGAAGCCTTTGTGCATGGGGCGATGTGCATTTCCTATTCCGGCAGATGCCTGCTGAGCAATTATCTGGCGGGCAGAGATGCCAATAAGGGGGCTTGTGCGCACCCCTGCCGCTGGAAATATCATTTGGTGGAGGAGACACGCCCCGGCGTGTATCTGCCGATTGAGGAAAACGAGCGCGGGACGTATATCTACAACTCCAAGGATTTGTGTATGATTACGCACCTGCCCGATTTGGAGCGGGCGGGCGTGTACAGCCTGAAAATCGAGGGCAGGATGAAAACGCCCTTTTATGTGGGGACGGTCGTGAAGGCGTATCGGCAGGCGATCGATGATTATCTTGCCGACCCTGCGCGGTATGAGCAGCGGCTGGCGTATTATCTGGAGGAGGTCTCCAAGGCGAGCCATCGGGAATATACCACGGCATTTTACTATGGCAAGCCGGACGGCAATCAGCAGGTCTACACCAATAATTCCTATATCCGCGACTATGATTTTATCGGCATGGTGCAGCAGGATTGGGACGCAAAGACGGGCTTTGCCGTGGTGGAGCAGCGCAATAAATTCTCCGTCGGCGATGAGATCGAGGTCATGCCCGCGCAGGGGGAGGCTTTCTCCATGCGGGTGAGCGAGATCCGCAATGCGGCGGGGGAAGCGGTGGAAGCTGCGCCGCATCCGCAGGAGATTTTGCAGGTGAAATTTGACCGCGCGGTGGGGCAATATGATATGCTGCGCAAGGCGGCAGAGGGTGTCTGACGGACGAGAAAGAAGAGGGAAGAATAGGTAGAATTATGGAATTGACACAGTGTATAAATTATTTGTTGACGACATCGCAGCATACGGTTTTTCAGTATTTGAACGGCAAACTGGCGGGCTATGATCTGACGCCTTCGCAGTACGGGGTTTTGAGCTGCCTTTGGCAGAGGGATTTTGCGACCCCGAAGCAGATCTCGGAGATCCTTTGCCTGGAAACCTCCACGATTTCCGGCGTTTTGGACAGAATGCAGAAAAAGGGTCTGATCGACCGTGTGATCAATCGGGAGGATCGACGCGAGGTGCGCGTGATCCCAACGGAAAAGGGGAGATCATTGCAGGAGCCGATCTCCAAAATCATCGATGAGGTGAATGAAGAGGTGCTGAAATGCTTTACGGAGGATGAGGTCGCGGCACTCAAGGCGGCTCTGCGCACCATCGCGGATGGCAGCCATTTTCTGAAAAAGGAATAACCTTTGCATCAGTGGGATGTGCGGGAGCGATCAGGAGAGGAAGACAGGTCTGTTAGATAGACCTGTCTTCTGTATACAAAAAGGGCTTACTCATTGCATTAAGCAGAGCAAGCCCCTTTTAACATTTTATTATTTTACCTCATCCTTCAGTATGATAGCCAGCATTTCCATATCCTCGTCCGTGTTATTCTCCATGGAATGCCACTGCCCGACCTCGATGGTACAAACATCGCCGGGATGCACCTCCGTCTTCGAGCCGTCGTTATCCACAAAGGTACCCACGCCCTTGAGGATATAGTAAGGCTCGGTCGTATCCACATGCTGATGCCAGCCGATGCTGCTATGCGGCTTTACCACCACGCGCGCATACATATTCGCATGCCCCAGCAGCTCGTTTGCCTCCAGAATATGGTGGACCTCCACGCTCCCCTTGCCATCTCTCATGCCCTCTACGGTAACCACTCTTTCCTTTTTAACCATTGTCCTTCTCCTTTCCATCCTCTAAGCTCCCCGCCACGCCCGATAGGTCGAAAATCGGCGTATATGCCGCCGCAGCGGAGGAGCGCTCCTGCGTAAATCCATTTTGCAGACCGATCGCGAAGAAATGCTCCACAACGCGCTCATATTCATAGGTTGTCAGCCTACGGGAAAGTGCCTTGCGCTTTGCGATATCCGCTTCGGATGCGCCAGCGGGCAGGGGCGGAAGCGTCTTCGGGGGCGTATATTGATTCAGGAGTGAAACATAGGTTTCCGCGCCCAGATTCTCCCGAATCCAATCCAAAACCCGAAAGCTGTCCCGAAATTGCCCCGGCAGAACCAGATGCCGCACGATCAAGCCCCTTTGCAGAAGCCCGTCTGCATCGAATTGCTCTGAGCCGGTCTGACGACGCATCTCTGTGATAGCGGCGGCAGCGGCGTCCCGATAATGGGGCGTGTGGGAGAAAAGCTCCCCCAAGGTATTGTCCCAATATTTGAAATCGGGCAGATAAATGTCCACCAGATCATCCAGCATCCGCAAGCCCTCCGCCGTCTCGTAGCCGTTGGAATTATACACCACCGGGATCGCAAGCCCGCGCTGCCTTGCCAGCTCCAGCGCCGCAGCCGTCTGCGGGAGATACTGCACGGCAGAGACGAGATTCACATTATGAAAGCCCCGCGCCTGCTGCTCCAGAAAGATCTCCGCAAGCCGATGAACAGAAACCTCCTGCCCGAAGCCTCCGGTGCTGATCGTGGCATTCTGGCAGAAGATGCAGCCCATATTGCAGTGGGAGAAAAAGACCGTTCCCGAGCCCTTCGTGCCGCTGATGGGCGGTTCCTCCCAGAAATGACCGCTCACCAGTGCCAGACGCGGCAGAGCGGATGCGCGACACCAGCCAAGTTCCTCGGTCGTGCGATCGACCCCGCATTTTCGCGGGCAGACGCGGCAGGCGGATAAGGCTTGTTTCATTTTTTTCATCGCAAAACACCTCTCGCACAAATTGTACCATAATATGGCAAGAAAAGGTATATGAAAATTTATTCAAAATCATAAAACGCGACATAACTTTTAATCCTGCCAA
>CAVGZD010000020.1:0-31968 GCA_963633805.1 Lachnospiraceae bacterium | reverse complement strand
GGTAATGCGGATGCGGGTCCTTGCTTTGGCTGCGAAGAGCGCACTGTTGGGTGTCACGCGGCATGTGACAGTTTCACTCGATGGAGTGAGCAGCGAAAGAAGCAGCGTGAGGAAAGGAATAAGAGCATTACTCTGAATAGCCAAGCATATTTCCGAAAAAGAGAAGCTGTGGAGAAGTACAACAGGAAAAATCGGAGGTAGGTATGAATAAATGCATTTTTGTCGGGCGCACGACAAGGGATTTTGAGTTGCGGTATTCGCAGGGAGAAAAGCCTATCGCGGTAGCAAACAGCAGCATTGCTGTTGATACGGGATATGGTGACCGAAAGAAAACGAGCTTTTTCAATATCACATCATTCGGAAAAACAGCAGAAACAATGGAACAGTATGTTAAAAAGGGGACTAAGATCATTCTGGAGTGTGAAGCCGTACAGAATGAGTACACAAACCGAGAGGGAAAAAAGACAAGTTCAATTTCCTTCAATGTGCGGTCGTTTGAGTTTGCCGAAAGCAAAGGAAGTTCCGGTAGCGGTAAAAAAGACGAGTCTCCGCAAATGGATGCACCAATAGCGCAGAGTATGAGCGGATTTTATCCCACAAGCGATATTGAGGACGATGACATTCCGTTTTAAGAGGTGGTAAAAATGGACTATCAGAAATTCAAGCAGGCAAAAGCTATCGAAAAGAAAAATAAGGAACGTCTGCTGAAAGTAAATCCAAAACTGAATGAGGACAGTGGCATTTATTTTCTGACCAGAACAGATGAAAATGGTTTCCGATACGCCTATATCGGGCAGGCGATACATATCCTTACCAGATTGTCGCAACACCTTGTTGGCTATCAGCATATCGACCTTTCACTGAAAAAACATGGGTTATACGATGAGGAAAACAACAAATTCGGTTGGAAAGTTGATTTCATGCTTTATCGTGATACTGAATTGGATGAGGTAGAGCAATACTGGATTAAAAAATATGCCAATTTAGGCTATCAGTTGCGGAACAAAACAAGTGGTAGCCAAGGCGAAGGGAAATCCCAGATTGCAGACTTCAAGGCGGCGAGGGGCTATCGTGACGGCTTAGAACAGGGCAGAAAGAACCTCGCGAAGGAGTTATCCCATATCGCAGAAAAACACCTCACAATCGCAATCAGAGAGGATAAGAAGGGGAATAAGGTTTCTCAGCGGCAATATGAGAAGTTTATGAGCCTGATTGAAGAAAAATAAGAAATAGGTTCGGTTTTTGAAAATACAGGAGGTAAAGAAAAATGATGATTTTCCGTTATAAGGAGAGATAGAAATGCAAAATGTATTAGAACGGATGCAAAATAGACACGAAATCTGGGAGCTGCGGCAGATGCAGGTGCTGCCGTTGGAGGTTGAGGATTCGGTATTGAGGGGAGGCGTGAAGATGGATATAAAACTTGATGCGACAATCAAACAACTGCGAGAAACGAAGACGTTGGCGAAAGCATGTGCGACACAAGGTGTTGACGAAACGGAGGCTGAGGTATTGAGAGCTATGGCTGAGGAAAGCAAGCAGCTTGCCGACTGGCTGGAGGAGCTGAAATACTACAGGGAATTGGAGAAGCAGGGGCTGCTGGCGGTGCTGCCGTGCAAGATTGGAGATACGGTGTATGAAGTCGTTGAAGAAACAGAGCCTTATCATTCCTATATCTGCGAGTATGAGGTGCAGGATGTATCTGTTATGGCTGTAAGGTATGCTGACAAATGGGTGCCGTATGACTATGAAAATCTGTATTTTACAAGAGTAGGAGCGGAAGTGGCATTGGGGGGATGTGAAACCCAGGCATGAAATTCATTGACTTTTTCGCAGGAATCGGCGGTTTCCGGCGTGGAATGGAGCTGGCGGGGCATGACTGCGTAGGCTTTTGCGAGTTCGACAAGTTTGCGGTCGCAAGCTACACCGCCATGCACCTGATGACGGACAAGGAGCGGGAATACATCGCCACGCTGCCGAAAAACAAGCGCGTCGCGGAGGCGGGGAAGGAGGTTTATCGCCATGGAGAGTGGTATGCAAATGACATTAGACGGATGTTCGCTGAGGACATCCCCCGCGCCGACTGCTGGTGTTTCGGTTTTCCCTGCCAAGATATCAGCGTTGCCGGAAAGCAGCTTGGCTTTGATGGGGCAAGAAGCAGCCTATTTTTCAGAGTTATGCGACTTGTGCAAGACCTCGAAGAAAAAAATCGACCCGCATACTTATTCATTGAGAACGTTAAAAACCTACTTAGCGTTAATGGGGGAGCGGACTTCCTTAAACTTCTCCTTGCGCTGGACGAATGCGGGTATGATGCAGAATGGCAAGTTATCAACTCTGCCTACTACGTCCCGCAAAACCGGGAGCGCGTATTCATTATTGGACATCTTAGAGGACGAAGTGGAGAACAAACATTTCCTATCGAAGGAGCAGACGGAGAAAATCATATTCAACAAATAGGAAATTTTGTGGAATCGGAAAGACGGAGCAATCCAAGTGCCGGGCGAATCTATGCGCCGGAGGGAATCGCGCCCTGCTTGAATGCGAAAGGCGGCGGCAGACAGGAACCGTATATCGCCCTTCCCGCCTTTTGCGATCTATCCTATGGGGCGGGGCTGCAACTGTATGACAAAGCGTTTTGTTTGCAAGCGAGATACCATAAAGGCATTTGTAATCGGAGGAAAGAGGTTTCCGGCATATGCGTTCCGATCGAACCTCCGGGAGTGCTGAGAACCGTCAGAAGCGAGTACGGCAAGCAGATCCGCAAGGATTATGAATCCGGGAAAATTCGGGTATCCAGACATGATTTTACGGAAAAGACGATCAGGGAAGATGGTCTGACAAATACACTTTCTACGGTGCAAAAGGATAATCTGTTGGTGGTGAAAGTCTCCGGCGGCATGGCATATGCCGTTTGGAATGAGAAATACCAGTGCCACGTTGCCATCCGCAAGCTGACCCCGCTGGAATGCTTTCGGCTGCAGGGCTGGGAGGATGAATATTTTCATCGGGCGGCGCTGGTCAATAGCGATAGTCAGCTGTATCGTCAGGCTGGCAATGGCGTGACCGTGCCTGTGATTTATGATATCGCAAGGAGGATGGGGAATGGCGGTGAAACCGATTTTATTTAACACGGAGATGATACGGGCGATTCTGGACGGACGAAAGTGCTGTACGCGGCGAGTGATAAAGCAAAATGTAGAGGGTATTCTCAACAGCCCTTATCACAGGGAACACCCGGAGGTTGAGGACAGGCAGATCATCAGCAAACTGTGCCAGCAGCCGTATCAGGTGGGAGATGTCCTGTATGTTCTGGAGACGTGGTACTACGAAAGTCACATGGTGGATCGAACCAAAGGAGAACCGAACCTGCCAAGCGGACGGTATTCAAGCAGATATGTATACAAGGCGGATTGCCCGGATTATCCCGTAAATATAGGGGTGGGCGAGCATGGATGGAAGCCGTCCATCCATATGCCGAAAGAAGCTGCGCGTATCTGGCTGAAGGTGACGGATGTGCGGGTGGAGCGGTTGCAGGAGATTTCCGGCGCAGAACTAATAAAAGAGGGCGTTGACTTATATCAGTCCAATTACATCAAAGCGGCTTTTGATGAGTTCAAAATGCTGTGGGATTTTGCCATCAAGAAATCCGACCTTAACAGCTACGGCTGGGCGGCTGACCCTTGGGTCTGGGTGATTGAGTTTGAGCGGTGCGAGAAACCAAAGGAGATGCAGGAATGATTGATGAAATTTTCAGCGTGATGGAGTGTTTCGAGGGCAGTTTTGTAAACAGGTTTGGAGAATTGATTATATCAGACAGAGGGAATATGTACTTTACGGCGAAAGGCTGTAAAGATAAGACAGATATTATCTGCAAACTTTTAGAATGGTGTTCCAGACCGATAGCCAAAGGCGCACCATATGCATCAGCAAAAAGAAACCAAGAGTGGAGAGAAAAACTTCTGGAAGGATATAACAAGTACCTTGGAACACAATTCACACCAACAGATATGTACTGGATATATGGCAAATTGGGAAATGCGGTAAATCATGAGCTTACATTGAAATTTATCGAAAGCGGATATGATTTGAGCCTTTTGTATCCGCAGAAGGGAGTGCAGAGATGAACAATGCGGATGTAATTAGAAATATGGACGATGAGGAACTTGTAGATTTGCTTGTTTGGGGTTCTGTATATTCTTGTGGAATTGAAGTTCCTAGTTGTGATGAAGGATGCGCTTATTTCAGTGCAGGCTGTGGTGTAAATTGCCCAGCCGAAAGAAGAGAAAGAGCCGTTAGAAAATGGTTACAGCAGGAGGAAGAATGAATGGGAGTAATAAAGATGAATCTTGATGATTCAGTTGACAGAAATCCATACAATGAGGAAATCGGGGATGTATCCGCCTATATTAGATACATTAGATATACCGTTGATGGGATGTACGATAAGTCTAGCAAAGAAGTTAGGGCAATTCTGATAGAAAGAGGAATCATAAAAGAGGGAAATAAGGTTGAAAGATAGGCGGTGATTCAATGGGGCTATATAGAAACCTTTACACCTCGTTCTGGACGGATAATAAGGTCGAGGACGAGTTTACGCCAGAGGACAAGTATTTCTATGCATATCTTCTGACAAACCCGCAGACGAACATCTGCGGGTGCTATGAGGTCAGTTTCAATCAGATGTCGCATCATACGGGGTACACAAAGGACACCCTTTCTCGGCTGATCGACAGATTCGAGAGAATGCACAACGTGATTCGATACAGCGCAGAGACGAAGGAGATACTGATTTTGAACTGGCACAAGTACAACTGGAGCAAATCGGAAAAGACTCTCGTTGGCGTTGAGAATGTCGCGGGGCATATCAAATCAGAGGAGTTCAAGAAATATGTACTGGATCTGGTTGCACGGGTCAGAGGGTGCGAGACGGAATGTCAGAAAAATAAGGAATCGGAGGGAGAAAATATTCCGTCTGCATCTCAGAAAAAGTTATCTTATGATGACATGTTCAGCGGCATGGTTCTGGAATTTGGAATTTCGGACTTTCTTTTGGAATCCGTAAAGGATTGGATCGGATACAAGCAGGAACGGAACTTTCGATACAAAGAAAAGGGATTGCGCACTCTCCTGAGGACGATTTCCGAAAAATCCTCGCAGCATGGCGATATGGCGGTCACGACCGCCATTAACGAGAGTATTTCCAGCGGGTACCAGGGTATTGTTTGGGACAAGATAGGAAAGTCTTCCGGTGGAGGGAAGATAAATTGGGATTTTTAGGGGGTGAATCCGCTTGACGAGGGAAGAAACGAAAAAAATACTTCGCATAATCTATAACTGTTTTCCCAATTTCAGACCTGACAACATCGTAGAAACGACAGAGGTTTGGGAGCTTATGCTTGCCGATTATACATATCCGCAGATTTCGGTAGCGTTGAAATCCTATATCCTGTCGAATACAAGTGGATTTGCGCCCACTATCGGTCAGCTTGTAGAGTTGGTTCATTCTGTAAGCAAGCCGCAGGAATTGAATGAAATGGAAGCATGGTCACTGGTCAGCAAGGCGATTAGAAACAGCGGATACCGATACGCAGAGGAATTTTTGAAACTGCCTGAGATCATCCAACGTGCAGTCGGCACACCTGAGCAGCTTCGCATATGGGCAACAGATGAGGATTATAACGAGACTGTGGTTATGAGCAATTTCCAGAGATCCTACAGGCTTGTGCTGAACCAGAAGGACGAAACCATGAAACTTCCGGGTGAAGCGCAGAGGATGATTTCCGCGAATGAGAATCCAGCCAGAATCGAGATACAGGACAGAATTCGTCAGCTTTCAGCCGCATTTGAGGAGAGGGGTAGGCTGCTGATCGAGGGGAGCGAACAGAAGGAGCGCGTAGTGAACGATTCTGTGATGGAAACGGTCCATGCAGAATTGAAGAAAATAGCGGAATGGAGGTAGGTTATGGAGAAGGTCGTAAAAGCGGATCATGGAAAACCGAAGTTGCATCTTGTACCCTTGGAAATTTTGGAGCCGTTGGCATTGGTGCGGGAGTTCGCGGTAAAAAAGTACGGCATGGATGGCATTGAGGCATGGCGCGAGATCTCGGATGATCGTCTGTTGGCTGCGTTGCTGCGGCATACGGTAGCATATCAAAAGGACCATTCGGCTATAGATGAGGAAAGCGGACTACCAGCGGCGTATCACATAGCGGTCAACGGGGCATTCCTCGCGATCAAGGCTATGGAACGGATGAAGGGAGGTATCGAATATGAAATCAGAGAGATCAATTTCTACGAAGCCCTTCCATCGGAATTGAAGGAAAGCTTTGATAAATTTATTTCTATAGTCTGGGGAAGGGGTATAGAGGATGAATCTGAATCAGATCGCAAAAAAACAGAGGTATCAGGCGAATAAGAGAGCGATCAAGGAGGCAAAGGAAGAAGCCATCGATCGAATGATGCATATTATCAACAACGGCTTATCCTCGCAGATGGAGCTTGTGATGCTTCTGGTGCTGCATGATAAATTCGGATTCGGCGCGGAACGATGTGCAAGAGCATTGGTCGCATTCGAAGAATTATGGGGCGATGTTGTGGACAAGCACCTTTCTCTGGATGACATAGAGGAAGTGATCCGGGAGGAGATCCGAATTGTGATGGACGGGGATGCCATCTATCAGTTGGACGGGAAAGGGAATAAAAAATTGATATGGTCTAACGAGCATACATAAGGGGGTATTCTTTGCATCATGCGCTTGGCTTTGCATAAATTGACAAAGCCGGAACTGCGAGAAATTACAGAAAACGCCAATTTTACCGAGGATGAGATGATGGTATTTCAGCTATCCAGCAAGGGATGCTCGATCATCTATATCGCTGATACGATGAAAATATCATCCTCTACGGTGAAAAGAATTTTACAGAAAATATGCGGCAAGATGGAAAGGATTGAGGATATGTCCAAGAAAGAAGTTCCTATTTGGCAAAAGGTCACTATGACCATCGATGAAGCATCAGCCTATAGCAGCATTGGGGCCGCCAGAATCAGAGAACTGGCGAATAACCCAAGATGTACTTTTTCATTGACTGTTGGGACAAAGAAACTGATCAAAAGAAAAGAGTTTGATAAGTTCATTGAAACCAGCATTGAACTATAGACAGAATTTAGCCCCGTATGGTAATATGACGCTGTATGGGGCTTTTCTCAAAAAGAAAGGGTGTTTATTGAGATGGGAAAAGACCTTAGAGGAAAGGAACTTGGTGTCGGTATCAGCCAAAGGAAAGATGGCATGTATACTGGGCGCTTCACAACGAGATCTGGAACAAGAAAACAGAAGTATTTCCATAAGCTGCAGGAATGTCGTGCGTGGATGGCGGATGCGCAGTTTGAAGATGAGCATGGAAGTGTGCTGTTCTCTGATTCTCCTACGGCAGATGCTTGGTTTGAGTATTGGATCAATGAGGTGAAGGGCGACAGCATACGGGTAATGACAAGGAGAAATTATGTTAGCATGTGGAATATTTCGATTTCTCCGTCTATCGGGAAAATGGAACTTAAGGACATAAAGCCGATTCATTGTCAAAAAGTGTTAAATATGCTCAACGAAGATCATAAAAAATCTACTATCAAGTCGTATAGAATTTTGATGTGTAATATTTTTGATTGTGCGGTTGAGAATGATTTGATCGAAAAGAATCCAGTAAGAAAAAGCGTAAGAGCAACTGGCGGTAAAAAAACGGAAGGTCGAGAAGCTCTTACTGTTGAGGAACAAAAAGTTTTCTTGCAGGGAGCCGAAAAATCCGCATATTATAATGGATATGCATTTATATTGCAAACGGGCATTCGTGTCGGAGAGTTGATCGCTCTGAAGTGGTCTGATATAGATTTCAAAAATCGAAAACTTCAGATACGGAGAAGCGCGTCGGAAATTCCAAAGCAAGGGTTTGTGATCGGAGAACCAAAAACTAAGAGCGGCTACAGAGAAATACCTCTCACAGAGGAAGCAATAAATATTTTGTGCAGACAAAAGGAGAAAAATGCTCAAAACAAAATTATTCCGATTCAGTATGTGGATTATGTTTTTTTGAATAGAAACGGAAATTTGATTCAGAAGGCTGCATACAATCAGGGGATATATACTATTTGCAACAGATTAGGTATGCGAAAGTTTTCTATCCATTTGCTAAGGCACACATTTGCCACGAGATGTATAGAGAACGGTATGCGCCCTAAAACGTTGCAAGCAATTCTCGGCCACAGTAAAATAGAAATGACGATGAATCTATATGTCCATGTTACGGAGGATTCAAAAGTAGAGGAAATGGAATTGATAGAGGAAAAATTAAAATTGGTGTAGAAATTGGTGTATAAACAAAAAATTCATCCAAAATTTCCTTAATATATCAATAATTTCGGCATGATATATCTATTTTGGAGGAAAGTGACAATAAAAATCAACAAACAAAATTTTGAATTTTCTGAGACAGCATTGAGGGATGGGTATGGACAAGCGTAAAATCGAGAATCTGCGCGTAAAGATGAGCATCACGGAGGCGTTATTCAGCCTGCTTGAGGAAAAGAGCATTTCGGAGATTTCTGTCTCTGAGATCATTGAGCGGGCACATGTTGCGCGGGCGTCCTTTTACCGCAATTACACCTCGAAGGAGAGCGTCATCCCGACCATGATGACCGATATGCTGGAGAGCTTCCGGCAGACGGTGGTATATGAAAATGGGAATTACTATGTGTATGACAACATTTATCGCAGCTTTGCATTTTTCAAGCTATATCAGAAGCAGGTTTTGGATTTGCACCGTTTCGGCTACGGCTCGATCGTGCTGGACACGCTGAATCGATTCCACGCGGAGATCACGGGGACGCTGCCCGATGCATCCATCGAGAAATACCAGCGCTACATTTACATCGGTGCGCTATACAACACGGCGATGCGCTGGCTACAGAGCGATGCGCAGGAGAGCATTGAGCAGATCAGCGAGATGTTTTACCGCGTTTGTGTGGAGCAGATGCAGCCGCAGATGGGGGAGCTTTGAGAACGTAGAGACCTTGGGGGCTTTGCCCCCAACACCCCCACAAGGGGTTTCACCCCTTGACCCGATAGGGCAAACGCATTACATGCGTTTGCAGGTACAAAATTGGGAAAAATAGAAAACCGCTTGTGAATTGGGAGATGGGATTCTTCTTTCACAAGCGGCATTTTTTGCCAAAACACTTTGTTGTTATGTCCGCAGGAGCGAGAATCGCTCCTGCATAACCGGGTACAGGGGGTGACCCCCTGCCGGGGTGGTGGGGCGGCGCCCCACGGTCTTTCCCCCCGCAGGAGCGAGAATCGCTCCTGCGTAATGGGTTCCAAGGGGCAAGCCCCTTGGCGGGGTGGTGGGGCAGCGCCCCACGGTCTTAAGTCCTATCCACAAAAACCTGCTCCGGCTTGGGCTGGCTCGCGAATAAGAGCGGCGCAAGGCTGTAGGCGTAGCTGCCGGCATTGGAGAAGGTCACCATATCGCCGATTTTCGCTTTATTCACCACAATATCCCGCGCCATCACATCCGCGGCGGTGCATAAATGCCCCACAATGTCCACCCGCTCCGTCTCTGTGCTGTCGGATAGCACACGAATGCTGTAATCATCATCCTCTGTGACAAATGGCTCGCAGGCAACGCCGTCCATATCCGGAAGCAAGCCCTCCAGCATACGCCGCAACACAGGCTTCAGAAAGCCGTTTGCGCCGTTTTTCACAACATAGTACGTCTTGCCGTGGGAGACTTTGATGTCTACAATTTCTGTGACGTATGTGCCGCAGGAGCAGGTCAGGAAACGCCCACTTTCCAGCAGCAGCCGCGCAGGCAGACGATCCGCATATATCTCCCGCGCAGCCGAAACCGCTTGCCGCAGGGCATCGAAATCCAGCGGGGACTGCTTCGTTGTATCATATGGCAGACCGACCCCGCCGCCGAAATTGATGTAGTCGAGCGGTGCGCCGAAAAAGTCCTGCAAGCGCACAGCCAGATCCATGACATTTTTGTAATATTTCCCCAAAAGCGTAGCATCCAGCACTTGAGAACGGATATGCGTATGCAGCCCGATGGCGCGCAGGTGAGGATACGCCGTGCGGAAATCCGTTTTCGCCCAAAGCTGATCTTCGTCAATGCCGAATTTGGATGCCGTCTGCGGCTTGCCATCCATCGTGAAGTTTGGATGCAGACGCAGCCCGACGGACAATTCCTCCCCGGCAGCAGCAGCTTCACATTCCAGCAGGGAAAGCGCGTGGAAACTATCGGCAATGATATGGCACTTGCCCCATATCTGCCGAATATCCGCCTGCGTGGGTGCGGGCGCGGAATAATAGATTAGGTCGGCAGGAATGCTCGCCGAAAGCGCCAGATCGACCTCCGCCGCAGAAGCCGCATCCGCGCCAATGCCGAGGGACGCCATCTTTTTCAGCACGGGCGGGAAGGGATTCGCCTTCACGGAAAATAAAATCGAAAAATCGGGGAAGGTCGTTTTCAATATGTCTGCTTGCTGCGCGATGCACGCCCCATCGTAAAGATAGAAGGGTGTGGAATGCGCCGCACAGATGCTTTGTATGGAATTCATAGAATGCTCCTTTCGGCTTTTCATTTGCTAGAGCCTTTCTGAAAAGTCATTCTCACGATCTGCAAGCCCCATTTTGTGTATGATTCACCCCGCAATCGGTCTACGTAGCGCTGGTATGCCTCCCTCATTTGGGGTAAATCCTCCACAAAATGCAGCCTACATTTTGTAAAAAACACTGTTCAGAAATGCTCTAGGTGTTCGTTATGTTATACAGATTATAGCAAAAGGGGAAATTCCTTGCAACAGTAAGCGGGAAATTTCACAAAAACCCTTGCAAAGCGGGGAAAACAATGGTACACTAGCAAATAGTAAACGTATAGTCTGTCGGAGAGAAGAGTGGGTGCATGACCCGCTCTTTGTTGTTGTAAGGAAGAAAATCAGAAAACGAGGTGTGAAAATGGCAAAAGGGAGCAACACGGAAAGCAGAGTTCTGCCCTATCTGGAGCCGATCGTAGCGGAGCATCACTTGGAATTGGTGGATTTAGAGTTTGTGAAGGAAGGCGCGAATTGGTATCTGCGCGTTTATATCGATAAGGAGGGCGGCGTGACGATCGATGATTGCGAGGCGGTCAGCCGTGCGCTGGAGGCGAAGCTGGATGCAGCCGACCCCATCGAGCAGGCGTATATTCTGGAGGTCAGCTCGCCGGGGCTGGATCGACCGCTGAAAAAACCTGAGGATTTCGAGAAATACAAGGGCGAGATCATTGGCGTGAAGCTCTACAAGCCGCAGGATGGCAGCAAGCAGCATCAGGGCAGACTTTTGGGGCTGACCGATGGCGTGCTTTCCATCGAGAAGGAAAACGGAGAAGTCGTATCGTTTGCACAAAAGGATACAGCCGGCGTGAGATTGGCTGTCATTTTCTAAATAGAGGGAGGAAATCGGAAAATGGATAGTAAGGAATTTTTGACCGCACTGGATTTGGTTGCGAAGGAAAAGGGGATTGATAAGGAAATTATTTATGAAGCGATCGAAGCCTCTCTGGTTTCGGCATGCAAGAAAAATTTCGGCACGAGTCAGAACGTCAAGGTTGTGATCGACCGCGAGACGGGCAATGTGGCATGCTATGCGCAGAAAACGGTTGCCGATCCCGTGGAGGACCCGCAGCTGGAAATTCCCATTCAGCTGGCGCACGCGCTCAATCCGGATTATGTTGTGGGCGATGTGGTGGATATCGAGGTAACGCCCAAGGATTTCGGCAGAATTTCCGCGCAGACGGCGAAGCAGGTGGTCGTACAGAAATTCCGCGAGGCGGAGCGCGAAATTCTCTATAATCAGTATATCACCAAGGAGCGCGAGGTCGTAACGGCGGTGGTGCAGAGAAAGGAACGCCGTAATGTGATCGTACAGATGGGCAAGATTGACGCGATTCTCTCTGCAAACGAGCAGATTCCCGGCGAGCAGTATCACTTCATGGAACGCATCAAGGTGTATGTGCTGGAGGTGAAGCAGACGACGAAGGGTCCGCAGATCTTCGTTTCCAGAACGCATCCCGAGCTGGTCAAGAGACTCTTCGAGCAGGAGGTGCCCGAGGTGCATGACGGCACGGTGGAGATCAAAAGCATCGCCAGAGAGGCGGGCAGCCGAACGAAGATCGCCGTGTATTCCAAAAATGAAAACGTGGATGCGCTGGGCGCATGCGTGGGGCAGAACGGCTACCGTGTGAATGTGATCGTCAGTGAGCTGGGCGGCGAGAAGATCGATGTCATCAACTGGAAGGAAGACCCCAAGGAATTTATCGCGGCGGCGCTCAGCCCTTCGAAGGTGCTGCAGGTCGTGCTCAATGAAGCGGAGCAGAGCGCGAAGATCGTTGTGCCGGATCATCAGCTTTCCCTCGCCATCGGCAAGGAGGGGCAGAACGCGAGACTTTCCGCGAAGCTGACCGGCTGGCGCATCGACATCAAGAGCGAAACGCAGGCAAGGGAGACGAATTTCCTTGCGGAAGACCCCATGGAGGACGCTTTGGATGCGGCAGATGAGGAGATCATGGATGAGATGGACGAAATGGATGCGGCAGAGGATCTTGCAGCGGCGGAAGAGCTTGACGCGGCGGAGCTGACGGAGGATGCGGCAGAAGCGGCAGAGACGGACGAAGCGGATGCAGAGCAGTCCGAAGCAGAACAGGAATAAATCCGACGGGAGGCGAAGCAGATGAAGCAGAGAAAAATCCCTCTCCGCAAATGCACGGGTTGTCAGGAGATGAAAAGCAAAAAGGAACTGATCCGCATCGTTCGCAATGATGCGGGGGAATTTTCCTTGGATCGTACGGGAAAGAAACCCGGACGCGGCGCATATATTTGTCCCAACGGGGAATGTCTGGCGAAGGCGCAGAAATCCAAGGGGCTGGAGCGCTCCTTTAAGGCGGCTGTGCCGAAGGATGTGTATGAGCAGCTGCTGCAGGAATTGGAGGCGGAGGGGAATGCGTAAGTTCTTCTCCCTTCTGGGGCTTTGCAAGCGGGCAGGCAAGCTGGCGGCAGGAGAGACGGCGGCGGAGCAGGCGATCCGCAAAAAACAGGCTGTTTTATTGATTTTGGCGGAGGATGCCTCCGCAAATACGAAAAAGAAATTCAAAAATTCCGCGGCATATTACAAATTGCCGTTGATAGAGTGCGGCAGCAAGGCGGAGCTGGGCAGAGCGATCGGAGCCGAGCAGCGCTCAGCCATAGCCATTACGGAGGAAGGCTTTGCGGCGCGATTGCAATATCTTGCGGATGAGATAAATGAGAACAGGGAATGATCGATGGAAGGACGAGGTGTTGTGTAATGGCGAAAATTCGAATTTATGAGCTGGCAAAGCAGCTAAATGTTGCCAATAAGGAATTGGTGGAGAAAATCAACAGCATTGGCATTGAAGCGAAAAGCCACATGGGGATGCTGACGGAGGAGGACGTAGAGCGGGTCAGAGCGCTCTATCAGCCGAAAAAGGAGCCGCAGAAGGAAGCGCCCAAAAAGGAAGAGACAAAAAAGAATGCACTGAAGCAGGATGCACCCAAAAAGGATGCCGCAAAGCAGGAGAACGTGTCCCGGAATCATTCCAGAGAAAATAACCAGAAGCAGGGCGAACGCCGCGAGGAACGCAAGGGCGGCGAGAAGCGGAATCATCCGAAGCAGGGCGAGAACCGCGGCAATCCAAGCGGGCAGAGACAGGGCGAGAACCGCGGCAATCAGAACGGACAGAAGCGGGGCGAGAATCGCGGCAATCAAAGCGGACAGAAGCAGGGTGAAAACCGGAATAATCAGAATAACCAAAAGCAGGGCGAAAACCGGAATAACCAGAACAACCACAAGCAGGGCGACAGACAGAATGCCCCCAAGCAGAATAAGCCCGGCAATGACGCAAAAAAGCAGGGCAAGCCGCAGAATCAGAATCATCAGAATGCGCAAAACAATCAAAACAATCAGAATAAAGATGGCGGCAAGGGCAAGGATAAAAAGGGCGGCAAGAAAGAACCTCGCGTGAGAGAAAACCCGATGGAACGCCGTCGCCGCGAGCGGGAGGAAGAAGCGGCGCTTCTGGCTGCAATGGAAGCGGAGGCAGCGGCAAATGCCGATCCCGTGATCAAGTATGTTCCCGAGACGATCACCGTAAAGGATCTGGCGGAGGTGCTGAACAAAAAGGGCTCCGATCTGGTAATGAGCCTGATGAAAAAGGGCAAAATGCTGGCAATCAATGCTACGCTGGATTTCGATACGGCTTCCGCTATTGCGGAGGAATACAATGTGATTCTCGAGGTGGAGGAAGAAAAGGACATCATGGAGGAAGCCTTCGGCACGGAGGAGGACGAGGACGAATCCAAGCTGGTGGAGCGTCCCCCTGTTGTCGTTGTTATGGGGCATGTTGACCACGGCAAGACCTCCCTTTTGGACGCCATCCGCCACAGCAACGTGACCAAGGGCGAAGCAGGCGGCATTACGCAGCATATCGGCGCGTATACTGTGCAGATTGACGGCAAGCCCATCACCTTCCTCGATACGCCCGGACACGAAGCCTTCACAGCTATGCGTATGCGCGGCGCACAGATTACGGATATTGCCATTCTGGTCGTTGCGGCGGATGACGGCGTAATGCCTCAGACGATCGAGGCCATCAACCATGCGAAGGCGGCGGGCGTGGAAATCATCGTTGCCATCAACAAGATGGATAAGCCCTCCGCAAACCCGGAGCGCGTAAAGCAGGAGCTGACGGAATATGAGCTGCTGGCAGAGGATTGGGGCGGCTCGACGGTTTGTGTGCCCGTTTCCGCGCACACGAAGGAAGGTATCGACAATCTGCTGGAAATGATTATTCTGACGGCAGAGATGAAGGAATTGAAGGCGAACCCCGATAAAAAGGCAAGAGGTGCGATCATCGAGGCGCAGCTGGATAAGGGGCGCGGTCCCGTGGCGACGGTTCTGGTGCAGAGCGGTACGCTGCGCGTGGGCGATCCTGTTGTGGCAGGGCACGCTTATGGCAAGATCAGAGCTATGACGGATGATAAGGGTAGACGCGTGAAGACGGCAGGACCTTCCGCACCAGTGGAGCTTCTGGGGCTGTCCGAGGTACCCTCTGCAGGCGAGAGCTTCTACGTTGCGGCAAATGAAAAGCAGGCAAGACAGCTTGCTGAGAGCGTCATTGCAAGAAACAGGGAGACGCTCATCAGCCAGACGCCGCAGAAGGTTTCTCTGGACGATCTGTTCAACCAGATCCAGAGCGGCAATATGAAGGAGCTGGGCATCATCGTAAAGGCGGACGTACAGGGCTCTGTCGAAGCGGTGCGCCAGTCTCTGGAAAAGCTGACGAACGAGGAGGTGCGCGTGCGCGTCATCCATGGCGGCGTGGGCGCGATCACGGAGAGCGATGTGCTCCTGGCATCCGCATCGAATGCCATCATCATCGGCTTTAATGTGCGCCCCGAGCCCGCGGCAAAGGCGTTTGCGGATGAGGAAAAGGTGGATATTCGCCTGTATCGCGTGATCTATAATGCCATCGAGGATGTTCAGGCGGCGATGAAGGGTATGCTCGACCCCGTTTTCGAGGAAAAGGTTCTGGGACACGCAGAGGTGCGCCAGATCTTCAAGGCATCCGGCGTTGGTACGATCGCGGGCAGCTATGTCAAGGACGGCAAGTTTGTGCGGAATTGTCAGGTACGTATCGTGCGCGATGGCATTGTGGTCTATGAAGGCGATCTGGAAAGCCTCAGACGCTTCAAGGACGATGTGAAGGAAGTTGCCGCAGGCTATGAATGCGGTCTGGTATTCAGAAAATTCAACGATGTGAAGGAAGGCGACTGGATCGAGGCCTTCACGATGGTGGAGGTTCCCCGCTAAGCAGTCGGGATAAGGTGAAAGAATGAAAACAAACAATAGATTATCTCGCATCAATGACGAGATCATGAAGGAGCTGTCTCAAATCATCCGCGGGGAGCTGAAAGACCCCCGCATCGGCGCGATGACAAGCGTGATCCGCGTGGAGACGACGCAGGATCTGAAATACTGCAAGGTGTATGTCTCCGTTTTGGGCGGCGATACGGAAAAGGAAAATGTGATGAAGGGGCTGAAAAATGCAAGCGGCTTCATCCGCAGGCTCATCGCGCAGCGCATCAATCTGCGCTATACGCCGGAATTTACATTCAAGCTGGATGAATCCGCGGAATATGCCATCCATATGGAGCAGCTCATCAATCAGATTTCCAAGGACTTGAAAGAGAGAGGTACGGATGAAGCGGACGAATGATTCCCTTGAAACGATACTGGAATGGATTCTCTCTGCGGAAAAAATCGCGCTGGCAGGGCATATCAATCCCGATGGGGACGCCATCGGCGCATGCCTTGCCCTGGGCGGCGCACTGGAAAAGCAGGGAAAGCAGGTGGCGGTCTATCTGGAGGAATATGCGGAGAAATACCGGGTGATCCCGAACGGGCATCTTGTCCGCGCATGGGAGCAGCGGGAGCAGCCTGACCTGTTTATCGCGCTGGACTGCGGCGATGAAGGGCGGCTGGGCGATGCAGCGGAGTTTTTGCGGACGGTGGAAAAAACGGTCAATATCGACCACCACATGAGCAATACCATGTTCGGCAGGCTGAACTATGCGGATGCAGCGGCATCCTCCGCGAGCGAGATCGTGTATCGGCTGCTGGATGGGAAGATTTCCCTCACGGCTGATGAGGCGGCGGGGCTGTATGTTGGGCTGATCTACGATACGGGCGGCTTTCGCCACAGCTCCACCTCCCCCGAAACCATGCGCATTGCGGGGGAGCTGATGGGCTATGGCATTCCTTTTGCGAGCCTGTACAACCGCTTTTTTGACGTGCGCAGCTTTACGGAGCTGAAGATCATGGGCAAGGCGCTGGAAAATGCGGAGCTTTTCTGCGATGGAAAGCTCATTTGCTCCACGATCACACAGGCGGAGATCGATGCCTGCGGCGGCACGAACAAGGAACTGGATGCGATCATCAGCTACCTTAAGGGCGTGCTTGGGACGAAGGTGGCTTGCTTCCTCTATGAAAAGACGGAAACCGACATCAAGGGCAGCTTCCGCGGCAATGATGGCTATGATGTCTGTGCGCTGGCACAGAAATTCGGCGGCGGCGGGCATATCAAAGCGGCGGGCTGCACCATACAGGAGCCGATTGCGCGGGCAAAGGAGCTTGTTTTGCAGGAGGTCCGGCGGATGTACTTTTCCTGATGGGAATGGGAGGGACGATTTGGACGGTATTTTGAATATTTACAAGGAAAAAGGCTTTACCTCCCATGATGTGGTCGCGGCGGTGCGCAAAACGATCCATATGAAAAAGGTGGGGCATACCGGTACGCTTGACCCGGATGCGGAGGGCGTTCTGCCGATCTGTGTGGGCAAGGCAACAAAGCTGTCGGATGTCATCATGGATGGCAGGAAAAGCTATCGCGCCGTGCTGCGGCTGGGCATTACGACGACAACGGAGGATGCTTCGGGCGAGGTGATCGAGCGGCGGGAAGTTTCCTGCGGCGAGGAGGAAATCAGACGGGCGATGGCAGCCATGATCGGCAGGCAGGAGCAGATCCCGCCGATGTATTCCGCGGTGAAGGTGCAGGGCAAAAAGCTCTATGAGCTGGCACGGGAAGGCAAGGAGATCGAACGCAAGGCGCGTACGATCGAGATATATGATATTCGCATCCGACAATTTCTGCCGGAAAATCAGGTGGAATTTGATGTAGACTGCTCTAAGGGGACGTACATCCGCACACTTTGCGCGGACATCGGCAAGGCACTGGGCTGCGGCGGGCATATGGCAGGTCTACTGCGAACCAAAACGGGCGCGTTTGCGCTGGAGGACGCTATTCGCCTTTCCGAGCTGAAGGAACTGGCGGAGCAGGGCAGAGCCGAAGAGGCTTTGCTCTCGATGGAGGAAGCCTTGCGGGATTTTCCCCGCATCTGCGTGGAGAGCGGCTTTACCAAGCTGCTTTACAACGGCGGCAAAATATGGCAAAAGCATTTTGCCGAGCATCCGCAGGAGCTGCGGGAGGGCGGTCTTGCGGCCGTTTATGACAGCGAGCGGCGACTGGTCGGGCTGCATGAAATCAAGAGAGAAGGAAAGAGCTTTTATATCAAACCGTATAAAATGCTGGTTAAGGAGTAAATCATGGAACATATTACAGATACGCGAATCGAGCAGGATCGACCGACGGCTGTTACGCTGGGGAATTTTGACGGTCTGCATCTGGGGCATCGTTCGCTGATCAATCTGACAAAGCAATTTGCACAGGAGCAGGGGCTGAAGAGCGTTGTTTTCTCCTTTTCGCCCCATCCGATGCTTGTTTTCAATAGAAAAGAGGATTTTGCGCTGATCGTCGATCCTGCGGAGAAGAAATTCCAGATGGAGCAGATGGGCATCGATACCTACATCGAATATCCCTTTGATGCGGAATTTGCGGCGATGAGCCCGGAGGATTTTGCCATCAAGCTGATTTTCGAAAAGCTGCAATGCCGCGTACTGGTGGTCGGGGAGAATTATCACTTCGGCAAGGGCGCGGCGGGCGATTATGAGCTGCTGCAGCGGTTGGGCGCGGAGCGCGGCGTGATGGTCATTGAGGTGCCCTTCGTGCTTTACGGCGAGGAAAGGGTCAGCTCCTCGCGCATTCGCCGCTGCCTTCTGGAGAAGGATCTGGAGGATGCGAACCGCATGCTGACTGTGCCGTATTTCATTATGGGGACGGTTGCCGAGGGCAAAAAGCTGGGGCGCACGATCGGCTTTCCGACGGTCAATATCATCGCGCATCCCTTGAAGCTCTTCCCGCCGAACGGGGTCTATGCCACAAAGACGCTCTACAAGGGGCAATATTACTACGGTGTGACGAATATCGGGAAAAATCCGACGGTCAACGGCACAAAGAAAATCGTGGAGACCTATCTCTTCGATTTTGATCAAATGATCTACGGCGAAATGCTGCAAACCTATTTTTATAAATTCCTGCGCAGCGAGCAGAAATTCCCCAGCGTGGAGGAATTGCAGCGGCAGATTGCCCTGAATGCGGAGCAGTCGCGGGAGTATTTCGCCTCGGAGGAATATGCCTGTTGGCGAAGCGAGGCGGAGGGGCGCACTTGAACGCAAAAGCTCCCACAATGCGGCAAAAATCACCCTGCATCCCTGCGTGAGGGCGAAGAAATCCATGTTTTCCTTGCAAATGCGGGGAGGATATGGTAAACTGTATGGGTGTCGAACCGGGACTCGGTCTTTGGACGCTCCGACCATCACTTAGTCCTTGGGGATACAAAAGGAAAATCAATTATCTATTTCAAGGAGGAAAAGAAAATGGCAGCAACAATTAACAAACAGGAAATCATTCAGAAATATGGCAGAACCCCTAACGATACAGGTTCTCCGGAGGTGCAGATCGCGCTTTTGACAGCACGCATCTCCCTGCTGACTGATCACCTGAAAATGCATAAGAAGGATCACCATTCCAGACGCGGTCTGCTGAAGATGGTAGGTCAGAGACGTGGCTTGCTCAACTACCTGAAGAAGCTGGACATCGAAAGATATCGTACGATCGTTGCACAGCTGGGTCTGAGAAAGTAATTCGCAAACGAGATAAAAGGGAGGAGTTTTCCTCCCTTATTAGGTGTCAACTCCGTTGACACCTAAGTCGAAATCAGGATTTCGACTTGCTTAGACAGAGGAACAAACAGACGAGTTCCATAGGCTTAAAAGCCTTGAAACTCGCTGTTTTCCTCGCCGGAAATGAATTCCGGCTGCGGATTCCATTTGGGAAATCACTCACCGCCCAAGATGGGGCGGCGGGCGAAGCCCGCTTTGCGGAGCAAAGTGATGAGAACTCGTTTCCCAAGCCCTTCCGCGGCATGAAAATAGTTTTGTCTAAGACTTGGAGGGGGAGGAGTTTTCCTCCCTTTTACACTATGAGGGAGCACGAGAAACAGAAGGCGCACTATAGATTTCCAGCTTTGCGCATGAATGCGGCATTGATGCGTGAAGCTGAAGATCTATGGTGCTTGAAAACAGAGAAAAGGAGAATGACTATGTTTAGAAGCTATTCCATGGATTTGGCAGGCAGAACGCTCACGGCGGAGATCGGCAGAGTGGCGGAACAGGCGAACGGCGCGGCTCTGATGCGCTACGGCGATACGACCGTTCTGGTGACGGCGACTGCATCCGATAAGCCCAGAGAGGGCATTGATTTCTTCCCCATGAGCATCGATTATGAAGAAAGACTTTATTCCGTCGGCAAGATTCCCGGCGGCTTCATCAAAAGAGAGGGCAGACCCTCTGAAAAGGCAGTGCTGACGGCAAGATGCATCGACAGACCCCTGCGCCCCCTTTTCCCGAAGGACTACAGAAATGACGTTGCCATCGTGGCTACGGTTATGTCCGTGGATCAGGATTGCTCGCCCGAGGTGCTGGCGATGATCGGCGCGTCCCTTGCGCTGAATATCTCCGATATTCCCTTCACAGACCCCGTTTCTTCCGTCAATATCGGCTATTGCGACGGGCAGTTGGTTGTCAATCCGACGGCGGCGCAGAGAGAGATTTCTCGCCTGAACCTGACGGTTTCCTCTAAGGAGGACAAGGTCATGATGATTGAGGCGGGCGCGGACGAAATTCCCGATGCGCTGATGATGGAGGCGATCCATCTGGCTTTTGATGCAAATTTGCAGGTTGCGAAGTTCATCAAGGACATCACGGAGAAGGAAGGCAAGGAAAAAGCGCCTTACACCGAATATGTCATTCCCGAAGATGCGTACAAGCTGGTGACGGAATTCATCACAGATGCGCGGATGGAGGATGCCGTTTTCGCGGAGCTGAAGCAGGAGCGCGATGCCAAGATCAAGGCTGTTACAGAGGAAGTAAGCGAGGCGCTGACTGAAAAGCTCGTCGAAATGCTGGGCGAGGAAACGGATATTCCCACGCTGATCGGCGATATTATATATAAATTCCAGAAAATGACCGTAAGAAGAATGATTCTCCGCGATCATAAGCGTCCCGACGGTCGCGGCATCGAGGAGATCAGAAAGCTGTCCGCGGAGGTGGATGTTCTGCCGCGCGTACACGGCTCTGCGCTGTTCTCCAGAGGGCAGACACAGGCGCTGACCGTAACTACGCTGGGTGCGATCAGCGAGGGGCAGAGACTGGACGGTCTGGATACGAACGAAACAGGCAAGAGATATATCCATCACTATAACTTCCCCGGCTTCTCTGTGGGCGAAGCAAAGACCTCCAGAGGTCCCGGCAGACGTGAGATCGGTCATGGCGCACTGGGCGAGAGGGCTTTGCTGCCTGTGATCCCCAGCGAGGAGGAATTCCCCTATGCGATTCGTCTGGTTTCCGATATCCTGAGCTCCAATGGCTCGACCTCTCAGGCTTCTATCTGCGGCTCTACGCTGTCTCTGATGGCGGCAGGTGTGCCCATTAAGCGCCCTGTTGCGGGTATTTCCGTAGGTCTGGTGACGGGCGAGAATGACGATGATTTCATCGAGATCACGGATATTCAGGGCGTGGAGGACTTCTTCGGCGATATGGACTTCAAGGTTGCGGGGACAAGCGAAGGCATCACGGCGATTCAGATGGATATGAAAATCCACGGGCTGACCTTCCCGATGATCGAACAGGCTTTCGCGCAGACGGGCAGAGCGAGAGAGTATATCCTCAACGAAGTGATGCTCAAGGCAATCGCAGAGCCGAGAAAAGAGCTGTCTCCTTATGCGCCTAAGATTGCGCAGATGCAGATTGATGTGGAGAAAATCGCAGAGGTGATCGGCGCGCGCGGCAAGGTAATCAAGAAAATTGTGGAGGAGACAGGCTGCGAGATTGATACAGAGGACGACGGCACAATCTATATCAAGGGCGTAGACCCCGTTGGCATCCAGAGAGCGATCGATATGATTACGGCAATCGTTTCCGATCCCATCCCCGGTACGATCTATCAGGGGACGATCACCAGATTGATGACATTCGGCGCATTTGTGGAAATTGCGCCCGGCAAGGAAGGGCTGATCCACATCTCCAAAATCTCCAATAAGCGCGTAGCGAAGGTGGAGGATGTGCTGAAGGTCGGCGATAAGGTTTCCGTGAAGCTGATGGAGATCGATAAGCAGGGCAGACTGAATTTCTCCATGAAGGATGCGGCGGAGCAGAAGGAAAACAAGGACGCATAATGAAAATGCGCGATAGAAATATGGCATAAAAACGCAGGCAGGGGCTGTTTGCAGGGGGAGTCCTAAGTAGTTCCGCTTAAGCGGAGCTGCGAGCGACAGTCCAAATAGGAGAACATTCATTTTCATTCGAGACTCCGTAAATCTTTGTTTAGGTGTGTCACGATAAAAAAACATAAAAGGGCTGAAATAGCAGAAAGGTCGCGGATACAAGGAAATCTTCCGCAGGCATTTTCGACACTCAGAATTTATGTTTTATTATGCGGGCGTAGCTTTGGCAAGGATTTGCGGAGTTTGGTGTTTTCATATTTGGACGCGCCTTGCGGCGGCTCCTGTTTTTGCACTGGACTGCAAAAGCGGGACACACCTAATCGCTTGATGGAATAAAATCACGCAAAAAACAAACACTATAGTGAAAATGTTCAAACGATTCCTAACACTGAGCGGCGGAGGATTTCATTCCAGAGAAGGGCAAAATGACGCGCCGCAGGAGAACTTGGTTTGGACAGGAAATAGAGAATGGTTACGGAAAGTAGGAGGGAGCTATGGTTCATATCAAAAGGCTGGATAACGGCATTCGGGTCGCTTTGGAGGCCATTCCCTATGTGCGCAGCATTTCCCTTGGGATCTGGGTGAAAAACGGCTCGCGCAATGAGCTGCCGCAGGAAAACGGCGTGAGTCATTATATCGAGCATATGATGTTCAAGGGGACGGAAAGCCGCACGGCGCGGCAGATTGCGGAGGAAATGGACGCGCTGGGCGGTCAGATCAACGCTTACACGACGAAGGAATACACCTGCTATCATACCCGCGTGCTGGATAAGCATTTCGATCGCGCGCTGGACGTGATGAGCGATATGCTGTTGCATCCGCTGCTTGCGGAGAAGGATGTGCAGAAGGAGCGCAATGTCATCATGGAGGAGATCCATATGTACGATGATGCGCCGGAGGAATTGGTGCATGACGCCCTGCAGGACGCCATCTGGCGGGATAGCTCGCTGGGGATGCCGATTCTGGGGACGGCTGAGACGATCGGCGCATTCGATGCGGCCTTTATCCGCAACTATTACGAGATGAATTATCATCAGGAAAATATCGTGCTTTCTGTGGCGGGCAATTTTGATGCGGAGGAGATGCTGGCGCAATTAAACCGCAGCTTGGGCGGCTGGAGGCGGGAGCAGCCCTTCCGTCAGCATGATACGAAGGCGGGCTATCATCCCTCGCAGGTGGAGCGGGAAAAGGATGTGGAGCAGGTGCATATTTGCCTTGCCTTTCCCGGCTTGGAGCGCGAGCATCCCATGAAATATGCACTGGCGATTTTCAATACGCTTTTTGGCGGCGGAATGAGCTCGCGGCTGTTCCAGAAGGTGCGCGAGGAAAACGGTCTGACCTACTCCATCTACAGCTATACGACCGCCTTTGCGGACAGCGGGCTGTTCGGCATTTATGCGGGGATGAATCCCAATCAGGCGGAACGTGTGTTTGAGTTGATTGCGGAGGAAATCAAGGCGGTGCGGCGGGACGCCTTCCCCGAAAAGCTGATTGAGGTGACGAAGGAACAAATGATCTCCAATTTTATCATTGGGACGGAAAGTACCCTCAATCGCATGACCTCTGCGGGGGCTTCGCTGCTTTTGCGCGGCAGGGTGCAGGAAACGGAGGAGGTCATTGAGAAGATCGAAGCCGTGACGGCAGAGGATGTGCTGGCGGCAGCACGAAAGACTTTCGATTTTTCAAAGATGAGCTATTCCGCAGTCGGAAACCTGAAGGGGAACGATTTTTCGGCATTGGTGGAGAAATTTTTTCGCCCGTGAGGGGAAAGCGCGTGGTGAGATGGATTGCGGCTGAAGACCTGCGGCGAGGGTTGTGTCGCAGAGGGTGAACAGAAGCGAATTGTGATGGGGAAATGCTTCATCGGTTCGCAGAGCAGTGAATCCCCTCCCGCAAACGCAAAAATGTGTTTGCATAATGGGGTGCAGGGGAGGGACTCCCTTGCCGGGGTGTTGGGGCAGAGCCCCAAGGTCTTCAGGTTCTTAGCAAAATGCATAAAATCCTGCCCTTTCAGCAATACTATGCATACGGATCTATCCGTAATCGCATCGGCAAAAGGAGGGATAGCATGAAAACGACAAATATGATCGCCCTGACGCTGGTGATCATCGGCGCACTGAACTGGGGCTTGATCGGCTTTTTCGGCTTCGATCTGGTGACGACGCTGTTCCGCGGCAGCATGTTCTGGCTTGCGCGGGTGATTTTTGCGCTGGTCGGGCTGGCTGGCATCTGGTGCCTGACGCTGTATCATTCGGTCGGGCAGGAGGAGCAGCAGCTGCGCATGACAAAGCAATAAACGGTAGGACGGAGCATCCCGCGCGGGTGCAGCCGTCCTGTTTACATAAAAAGGAGTGGAACGATGCGTTTTACAAAAATGGAAGGCTGCGGCAATGATTATGTTTACATAAATTGCTTCGAGGAACGGGTGGATAACCCGGAGAAACTGGCGATCGCCATGAGCGAACGTCATTTCGGCGTGGGCGCGGATGGGCTGGTGCTGATTTTGCCGTCCGAACGGGCGGATTTTCGCATGCGGATGTTCAATCTAGATGGCTCTGAGGGCGAAATGTGCGGCAATGCGGTGCGCTGTATCGGCAAGTATGTTTACGAGCGCGGCATGACCGACAAAAGCGAGGTTTCCTTGGAAACAGCGGGCGGGCTGAAGCATCTGCAGTTGCATATCGCCGACGGCAAAGTGGAGAGCGTGACGGTGGATATGGGCGAGCCGATCCTGGAGGCGGCGAAAATCCCAGTTGTGAGCGGAAAGCAGCCCGTGATCGGCGAGAGGATGCAGGTACTCGATCGGGTATTCGATGTGACCTGCGTGTCGATGGGCAATCCGCACGGCGTAATTTTCGTGGAGCGTGTGGAGGACTACCCTGTGGAGCGGTACGGTCGGGAAGCGGAGGTGCATCCGATGTTCCCGAAGAAGGCGAACATTGAATTTGTGGAAATCGTTGACCGAACGCATATACGAATGCGCGTTTGGGAGCGCGGCAGCGGCGAAACATGGGCGTGCGGCACGGGCGCGAGCGCGGCAGCGGTTGCCTGCATCCTCAACGGAAAAACGGAGCGCAGGGTCGAGGTAGAGCTGATCGGCGGCAGACTCCTGATCGAGTGGCGCGAAGCGGACAATCATGTTTGGATGACGGGACCTGCGGCGTTTTCGTTCGACGGCGAATGGCTGAAAGAGATCCCATAAGGAGGCTTGAAATGGCGAAGGAATTGCATGAATTGGGGCAGCAAGAGGAACGTGTGATCTTGGTCGGCGTGGAGCTGGACGAACACAGTAGCCGTTCGGCGATGCAGATCGATGCCTGTCTGGATGAATTGGAGGAGCTTGTGAAAACCGCCGGGGCGACGGCTGTTGCGCGCAGCGTGCAGAAGCGGGAGCGCATCCATCCGGGGCATTATCTGGGCAAGGGAAAAATCGAGGAATTGAAGCTGATGCTGCAAACCTACGACGCGACGGGCATCGTCTGCGATGACGAGCTTTCCCCCGCGCAGCTGAAAAATCTCGAACAGATGCTCGAAACAAAGGTGATGGACAGAACCATCGTGATTTTGGATATTTTTGCGGCGCGGGCAATTTCCGGCGAGGGGAAAATTCAGGTGGAATTGGCGCAGCTGAAATATCGCCTGTCCCGCCTGACGGGGATGGGCGCGTCCATGTCCCGCTTGGGCGGCGGCATCGGCACGAGGGGTCCCGGCGAAAAGAAGCTGGAAACCGACCGCCGCTACATCAAGGAACGCATTGCGGAGCTGAATCAACAGGCGCAGGAGATTCGCACACATCGGGAACTGCTGCGCGAACAGAGAAGTAAAAAGGGAACGCCTGTTGTCTCTTTGGTTGGATATACGAACGCTGGGAAGTCCACACTGCTGAATATGCTGACGGAGGCGGGCGTTTTGGCAGAGGATAAGCTCTTTGCGACGCTGGATACCACGACGCGTAAGGTCGAACTGCCGGGCGGCTCGGAAATTTTGCTGACGGATACGGTCGGCTTCATCCAAAAGCTGCCGCATCATTTGGTGCAGGCATTCCGCGCAACGCTGGAAGAGCTGAAATATGCCGATATTCTGCTGCATGTTGTGGATGCGTCCAATCCCAATCGCGCGGAGCATATGCAGGTGGTCTATCAGACGCTGAAGGATTTGGGCTGCGCGGATACGCCTGTGATTACGGTTTATAATAAAATGGACTGCGATGTGGAGCTGCCCTTGCCGATGGACGCAATGGCGCGGGATATTGCGCAGATTTCGGCGGCGAAGGGCGAAGGGCTGGACGTGTTGCTTCGACAGATCGAGTCGCTGTTGCAGAGCTTCCGGAAATCCATGACGGCGCTGCTGCCTTATACCGAGGGCAGCCTGCTCGGTTGGGTGCATGGGCGCTGCGAGATCATCCGCGAGGAGCATACGGCAGAGGGCGTGCTGCTGGAGGTTTATGTGGATGAGGAATCCGCGAATCGGCTGGAGCGATTTCGGACGAAGTCCTAGTTGATATGTAAAGATTACATCGAAATACCGTTTCTTTCCTTTGATTTTTATGATATACTATGCGCAGACTGCAATCAATGCGCGGCGTTTCTATCCTCCATGTAAGGCGTACAGCATGACTATGCCGACTGATTACAGCGTAGATCATACGCAAAGCGGCATAGTCTTTGCATGATCGTGGAAATGCCCCGGTAAAAAACGATTGTGCCGACAAGCTGCTTACCGAAAGGAAAATGCTGATTATTTATGAAGGTAATCCTACATGATTTAGATACAAATTATGAAAAAATGCTAAAAATGAAATGCAATCAGCTGCTTCAGGCAGACGGAAAATATGCCGCTTGCCAAGGATGCTTTTCTTGTTGGACAAAGCACCCCGCTGAGTGTTTCATGCATGATAAATTAAAGGATGTCTGCCGGATCATAGGACGCGCAGATGAACTAATCGTTATTACAAAAAATTGTTATGGAACATATAGCCCCTTTGTGAAAACAATTATGGATCGGAGCATTGGTCTTTCCACGCCTTTCAGTACCTATAGAGGCGGACAAATGCATCATACGCTCCGCTACGGAAAACATGAGATGATGAAGGTATATGTATATGGGGATATTCTTGAGCATGAAAAAAATACCTTTGCACTGATCGTAAAAAGGAATGCGATAAATTATGGGTATAGGCAATCGCAAGTCGTGCTTATTGAACATCCGGATCAATTAGCAGGTATCATAGAATGAAAACGGTCTTTATCAATGGAAGTCCCAAAAGCCGATTCAGCGCTTCTAACTATTTTTTGAAATGGCAAAGTGCATTTGTACAAGGGCATAAGATTTTTCTAAAATTGCAAACAGGGAGCGATCATAAGACCATTCTCGAGCAAATCATTGATGCCGATGTGGTTATTTTTTCTATCCCATTGTATGTAGACAGTCTGCCCTCCCATGTGCTGACCTTTTTGCTGGAGATGGAGGTTTTCTGCAAGGAGCATAAGTTTGACTCAAAAATCTATGTGATTGCTAATAATGGGTTTATAGAAGGAAGTCAAAATGCCCCCTTGTTTCGTGTCATGGAAAATTTCTGCATAAGATCAAATCTGCGCTGGGGCGGCGGGATTGGGATTGGCGGCGGCGTTATGTTTCATGCCCTGAGGATCGTTCTTATGGTAGAGATAGGAATATTTTTTGCCCATATTCTAATCAGCGGTGTATTGCATGCAAATTGGGCTTCTGCTGATGCGGTACAAAATTTTCTGTTTGCGGTATTGGCGATCTCGTTTCTTCATCTCGGCGCAGCCTTCTATATTGCAAAAATGGGCTTGAAAATCAATGCCGGTCATGATTTTGGAGAAAAATATACCCGCATACTTCTGCCATCGTTCCTGTTTATTCCTATAGCTGATATTTTCTTTGTAGTTACGTCTTTGCTGAAGGGAGGATTGTTCAAGGGTTGGCTTCGGCGAAAATGAAAAATCTTCCTCATCTTTTCTACTGATCCTGTACAAAAAATTGTATGCGATAAGGTGTGTCCAAACAAGAAAACATCTAAATGCCGTAAATCCTTGTTTTACAAGGACTTACGGCATTTTCAATGAAAAATGTCTGTTTTCTTATTTGGATCGTCGCTCGCAGTTCCGCTTAAGAAATCAACAAAAAACGAAACAATGTTTTCTTAAGCGGAGCCAACTTGCTCATTCGCTTTACTTCATAAAATGGGGCTCTGCAAAAGTCATGGGAGCGTGTCGAAATCAGTTTATGAATGAAAGAATCGAGCACTATGCCCCTTTTTTGATATGTCTGCGCCCTTCGGCGGCATAAATTGACTGGATCGCTGCAGTTGACATCCAGAGATAGGCATATGTAGAAGAAAATACCATTTTTACGAATCGTAACCTAAAAAATCTATAGGGATACAACATACTTTTTATTGACAACTCTCGAAAATAATAGCAAGATTAGACTAACTGTTGTTAGCCTGGGCTAACTTCGGAGTGGACTCATTTCTATCATTTATTCAAGGAGGCATTATATTTTATGAAGGCAAGACTGAAAGGAAGGTGGCTGTTTTCGCTTCTGCTGACAGCCACTTTGCTGCTTCCGCAGCTGCCGGCAACCCGCATTTGCAGCTGCTGTGGATAATGGCAACAGCTATGAGGGGGAATTTGTTGCACTGGACGCCAATATTGATTTGGACTCTGTTGCAAATTGGAATCCCATCGGCTCTGAGGCTGATGAAAGCAATATCTTCAACGGCGCCTTTGACGGCAAAGGGCACACCATCAGCAATTTGACCATTGACGCTGATGTTGAAGCAGGTGCAAGCTATCATGGTCTGTTCTCTATTTTAGGCAACGAGGCCGTTGTGAAGAATTTGAACATCACCGATGCCGACATTACCGTAAGCAATGCCGGCAAAAATGTTTATGCCGGCAGCATTGCGGGCGCGACACAAAAAGCAGCAGAGTCCGGTCACGAATACATCGGTACGCGGATTGACAGCTGCTCCGCGACCGGCAGCGTTTCCGCAAAATCTGCCGCGGATGCACTGACATTCGCAGGCGGTATTGCAGGCAGCGGCGGCAACGGCGCGGCAATCACAAACTGCTGGAGTGATGTTTCCGTCAGTGCTGCCACATCCGCGAAAAACAGCATGGCGGGCGGCATTATCGGTATGAGCAGCAACTATGCTGTGATAGCCAACTGCGCGACCTTTGGCGATGTTGCCGCAGAACCCCCTGCCGCTACTACCAGCCTTGGCGGCGTGGCAGGCGGTCTTGTCGGCACGATGGCGGGTAAGCAGTATAATTCCTATGCGATGGGCGATATGACTATCGGCAATGGCAGCGTCCAGCACACATGGATTGGTGCTTTGGATGGGGAAATAAACGGTAACTATACCGATTTTGCCGATTATCCCGGCGAAGGCGCACTTCGTCTGAGCAACTACTATGCGGAAGATGTGGTTTTGAAGGTGAATGGAAGTACGATCGAAACTGTAGACCGCGGATATACCTCCGCTGCTACACCTAAAACTGACAAGGTTGCGTTTTCCACCGCTATGGAAAAAGCGGATATGAAAGACGAGAGCTTTGCAGAGATCCTCACCGGCAACATTAAGGCAATCAACAGCATTGTGGATGCTTACAGCATCAGCGGTATCGCGCTGCGTGAATGGGAGGTAGAGGGCAGCAAGGTTCTTCCCACCGGCGATGTATGGGTTCCCGGCGAAGTGGATAACGATATGTTCGCCGGCGGCAGCGGTACAGAGGAAGATCCTTATCCTATCGCAAACGAGACGCAGTTCAACGCGTTTGCGGGCTCTTTGAGCAGCAAAATCGATTATACGGGTCAGTACATTGCTTTGAGCGATAATATTACGATCGCCTCGGATACATGGTCCCCGATCGGCGGCAGTGATTATCTGTTCAACGGTACCTTTGACGGTCAGGGGCACTCCATCGAGGGCATGAGACTTGGCAGCAAGAATGATCCCTATGCTCTGGATAAAGAGAATCTCTATATCGGCTTGTTCGATATTCTTGGCAAGACTGCCGTTGTGAAGGATGTACATCTGAAGGATGTTGCCTTCTATACCGCATATTCTCTGAAGAACTCCTGTGTCAGCCATGTTCTGTACCAACCCGTGTTAATGACGATTCTGTTGCCCTTTTCAATTTTTACGCCACAGCCCTTCAGATCCTCAACTGTGATTTTATCGTAGGATCCCTTCGGAATCCTCAGCATCTTTGCTGGACCGATCAATGTTGTCAGCGGAATCTGATCTACTCGGGGACCGGAATTGGGAACCATGTGAGGGGGCGTATCGGTGTGTGTGCCTGTGTGGGAGCCAAAGCTCGGTTTGTAGCTCTTACGACCCTCCAGACAATGTCTGCCCATCTGCGTAATTTCCACATTGGGATGCCACGGTGCAGGGGGAGTGATCATACCTTCGTGCATGGGGTGGGATAAGTTCTAGTACTTTTTCATAACAAATTCCTCCTTCTTTATTGTAGAATGATATTCTTTATATCCGTATGATAGCATCGGCAAATTGGAATTGTCAATAGACATTCTGCAATATAGTTTTATATTCGACATTACAGAATATATAATGCGGTATGCATTGGATTCTGCGATATAGAACTTTTGTTCTAAATAGTAGAATTTCCCTTGCTTTTCATAAAATCATAATCTATAATTGTCCTGTATAAAGCTGCCTTCAATGAACAAGGGCATACACGCTTTTCAAAGCGTAGTTTGAGAAGTCTGCGAGTGGAGGCTCGCTGCATTTGCTGTTATGGAGGGCTTTCGAGTGAAGGCGTACCCGAGGATACGTCGCGTGAGAGTAATACAGACGGCAAATGCAGCATCCACCGTATGTGCCCTTGTCCATTGAAGGTACTTGAAATGAAGGAGGAAACCCTATGCCAACAAAAAAAGCGCGCATTTTAAGCGTAGAGAAAGCGATAAATATTCTCAATTTATTTAAGGGTCACGAAACACTATCCCTGAATGAAATATCAAAATTTATGGAAATTCCAAAAACAACGGCTTTTAGCTTGATCGCAACCCTCGAAAATATGGATATGCTCTCCTTTGATAATGTTACGGGGAAATATACGCTTGGTATCAATATTTTGGAATTGTCCAGCTCGATGAAAAGCAACTTAAATATCCGCGAAGAAGCCATGAAGGAATTAAGAAAGCTCTCCGATAAATATAACAAAAATACACATATTACAATGCTAAGCGGGAGGAATATTCTGTATATCGAAAGCATCGTTCCAACAGGTGTTATGACGGCTACAACGGTTATCGGCGCGAAAGCCCCTGCTAATTGCACATCCTCCGGAAAGGCATTCTTGGCATATCTTACAAAAGATGAGTTGCTGGAAATAATCGCTAAACCGCTGATAGGATTAACCCCTAACAGTATTACCGATGTTACTGATCTGCAAAATGAGTTGGCTTCGATCCGAACAAATGGGTACGCGATAGACAATGAAGAGAGCCTGCTTGGCGTCAAGGGGGTTGGTACTGTTGTTATGAATCCCTTAAATAAACCAATTTTAGGAATTAGTATTGCCGGTCTTTCTTCCTATATTAGCCCTGGCGATATCGAAAATTATAGTCAGGATTTAAGGCAAATTGCGAAATATCTTTCTGCTAAAATTGCAGGAAAGGCA
>CAVGZD010000019.1:0-34556 GCA_963633805.1 Lachnospiraceae bacterium | reverse complement strand
GATCGCTTAAAGAATCAAGAATGTAAAAGGACGAAGCTCTCTATTCAGAGGATTTCGTCTTTTTTATATTTCAGCTTCTTGCTCAGCTATACGAAACCACAATAAGAATGGCAGAAACGCAGATGCCAAAAGTCAGACAGGACAATGCTGTATTCTTTGGGGACTCGTTCTCATCATCTTTCGAGCGTATGGCTTGAATCAAGAACTTGGGAAACACAAAGCCCGCTATCATTCCGGAAACCCAGATAATGCTTAGCATGATAGACCTCCTTCAAAATTCCAATTTGTCCTTATTCTATCATCTTTTCATGACAGCTACAAGGATTTACGAAGGTGGCAGAATTCAGCTCCCTACGCTTCAAAGGAAACAGACTGATTGATTCCGGCACTCTATATACAACAAGAATTTTTGTGTCACAACTTTTACAGGAAAAATACCTGTTTTCCTATTTGATCTGACGCTTACAGCCCCCTTTGCATCTCTTCTATTTGATTCGCACAGCAGATTTCTTCCCCTCTTCCCTATCTTATTTACTTTTTCTTCGTTTTCTATATGAAATTCTTATAGTTTTATTTAATTTCACTTATATCTTTCCAAATAGTCGCATATATTTCGCATACAAACAACAAATTGTACAAATATAAGTACAGTTTTAATTTCGTCAAAATGACGAATCTCGGTTTCCAATTTCCAAAAATCTCACATTTTCTATCAATCCCCTTATAACTGCTATCAGCCCTCTGCATAGCCCGCAGAAAATTCATAGAAAAATTCTCTGTTTTCCCGCAAATGAAGCCGAATTCATAAATCTATCGCATAAATCATCAGAAGCGAAAGATTGAACAAAACAATTTGCCCCCTTCCCCTCTGTTCCTCCAAAAAAACAATGTCGAAATTTGTCCTTTTTTATGCAAAAATCAGAAACAGATGAAAAACTGCCAAAAAGACACTTATCCTCTTGAAAACGACATATTTTTCAACTAGAATGATCTCGGAATGATTCCATAGCACTTTTATTTTTTAAGGAAACACTTCGTCAGGCGCAGGCGGAGCGGAAAAAGGAGGTTGGGTTTTATGACAACGTTTTTGATCGGTTTAGCACTTTTATTAGTTGGCGGCTTTTTGTACGGAAAATTTGTCGAAGGTATCTTCAAACCCGATGACAGACAGACTCCCGCCCTTAAGCACGAGGATGGCATAGATTTCGTTCCCATGAGCAAATACAAAAATGCTCTCATCAATCTACTGAACATCGCGGGGACAGGTCCGATTTTCGGTCCCATTCAGGGCATTTTGTTCGGGCCCATCGCCTTTATCACCATCCCCATCGGCTGTGTCATCAGCGGCGCAACGCATGACTATCTCTGCGGCATGATGTCTCTGCGGCAGGATGGTGCGCAGATGCCCGGCATTGTCAAAAAGTTTCTGGGGAACAAAATTTACCATGTATACAATATTTTCCTTTGCTTCCTGATGCTGCTGGTCGGCGCGGTATTCACCTATACCCCCGGCGACCTGTTCGCAGGGCAGATTGTTGGGCTGGACGGCGTAAGCGTTTGGACGTGGGTCATTTACGCAGTCATCTTGGTTTATTACCTTGTGGCAACGCTGTTCCCGATCGATAAGATCATCGGTCGTATTTATCCTTTGTTCGGCGCAATCCTGCTGCTGTCGGCAGTCGGCGTATTCGGCGGCATTTTCCTGAAGCATTATGAGCTGACGAATCTGGATCTGTCCGGTGGCTTCCGCGGGCTGTTCAATCTGTATCCCATGTGGGATGCAGCCGGCAACACCGGCGTAGGTACGCCCTTCATCCCCGTATTCTTCGTAACGGTTGCCTGCGGCATCACCTCCGGCTTCCATTCTACGCAGTGCACGCTGATCGGACGTAGTGTCCGCGCGGAAAAAGAGGGTCAGTTCACCTTCTATTGGATGATGATTCTGGAGGGCTTCATCGCCATGATTTGGGCAGCAGCCGCTATGGGTATCTATAACGCAGGCTCGCTGAGCGGCGCAACAGCTGTTGTCGGTGAGGTTGCAAGAGATATTCTGGGTCCTGTCGGCGGTTTGGTTGCAATTCTGGGCGTTATCGTGCTTCCTATCACCTCCGGTGATACGGCGCTGCGTTCCTGCCGTCTGATGGTAGCGGATTATCTGCATATCGACCAGAAATCCAGCAGAAATCGTGTTCTGGTTACGCTGGGGATGTTCATTCCCGTTGTATTCATTCTGGTTTATGCAAAGACGAATGCAGAGGGCTTCAATATTCTGTGGAGATATTTCGCATGGGCAAACCAGACAATCGCGGTATTTGCCTTTGCAGCCATCAGCGTTTATCTGTGCGCAAAGAAGGGTGCGCCTTCCTTCGCTCCGCTGATCTCGCTGATTCCCGGCGCTTTCTATCTGTTCATCATCTCGTCCTTCCTGCTGAATCAGAAGATCGGCTTCGGGCTGAACCTGCATCTCTCCTATGGGATCGCAGCCGTGCTGACCGCATTGTACTTCTTTGGCATCCTCTACGCCGGGAAGCAATATGCTGCAAAACGGACGGAAGAATGATCGCATCACAAAAACTGCCGCAGCGACATTGTTGCTGCGGCAGCATTTTTATTGGCAATACAAAAAAATTTTTGTGCTTTTTGACTAAAAAATATTTTACCCACTTGAAATTTATGTGCTTTATCCTGTATTATAGTAGGTAAAGGAAATGCATCGGAAAATAGCTCCGGACATGCCAGATCGTACCCCCGCGGTACGATCACAATAAGTAACCCATACATTTCATCAAACTTTGCAAGGAGATACACTATGGAATATGCGACCATTACATTAAGCGAAACAGATCGTGCCATCCTGAACTCTTATGCCGCCATCGCCGATGGGCTGGCTGATTTTCTGGGGGAAGGCTGTGAAATCGTTGTGCATGACCTTTCCCGTTTGGATGCCTCTGTCGTCAAGATCATTCATGGGCAGCTCTCCGGCAGACAGCCCGGCGCACCCATCTCCGAGGTCACGCTGACCTTCCTTAATAAGATGCTGGCTGACCGCAATCTGCGCCATGTGACGTATTTTGCAAAAAATAAACGCCGGGAGACCTTCAAGGCGTTGATTTCGGCAATCGTCGGCGAGAACGATCGCATCATCGGGCTGTTCTGCCTGAATTTTTACCTGATGACTCCCCTGCTCTCCCTCATGCAGACCTTCACCCCGACCACCAGAACGGAGTCCGAAAATATTTCGGAAACCTTTGTGGAAAATACGGAGGAGCTGATGCTCAATGCATTGGAAGACGCAAAAAAGGCAGTCTATGAGGATCTTTCCATTTCTTCTTCCAACAAAAACAAGGAAATTATTTCCATTTTGCACCAAAAGGGAATTTTTAATCTCAAGGATTCCGTCATTACGATTGCGAATCACCTCGGTATATCCAAAAATACCGTGTATATGCATATTCGCAATATGAATAAGCGCGGATAAGCCGGGATAGAGAAAAAGGGCAGAGGCTCCCGCCGCCCTTTTTCTGATTACTCCTGTTCAATCGCCACGCCATTCTCGCGCAAAAAGCAGATATCCTGCGCCGTCAGCGCCGCCGTCCGCAGCAGATCGGGGCGTTTTTTCGCTGTCCGCAGCAGCGCCTGCTCCCTGCGCCATTTCGCCACATTGCCATGATGTCCACTCAGAAGTACCTCCGGCACCTCCCTACCCATGAAAACAGGCGGGCGAGTATACTGCGGATACTCCAGCAGCCCCTCCGAAAAGCTCTCATCCGCGAAGGATTCCTCCTTGCCCAGCACGCCGGGCACAAGCCGCGAGACCGCATCAATGATGGTGATTGCCGCCAGCTCGCCGCCCGTCAGCACGAAATCCCCCAGCGAAATCTCATCCGTCACGATCTCCTCAATCACGCGTTCGTCGATCCCCTCGTAATGCCCGCAAAGCAGCACAAGACTCTCCTCCTGCGCCAATTCCTCGGCTATGCGCTGGGTGAAGGGTCTGCCCTGCGGCGTCATATAGACCACCCGCGCCCCCTTTGCCCGCGGCATCAGGCTTTGATATGCATCATAAATCGGCTGCCCCTGCATCACCAGCCCCGCGCCGCCGCCGTAGGGGTAATCGTCCACATGGCGATGCTTATCCAGCGTAAAATCCCGGATATTGACCGCATCGACCGCAATCAGCCCCTCCTTCTGCGCCCTGCCGAGGATGCTGTGCGAAAGCGTCTGCTCGATCATCTCCGGAAACAGCGTCAGTACAAAAAATTGCTTCATTTATCTCAGCCCCTCCAGCAGATGCACCGTCATCACGCGGGACGCGAGATCCACCCGCAGGATGCAGTCCTTGATCGCGGGGATGAGCAGCTCCTTTTTGTCTTCCGCCCGCTTTACCCCGTAGACATCGTTCGCCCCGGTTTCGTAGATATGCTCCAGCACGCCCAGATCCTCGCCGTCCTCGGTCACGACCTGCATCCCGTAGAGGTCGCGGGTGTAATATTCATCCTCCGCCAGCGGAATCGCCGCAGAATCAGGAATGAGAATGCGTCCGTTTTTGTACAGCTCCGCCACGTTGATATCGTCAATCTCCTTCAGCGTCATCAGGATCATATTTTTCTGATAGGCGACCTTTTTGATATGAAAAACCTCTCGCTTATCGCGAATTTCAACGGTGATCTCCTCCAGCCGCTCAAAGCGCGAGGGATCCTCCGTCGTCGGGAAAACGCGCATCGTGCCGCGAATGCCATGCGTCCCGGTGATCCTGCCGATTTCAAAATACTGCTCCATCCGTATCCCTCCAATAAAAACGGCGGGATTCCTCCCGCCGCCAATCGCAAAGCCGCGCTTACTGCACGATCTCCACGATGATCTTCTTATCCTCATGAACGCCGGCCGCCTTCACCACAGTGCGAATCGCCTTTGCGATCCTGCCCTGCTTGCCGATGACCTTGCCCATATCCTCAGGAGCCACCCGCAGTTCCAAAACCAACGCACGATCATTGTTTGTTTCTGTTACTGCCACCTGTTCGGGATGCTCCACCAGTCTTTTTGCAATGACCTCTAAAAGTTCCTTCATACTCGAAGCCTCCGTCTATCTCGGAAATTATTCGCCGATTACGCCAGCCTTTTTCAGCAGAGCCTTCACTGTGTCAGAGGGCTGTGCGCCGTTTGCCAGCCATTTGTTTGCTGCTTCGCCGTCCACCTTCAGCACAACGGGCTCCTTTGTGGGATCGTAGTAGCCGATCTCATCGATGGATTTGCCGTTTCTGGATGTTCTGGAATCTGCTACAACGATTCTGTAAAAAGGTGCTTTCTTTGCGCCCAGTCTTTTCAATCTGATTCTTACTGCCATGATTTTGTCCTCCTAAAAATAAATCTTGTTTGTAATAGTTTCTATTCTTAATTCCCGTGGGAATAAGCGTCTTTTTTATCGGAAGAACGGCATTCTGCCCTTCTTGCCCTTTGTCATGCTGTTCATCTGCTTCATCATTTTCCGCATTTCCTCAAATTGCTTGAGCAGACGGTTCACATCCGCGATGCTGCGCCCGCAGCCTGCGGCAATGCGCTTTTTCCGCGGTCCGTTGAGGATGGAGGGGTTGCGCCGCTCCTCCTTGGTCATGGACTGGATAATGGCTTCGGTTTTCGCCATCTCCTTCTGCGGATCCACGCCACTCAGCGCGGCATTCAGATCGAATTTATTCATGCCGGGGATCATCCCCATCAAATCCTTCAAGGGACCCATCTTCTTGATCTGCTGCATCTGCGCCAGAAAATCCTCCAGCGTGAAGTCATTGGTGCGCATTTTCTTCGCCATCTCGGCGGCTTCCTGCTCATCAATATTGGACTGCACCTTATCAATCAGCGAAAGCACATCGCCCATGCCCAGAATCCGCGATGCCATACGATCGGGGTAAAACGGCTCCAGATCCTCCAGCTTCTCGCCCATACCGATATATTTGATAGGCTTGTTGGTCACGCTACGAACGGATAGCGCCGCGCCGCCTCTGGCGTCGCCGTCCAGCTTGGTCAGGATGATGCCATCCACGCCCAACTGCCCGTCAAAGCTCTCTGCGACCGTCACCGCATCCTGACCGGTCATCGCATCCACCACCAGCAGAATCTCCTGCGGCTTCACTGCCGCCTTGATCTCCTGCAGCTCCTGCATCAATTCCTCATTGATATGCAGACGACCCGCCGTATCGATCAGGATTACGTCATGATGCTGCTCCGCGGCATATTCCAGCGCCTTTTTGGAGATCTCCACCGGGCTGACCTCCGTCCCCATCTCAAACACGGGGATATTGTAATTTTTCCCGACGACCTGCAGCTGCTTGATCGCCGCCGGGCGGTATACGTCGCAGGCAACCAGCAGGGGATTTCTGCCCTGTTTTCTGATCTGCCCCGCCAGCTTGCCGCTGGTCGTGGTTTTACCTGCACCCTGCAGACCGACCATCATATAAACCGTAGGCGGCTTTCTGGAATAGGTCAGCTGCGCCTGTGTCGAACCCATCAGCGCGATCAGTTCCTCGTTTACGATCTTCACGACCTGCTGCCCGGGATTCAGCCCCTGCAGCACCTCCGTGCCGACCGCGCGTTCCGTTACCTTTTTCACAAAATCCTTTACGATCTTAAAGTTGACATCCGCCTCCAGAAGCGCGATCTTTACCTCACGCATAGCAGCCTTTACATCCGCCTCCGTCAGCATGCCCTTTCCTCTGAGCTGCTTGAATACCTCCTGCAGCTTATTGGAGAGATTTTCAAATGCCATCGATCGCACCTCCCTTTACGATAAAATGTCATCGGTGATCTTTTTCATATCGGCAAGCACCCGCAGCACGGATGCGTCCAATTCCTGTTTTTCCAGCTCCTCCATGCTTTTTCTGATTTCCAGCACGGCTCTTTTCTGCGCCTGAAAACGGGCAACGAGCTGCAGCTTTTCCTCATATTCCGTGAGGATCTTTTCCGTGCGCTTGAGCTGATCGCGCACAGCCTGCCTGCTGATGGACAGCTCCTCGCCGATCTCCGTGAGGGAGAGGTCGTTCTGATAATGCATCTCAAAGACCTGCCTCTGCTTTTCCGTCAGCAATTCGCCGTAAAAATCATAGAGCAGGGTCAGCTGCAAAATATCATCCATTCCATTCCCTCCTGTAAAGGAAATTTACTTTACAATTCGATCCACCTCGACTATCCTACCAGAGAATCATCCCTTTGTCAAGGCTTTTTCCTTTACAGGCGGATTTTCTTTATTCTACCTCGACTTCCTCCGTGGAGGTAGGCTTCTTTTTCGCAGCGCTCGGCTTTTCTGCCGGCGCATCGGTCTTTTCTGCCGCCTTTTCCTCTGCGTCCGCTTTTTCTGCCGTATCTGCTTTCGCTGCTGCATCGCTCTGCTCTGCCGATGCAGCAGCGCCCTCTGCCGTCGGCGCGGGAACCGTCACGGGCGGCAGCTGATAATGCTCGCGCACCAGATTTTCGATCTCCAGACATACCTGCGGGTTATCAACAAGGTACTGCTTGGCGTTCTCGCGCCCCTGCCCGATGCGCGTCTCCTTGTAGGAATACCACGCGCCGCTCTTGTTTACGACCTCGATCTCCACCGCCAGATCCAGAATATCCCCCTCGCGGGAGATGCCCTTGCCGTACATAATATCAAACTCTGCCAGCTTAAAGGGCGGCGCCACCTTATTTTTCACGATTTTCACCTTCGTGCGATTGCCGATGATGTCCGTCCCCTGCTTGAGCACGTCCGTCTTGCGGATATCGATGCGGATGGACGCATAGAATTTCAGCGCACGACCGCCCGTCGTCGTTTCGGGATTGCCGAAGCTCACGCCGATCTTTTCGCGCAGCTGGTTGATGAAAACCACCGTGCAGTTCGATTTATTCGTGATACCCGTCAGCTTGCGCAGGGCTTGGCTCATCAGCCTTGCCTGCAAGCCCATGTGAGAATCGCCCATCTCACCCTCGATCTCCGCGCGGGGCACCAGCGCCGCAACGGAGTCCACGATCACGATATCAATCGCGCCGCTGCGCACCATCGTTTCCGTGATCTCCAGCGCCTGTTCGCCGTCGTCCGGCTGAGAAATGTAGAGATTATCAATATCCACGCCCAGCGCCTTCGCATAGGTAGGGTCCATGGCGTGCTCCGCGTCCACATAGCCCGCAATGCCGCCCCTTTTCTGCACCTCCGCGACCATATGCAGCGCAAGTGTCGTTTTACCGGAGGATTCCGGTCCGAAAACCTCGATGATTCTGCCCTTCGGCACGCCGCCGACCCCCAGCGCCAGATCCACGCTTAGCGCGCCCGTGGGAACGACCTCCACCGTGATTTTTGCATTCGTATCGCCCAGCTTCATCACCGCGCCCTTGCCGAACTGCTTCTCGATATGCGCCAGTGCCGCCTCCAATGCCTTGTCCTTATCGTCAAATTTCAACGTCGGTTTTTGTGATTTTGCCGCCATATTCCTTTTGCCTCCCCAAATCATGAAATCCACAGGCTATTGCCCTGAAAACCGAAGATATGTTCCTATACTACCGTATTTCATTTCCACTGTCAATACTGCGCCCCCTCTGCCGCTCCGAAAGCACGATCGCCGCAAAGATAATCGCGCAGCCCGCATAGCCGCGCAGCCCCATCCGCTCCCCATAGAGCAGCGCGGAAAAAATCGCCGCAAAAATGGATTCCGAGGTGATGATGATGGACGCCTTGTTCGGCGAGGTCATTTTTTGCCCGACGGATTGCAGCGAAAAATACGCCGCCGTGCAGAATGCCCCGACAAAAAAGAAATTGCCGAAAGCCGCCGGGGTCAGCGGGGGCGTCCCGATGCCCGTCAGGCAGACGATGGGGACGGAGATCGCCAGCACAGCAAGATTCTCCACGATCGCAATATGCACCGCATCACAGTCCTGCGTCCCATTTCCCAAAAATGCCACCTGCAAGGAAAATGCCACCGCCGCCAAAAGCGAGAGCAGTGCGCCGAAATCCAAGCGAAAATCCGCCGTCAGCGAGAGACAGCAGACCCCAATCAGCGTCAGCACCGCCGCGAGGAAGTGATTTTTCGTCGGTCTTTGATGAAACGCCGCCCAGCAGAGAAAGGGCACGATCGCCGCCGGCAGATTCACCAGAAAGGCGTTGACCGAAGGGCTGGTATATTGCAGCCCCAGCGTCATCAAAAAGAACATCGCCGCCAGAAAAACGCCCAATAGCCCGCCGAGCTTCCATTCCCGCTTCGTGATCCGCGGCAGTCGCCTATGATACACCGCGCACATGCACAGCGATGCCACCAGAAAGCGCCCCAGAATCACCTGATACGGCGTATAGCCCCAATCCAGCAGATATTTCAGGCTGATGAAGCCGCCGCCCCCGACAAACGCCGCCAGAAGCAGCAGCCAATCGCCCTTACTGCGCATCGTCCTCAGCCAGCAGTGTCTTTCTCAGCAGATCCAGCGCACGATTGACCGCCCGCGCCCGAATGACATTGCGTTTGCCCGCAAAATGGCATTCCTCCACCGTCGTCTTACCTTTATAATGCAGCGCAATATACACAAGACCGACGGGCTTTTCTGCCGTGCCGCCGTCCGGACCTGCAAGACCGGTCGTTGCCAGACCGATAGCCGCGCCGCTCGTTTTGGCGATGCCCTCTGCCATCTCCCGCGCCGTTTCCGCGCTGACTGCGCCGTACTTCTCCAATGTTTCCGCGCGTACGCCCAGCCGTTTTTGCTTTGCCGCCTCGGAATAGGTCACGCAGCCCTCCAAAAGCACCCTGGAGATGCCGGGGTACTCGATCAGGCTCGATGCAAGCATGCCGCCCGTGCAGGATTCCGCAACGGCGATCGTCAAATTCTTCTGCAATAAAAGCTCCGCCGTGACCGTCTCCAGATCCGTCTCGCCCTCGGCATAAACAGCAATGCCCAGCCGCTCCCGCAGAGCCGCCGCAACGGGATCGATCAGGCGATTTGCCTCGTCCTCGTCCTTCGCCTTTGCCGTAATGCGCAAAATTGCCTCGCCGTCCTTGGCATAGGGCGCGATGGTGGGGTTGGTCTGCGCATCGATCAGATCCTTTACCATCGTCTCCATCGCGCTCTCCCCCACATTTGCCACACGCAGAATGCGCGAAACGAAGGTATATTCCTGCTTCTTCGCCAGATAGGGCTTCACCTGATTCTGGAACATCGGCACTGTCTCCTTCGGAGGGCCTGGCAGCATCACGATGGTCTTGCCGTTCTTTTCCATGATGATGCCGGGGGCTGTGCCGTTGTCGTTATACAGCACGATGCCATGCTGTTCGGGCACCATCGCCTGTTTTTTATTATTCTCCGTCATGGTTCTGCCCGTGCGCGCAAAATATTTTTCGATCCGCGCCAATGCCCGCTCGTCCAAAATTAGCTTTTCCCCAAAATATTCCGCGGCGATTTCCTTCGTCAGATCATCCTCCGTGGGACCAAGCCCACCCGTCGTGATGATCAGATCGACGCGGGAGAAGGCATGGAAAATCGTATCCCGCAATCTCTGCGGATTATCCCCCACAACCGTCTGATAATACACATCGATCCCCAGCGCCGCCAGCTCCTGCGCCAAAAACTGCGCGTTCGTATTCAAAATATCGCCCAAAAGCAGCTCCGTGCCGACTGCCATAATTTCCGCTTTCATGCTCCATCCTCCTTTTCATCACTTCAAATCGCCCGTAAGCACCTGCCTATTTTTAATGAGATAATCCGCACCGGAGAAAATCGTAAAGAATACCGCCAGAGCGATCAAAAGCATCTCCAGCTTCGGCATGAAGGCAAAGGGCAGATCCAGCAGCACCAGCGGAATCATAATCATCTGCGTTGTCGTTTTCACCTTACCCCACCAGCTTGCCGCCAGCACGATATTCGCCTCAACCGCAAGGGTGCGGAAGCCCGTAATGGTAAATTCCCGCGCCAGAATCACGATCACGACCCATGCCGGCAGATCATTTAGCGCGACCATGGATACCAGCGCCGCCATCACCAAGAGCTTATCCGCAAGGGGATCCATAAATTTCCCAAAATCCGTAATCAGATTGTATTTTCTGGCGATTTTCCCATCCAGCATATCCGTCAGGGAAGCCAGAATGAAAATCAGCACGGCAATATAGCGATTGATCGGCTCTGCCGCCAGAAATAGCACCAGCAGAAAAATCGGAATCATCAGTACCCTTAAAATCGTCAGCTTATTCGGCAGATTCATCTGCATAGACCACATCTCCCATCAAATCATAATCGCCCGCCTCGCGGATTTTCACCATCACCATATCCCCGGAATACAGCTCCTCCGGCGAGGATACGAACACCAGCCCGTCAATATCCGGTGCATCGCGGCGCGTTCTGCCGCAGAAAACAGCCTCCTCCGGCAGCTTGCCCTCAATCAGCACCTGAACCGTGCTGCCGACCTCTGCTTCGCACAGCGCGGCGGCAATATTCCGCTGCAAATCCAGAATATACGCGCGGCGTTCCTCCTTCAGCTCCTCCGGAATCTGCCCGTCCATCTCGGCGGCAACAGTCCCCTCCTCGCGGGAATAGGAAAAGACGCCCAAGCGGTCAAATTTCATCTCCGTCACGAACTGCACCAAATCCGCAAATTCCTCCTCCGTCTCTCCGGGGAAACCGACAATCAGCGTCGTGCGGATGGCAATATCAGGCATCGCTGCCCGCAGCTTCGCCACCTTTTCGCGGATGAGAGCCTGGCTGCTCCTTCTGCCCATCCGTCGCAAAACATCGTCGTTGCCATGCTGAATCGGCATATCAATATAATGACAGACCTTCTCGCATTCCGCCATCGCCGCAATGGCTTCATCCGTCAGCGTTTCGGGGTAGGCATACAAAAGGCGAATCCACAGTAGCCCCTCGATTTCGTTCAGCCGCCGCAAAAGCTCATGCAGCATGGGCTTGCCATACAAATCCCTACCGTAGATCGAGGTGTCCTGCGCCACGATCACAAGCTCCTTCACGCCCTGCTGCGCCAAAAGCGTTGCTTCTTCCACAAGGCTTTCCATCGTCCTGCTGCGGTGTCTGCCGCGCATTTTGGGGATGACGCAGTAGGTGCAGCGATTGTCGCAGCCCTCGGAAATCTTCAGATAGGCATAATATGGCGCGGTGGAGAGCACGCGCTCCTTGCCGTTTTCATCCTGCATCGCCAAGTCGATGCTTTCCAGATATTTTTCGTGCGTTTTGCCCGCCAGAACCTCATCCGCCACCGCCGCAACGGATTCATACGCCGTCGTCCCCACGATGGCATCCACTTCGGGAATTTCATCAAAAAATTCCGACTCGAAACGCTGCCCCAGACAGCCCGCAACGATCAACCCCTTGCAGCTACCGACCGCAGGGTCTTTGTACCGCGCCATGTCCAGCACCGTTTCAATGCTTTCCTCCAGCGCATCCTTGATGAAACAGCAGGTATTGACTACAATAATGTCCGCCTTGTCCTCCTCGGCGGTCAGCTCGTAGCCGTTTTTCTGCAAAATGCCCAGCATGACCTCACTGTCCACCCTATTTTTATCGCATCCCAGAGAGATGAATGCTATTTTTTTCTTCATTTTTGACCTCCTCAAACAGCTTCCTCAACAGAGTATTTTACTATAGAATACGGAAAAATGCTAGAGGTTTCTCCCGTTCGGCTGCATTTACCGCAAACGGATGCAAAAATACCCCTGACGTGCGCTTGCCGCCAAGGGTATTTGTTTCACTTCTTTTTGCCGTGTCAATCCAGACCGTTCTGCATTTTTGCCGCCGCGATGCAGTTTTTCAGCAGCATAGCGATGGTCATGGGACCAACGCCGCCGGGGACGGGCGTGATCGCTCCCGCAATCTCCTGCACCCTCTCAAAATCCACATCACCGCAGAGCTTGCCCTCTGCATTGCGGTTCATGCCGACATCGACAATCACCGCGCCGGGCTTTATCATATCCGCCGTCACGAAATTCGCCTTGCCGACCGCACTGACGAGAATATCCGCCTGCCGGCAAATTTCTGCCAAATGCTGCGTTTTGGAATGGCAGATGGTCACCGTGCCATGCTCGCGCATCAGCAGCATCGCCACGGGCTTGCCCACGATATTGCTCCTGCCCAGCACCACGCAATGCCTCCCCGCAATCTCACAGCCGCTGCGTTTGAGCATCTCGATGATCCCGGCGGGCGTGCAGGGCAGAAAGCCCGCGCCGCCTGTGTGCAGTCTGCCGACATTCAGCGGATGGAAGCAGTCCACATCCTTCTGCGGGGAAATCGCCAGCAGCACCTTTTCTTCATCGATCTGCGGCGGCAGGGGCAGCTGCACCAGTATGCCGTGAATGCTCTCATCCGCATTCAGTGTTTGGATCAGCGCAAGCAGCTCCTGCTCGGACGCATCTGCGGTCAGCTCGCAGGAGATCGAGCGAATCCCGACCTCCCCGCAAGCCTTCTTTTTGTTGTTTACATAAACCTTGGATGCCGGAGAATCCCCCACCAGCACCACCGCAAGCGCAGGAAACATCCCGCCCTGCATCAGCTCCGCCGCCTCCTGCGCGACCTCTGTGCGAAGCTGTGCGGCAATTTCTTTTCCATCAATGATCTGCGCCATTGCTCCTCAAACCTCTCTTAGAACAGCCCAATCACGTTGCCGTCCTCATCAATATCGATATTTAGTGCGGCAGGCTTTTTCGGCAAGCCGGGCATCGTCATCACATCGCCCAGAAGCACCACGATAAAGCCAGCCCCTGCGGAAATGCGGATCTCCTTCACCGTCACCTCGAAGCCCTCCGGGCGACCCAGCACCTTCGGGTCGTCAGAAAGGGAATACTGCGTCTTGGCGATGCAGACGGGGAAGTGATTGAAGCCCAGCTTATCGATCTGCGCCAGCGTTTTCTTCGCCGCTGCGGAGAAATTCACCACGCCCGCGCCGTAAATCTCCTTGCAGACCTTATTGACCTTCTCCACAATGGGCAGCTCGTCCTCATAGAGGAAACGGAAGTCGCTTTTCTTATTTTCCAGCGTTTCCAGCACCTTTTCCGCCAGCTCCTTGCCGCCCTTGCCGCCGTCCGCCCATACGCGCGCCACCGCGAAGGTTGCGCCCATCGCCTCGCAGCGCTCCTTCACATAAGCCACCTCTGCGTCCGTATCAGCTACGAAATGATTCAGCGTCACCACGACGGGCACGCCATATTTTTGGATATTTTCAATATGTTTCTCCAGATTCACAAAGCCCTTCGCCAGCGCATCCAGATTTTCATTGCTCAGATTTGCCTTCTCCACGCCGCCGTTATATTTCAGCGCACGCACCGTCGCCACCAGCACCACGGCATCAGGCTTCAGCCCCGCCTTGCGGCACTTGATGTCGAAAAATTTCTCTGCGCCCAGATCCGCGCCGAATCCCGCCTCCGTCACAACGTAATCCGCGATCTTCATCGCCATTTTTGTCGCCTTTACGGAGTTGCAGCCATGCGCGATATTCGCAAAGGGACCGCCGTGGATGATAGCCGCCGTATGCTCCAGCGTCTGCACCAGATTGGGCTGCAGGGCATCCTTGAGCAGAACGGTCATTGCGCCGTCCGCGCCGATCATCTTCGCCGTCACGGGTTCATCATCATAGGTATAGCCGATGATGATCCGCCCCAGCATTTCCTTGAGCTGCTTCAGATCGTTCGCCAAGCAGAAGATCGCCATGATCTCGGATGCAACGGTGATCTGGAAGGCGTCCTCTCTGGGTACGCCGTTGACCTTGCCGCCCAAGCCGGAAATGACGCTTCTGAGCTGTCTGTCGTTGAGGTCAACACAGCGTTTCCACGAAATTCTTCTGGGATCGATGTTCAGCTCGTTGCCCTGCTGAATATGGTTGTCCACCATGGATGCCAGGAGGTTATTCGCCGTTGTAATCGCGTGCAAGTCGCCGGTAAAATGCAGATTGATGTCCTCCATCGGGACGACCTGTGCGTAGCCGCCGCCTGCCGCGCCGCCCTTCACGCCCATGCAGGGCCCCAAGGAAGGCTCGCGCAGACAGGTCAGCGCATTTTTGCCCAGCTGCTGCAGTGCCTGCGTCAAGCCGATGGTAACGGTCGTCTTGCCCTCGCCCGCGGGGGTGGGGTTGACCGCCGTGACCAGAATCAGCTTTGCATCCGGGTTATCCTTGATCTCTTTGTAATAGCTGTCGCTGATTTTGCCCTTGTATTTGCCGTAGCAATCCACATATTCCTCCGGAATGCCCGCCTTTTTTGCGACGGTCAGAATGTGCTCCATTTTGCATTCCTGTGCGATCTGTAGGTCTGTTTTGAACATTTGAAAAACTCCTCTCTCAGCAGATATGGTCGTTTGCCTCACTCATTTTTGAAACAGCCGGACGGGGGATATTTTTCCTAGGGCATTTCCGAAAAGTGCTTTTTGCGGTATGCACGTTACGCTTTGCAGGGTGAATCATGCACAAAACGGAGCGCGCAGAACGCGAGAATGACTTTTCAGAAAGGCGCCGAAACAAAAAAATACCGCACCGATCCAAGCATCATCGCCCAGACGGTCGGCATTCAAGCAGTCATACTCCATGTGGTTTCTTCCACTTCCGTCAGTCATATGACCCTATTCAGATGGTACTATACGCAAGCATTTTTGTCAATGCGATTTTTGCATAAATTATGCGAAAACCGCAACAATTCCTTTTTATTCCTCCGAAAAGCCAGCCAAGCCAAAGGTCGCAGGACCTCCATGCGTCGTGATCACGCCGCCCGCCTGCACCCAGCGCAGCTCCCGAAAGCCGCAATCCCGCGCCGCCGCTTCCGCGCTCGCCTTGACCGCATCAGACAGACCAATCGTGTATACAAACCACAATCTGTCCTTTTGCAGCCGATACGCCTGCGCATAGTCCCGCACCGCCCGATCCGCAACCTTCGTCATTTTGCCGCGATATTTCTTTGTGGCGATCAGCTTACCCTCCAGAATTTCAATGCAGGGATGCAGGCTCAAAATGCGCGTACCCAAATACGCCGCATTGCTCACGCGACCGCCCGTGCGCAGAAAATCCAGATTATCCGGCAAAAAACACATCCGCGCTCGCTCGATCAGCCCCTTCGCGTAAGTCACAACCTCATCCATCGTCATCTGCGGATTTTCGCGCAGCTTCTCCGCAACCGCGATCACCACATTGCATTGCCCGACCGAAACCTGCTTGGTATCCAGCATCGTAACATATTCCCTGCCCTCCGCCGCGATCACCGCACTCTGGTAGGAGCAGGTCGTCACTGCGGAATAGGCGAGATACAGGATCTGCGCCTGCGGTTCACGCGCATGAATCGCATCAAAAATCTGCGCAAAATCCTCCGGCGTGCTCCCGCTGGTTTTGGGTAATTTCCCCGTAGAATGATAGTATGTAAGAATGCGTTCCGCCGGGAAAGTCCCGTCCGCCAAGGGTTCGTCCCCGAAGGAAACGTGCATCGGCACGATCTCAATGCCGTATTGCGCCGCCAAGTCACGATTGATGTCCGAACCGGTTTCTGCCACAAGAATGATCTGCTGCATGCTTTTCTCCTCTGCTCTTGAAGTAATGTGTTATCCGAAATAATAGTATCTGGTTTTCGATACGTTGTCAATTCTTTTCGTAGACTTTATTGCAGAATGATAAAAAGCATTTTTATTTGAGTTTCAAGCCCCGTTTTGCGTTTTCGGATAACGCATCCATCCAAGATAGTTCCAAAGGTGATTTTAAGGAAAACAGTTTTCATTATATATCGTAGTAAATCTGTCCGAAATGCGGGGGGATTCGAGAGCTATGCCGCGTAATCGCAGGATAAGCCACGCGCGGGAATCGGCGGAACGAAGTGGTCTGGTACAGCAGAATGCAAAAATGTTTTTGCGGTAAGCCGTTTGCATTACATATCGTAGATGACCGATTCAAAATAGGCGCGGTATCGCAACGCTATGCCCCATGATTGCGGGATGTGCCATGCGCAAGACGGGACGGAGCGGCGTGATTCTACGCAAAAAGGCGGGGAACAGCCTTCTCACAGCATTGTCCCCCGCCCTCTGTCTTTATTTCTGATCCTTCGCCATCGCGATCTTGTCCAATAATGCAACGATCTCATCCGTTGTGTATTGCTTCTTCTCTCCCTGCGAAAAAATAAGCCGTAATTCATATAACGTAGACATTTTCACACTCTGCATTTCCTTCTCCGTCATTTCGGTAACCTCCATATTCCTTCCTCCCTTCAGGGTATCGATCGTCTTATCTGACTTTTTCTATACGGTATCATAGGCGCAAAACGCTGTCAACTGCCGTTTCCCCTAAAATTCCTTCCAATACTGCGCGGTACTGTCCTCCGCGACGGCATCCAGATAAGCATCCGCCATCTCAAAAATCTCTTCCTCATCCTTAATTTTCAGGCAAAGCCCTTGTTTATTCGCAACAAGGTCCTTGCGCTTACCCTGATTGCGCTCAACCCACTGCCGGAACTCCTTCTCCCAGCGTTCGGTCAGCCCCTCGCCCTCTTCGTAGCAAAGCAGCTCATCCTTCACGCTTGCGATCACTTCCTCTATCGTCAGCTTCATATTTTTCTCCTTTCAGCCCTGCGGCGGCGTCATGCCGAAATGCCGATAGCCAAGCCCCGTCACTACGCGCCCGCGCGGCGTCCTCTGGATATAGCCCAGCTGCAGCAGATACGGCTCATACACATCCTCGATCGTATCCGATTCCTCATTGATGGATGCCGCCAGCGTATCCAAGCCCACGGGCTTGCCCTCGAATTTCTCGATCATCGTCATCAACATTTTGCGGTCAGTCTCATCCAGCCCCATTTTATCCACCTGTAATAGATCCAGTGCGACCCTCGCCACCTCCTCCGTGATGATGCCCTGATAGCGCACCTGCGCGAAGTCCCGCACGCGCTTGAGCATACGGTTTGCCAGTCTCGGCGTACCGCGGGAGCGACGGGCGATTTCCTCCGCGCCGCCATCCTCCAGCTCCACCTGCAAAACCTGCGCGGAGCGTTTCAAAATGATCTTCAGATTGCGCACATCATACGGCTCCAGCCGCTGCACCACGCCGAAGCGATCCCGCAGGGGCGCAGTCAGAAGCCCGATGCGGGTCGTTGCGCCGACCAGCGTGAATTTCGGCAGATCCAGCCGCACGGAACGCGCCCCCGGTCCCTTGCCGATCATAATATCGATCACATAATCCTCCATCGCGGGATAGAGAATTTCCTCGATCATGCGATTCAGGCGGTGTATCTCATCGATAAAGAGCACATCCCCCTCGTTCAGGCTGTTCAGCACCGCCGCCATATCTCCCGGGCGCTCGATCGCAGGACCGGAGGTCGTTTTCACGTTCACGCCCATCTCATGCGCGATGATATTGGAGAGGGTCGTCTTTCCCAAGCCCGGCGGACCGTAAAGCAGCACATGATCCAGCGGCTCTCCGCGCTGCTTCGCCGCCTCGATGAATACGCGCAGATTCTCCTTGACCGTCTCCTGCCCGATATAGCTCTCCAGCGTATGCGGGCGCAGCTTCGGCTCCAGCTCCCGATCCTCCTCACGCAGCCCCGTTGTCAAAATTCGTCTGTTTTCCAAATCCAAACACCTGCTTCTCATAAAATCGACATTTTCTTCAGTGCCGCCTTGAGGATTTCCTCCGTCGTCATATCCTCCGTTGCCGCCGCATTGACTGCCTTTGCCGCTTCGCTGCGGCTATAGCCAAGGGCTGTCAGCGCATCGATGGCTTCAAATTTGGCATCCGCCGCCCCATCGGGGGAAAGCTCCCTCTGCCATGCCTCGCCCTCGGTCAACGCTTCCTCCGTCTTGAATTTATCCTTCAATTCCAAAATCACGCGCTGCGCCGTCTTTCGTCCGACGCCCGGTGCGCGGGAAAGCGTCTTGACATCCTCCGACAAAACCGCCAGCACAATCTCATGCGGCGCAAGCTGAGAGAGAAAGCCCAGCGCCCCCTTCGGTCCCACGCCGCCGACCAGCAGCAGCTTATGGAACATCTCCTGCTCCTCCGCGGAGGAAAAGCCATAGAGCGAAACGCCATCCTCCTTGACGCTGAAATGCGTATAAATCTTTACGGTCTCGCCCAGCGCTGGCAACCCTGCCAAGGTTGCCGGGGATACGAAAATGCGGTATCCGATCCCATTTGCCTCCACGACCACATAGCCCTCCGCACGCCGCTCCAGCGTGCCCCTGATATATGAAATCATCGTACAACTCCTATCCTTGTGTGTTGCGTTTCATTCCATTATACAAAATCAGGCGCAAAAGGGCAAGCAATGCGCGAACATATTTTTGCACTACGCGATATTTTCTGCAAAATCCCAGCTGCGGCGGCGTTGCAAATGCCCTGCGGCTATGCTATAATGGGGAGATAAATCCAAGGAAAAGGAATAAAGGAGAATTTTATGTTGACAAGCAAGCAAAGAGCATTCCTGCGGGCAATGGCAAACGGCACGGATGCGATTTTTCAGGTAGGAAAAAACGGCGTGACTCCCGAGCTGCGGGACACGGTACACAATGCTTTGGAGGCGCGGGAGCTGGTAAAGATCAGCGTGCTGGACAATAATATGCTAGGAGCGAGAGAGGCTGCGGAAATGCTGGCAAGCAGGACCGGCGCAGAGGTCGTACAGGTGATCGGGAACAAGTTCGTGCTCTATCGCCGCGCGAAAAAGCCCGTGATCGAGCTTCCCCCCGCAAAAAAATAATTGCACGGAAAAAGAAAAGAGAGAGAAGCATGAGAGAGGAACTTGCAAATTTTAAGGATTGTAAGAGCATCGCCATCATGGGCGGCACATTCGATCCCATTCATAACGGGCATCTGGTCACGGCGGAGGCGGTGCGCCATCGCTTCAAGGTGGATCGCGTCATATTCATCCCGACCGGCAGACCCGCCCATAAGCTGGACAAGCAGGTCACGGAGAATGAGCATCGCTATCTGATGACCGTGCTGGCGACCATGCGCAACGAGAATTTCGAGGTCAGCCGCATCGAGATCGACCGCCCCGGCGCGACCTACACCATCGATACCATCGAGGCTCTGAAAAAGGTCTGCCAGCCGGATGTGCGGCTGTATTTCATCACGGGCGCGGACGCCATCCATCAGATCATGACTTGGAAGGAGCCGGAGCGGCTGCTGTCGATGTGCGATTTTGTCGCCGTGACCCGCCCGGGCTATCAGAAAAGCAAGCTGTTTGAGGAAATCGGCGAGATCACCGACAAATATCCCAGCCGCATCCACTATATGGAGGTACCCGCGCTGGCGATTTCCTCCTCTGATATCCGCAGGAGGGCGCAAAACGGCGAACCCATCAAGTATCTTCTGCCGCAGGAGGTGGAGGATTATATCCATAAATTCGGCTTATATCAAAATGCAGAAAAGGACGAGGTGAAATTTATGCTGCCGATCGAAACCATGCAGGAAAAGCTGCAATCCGCGCTTTCCGTCAAGCGCTATATCCATACGATGGGCGTGGCGGAGGAAGCCGTGCGTCTGGCGGAAATCTACGGGACGCATAAGGATCAGCAAAAGGCGCGTGTCGCAGGGCTGCTGCATGACTGCGCGAAGGATTATCCCGAAGCCATGCGCAGGCGCTTCTGCAAGGAGTATAAAGTAAACGTGGACGAGATCATGGAAAAGCAGCCCGATCTGATCCATCCCTTCCTCGGCGCGGAGGTCGCCAGAAGGGAATATCAGGTGACGGATGAGGAAATCCTGAGCGCCATCCGCTATCATACCACAGGGCGCGCGGAGATGTCCCTTTTGGAGAAAATCATCTACATCGCCGACTATATCGAGCCGAACCGCGAGAAATTCGCCGGGCTGGAGGAAGCCCGCAGGCTGGCATATCTGGATCTGGATCTGGCGATGAAATATATTCTGGAAAATACCATCGAATATGTCCGGGAGAGGGGCAGGCTGATTCATCCCCTTTCCTTGGAGGCATTGGAGTACTATAAAAATCGTTGATATGAAGGAGGATTCTCTATGAATGCATTGGAGGCGGCAAAAATCGTACAGGCAGCCTTGGAGGATAAGCTGGGCGAGGATATTAAGGTGTTGGATCTGCAGGGGCTGTCCAATATTGCCGATTGCTTCGTGATTGCCAGCGGCAAAAACATGAACCATCTGCGCGCAATGGCGGATGAGGTGGAGCAGAAGCTGTTCAAGGAGGGCATCAAACTGCATCATTCCGAGGGCTATAGCGGCGGCACATGGATTCTTTTGGACTTCGGCTCTTTGCTGGTGCATCTGTTCAACCGCGAGGAGCGGGACTTCTATGGGCTGGATCACGTCTGGGGCGACGCGAGGAATATATAAGAGCAATAAGTATTTTTGATAGGTGGAGACAAAAAAAGGCTTGCATCGACAGGTCGTTTGCTGTAAATTTAATCTATCGAGACGATTTTCATTGACATATTCAGGCTGTGTTCTCAAAGAGAAAGGACGGAAACGATCATGCAAAAGGTTTATCAGGGCAAGACAAAGGATGTTTTTAAGCTGGAAAACGGCAATATGCTGCTGAAATTCAAGGATGACTGCACAGGCAAGGACGGCGTATTCGATCCCGGTGAAAATTCCGTTGGGCTGACCATCGACGGCATCGGCAGAGCAAATCTGGAAACCTCCATCAAATTCTTCGAGATTCTGAAGAATGCAGGCATCAAGACGCATTATGTTTCTGCCAATCTGGATGATGCAACCATGGAGGTGCTCCCTGCAACCGTATTCGGTCATGGCTTGGAGGTTATCTGCAGACTGAAAGCAACCGGCAGCTTCATCCGCCGCTACGGCGAATACATCAAGGACGGCACACCCATCGAGGGCGGCTATGTGGAGACGACCTTCAAGAACGACGCTCTGGGCGATCCTCTGGTAACGAAGGACGGTCTGGCTGTGCTGGGGATTATGTCCGGCGAGATGTATGACAGCATGAAGGAGCAGACGCTGGCAATTACAAAGATCGTTGCCGCAGAGCTGGCAAAGCTGGGTCTGGATCTGTATGACATCAAGTATGAATTCGGCTTCAACAAGGATGAGGTTATCCTGATCGATGAGATCGCTTCCGGCAATATGCGTGTATACAAGGATGGGGCTTATGTTGACCCTGTAACGCTGACAAAGATCATCAACGGCTGATAAAATACTCCCCCGAGCAGAGGTGCGCCCGAATAAGAAAATATAAATTCTGAAATGCTGAAAGCTGCGGCTACTGCGTTAATCCCCCTTGACAGCCTAAGTCAGAGGATGCCTGCGGGAGATCGCCTTGTATCCGCATCCTTTCCGCTATTTCATCTCTTGTATGTTTTCTTATCGGGACACACCTAAATCGTTCGGGGGATTTTTGTTTTCGGGCAAAACGAAAGCCCTATGCGCCGACAATCACGCAGGGGGCTTTTCAGTATGAATGAATTTTAGATCGATTCCGGTGCACATCGTAGCAGTCGATATTTTCATCAAATATCACGAAAATCAAGGGAATACCCAGAGGTTCTTCCATGGATTTTTGTGAGATTTAACGGAAAATAAGTTGCCGATATGCGCATCAAAGAAGTAAGGTTCTCTAGGGTCATTTCTCCTTCGTTTTCTGTATGATATAGCTTTTGAAGCGTTCCACCGCCGGCGGCAGATAGCGATTGAGCATATACGCCAGATAAACCATTCTGCGGGAATACGGCGTATCCAACTCCAGCTTCTCCACCGGGTAATTATCCAGCGCATTGCCATCCGTCACGATTGCGATGCCCTGATTGGCTGCCACCAGCCCCGCCATGGAATTGACGTCCTCAAACTGACACAGCACATTCGGCATAATCTGCGCCTTGGTAAACATATCATCGATGATGCGCCGCATGCCGCTCTCCTTCGTATAGGAAACCAGCGGATAGGGGCAGATATCCTGAATGGAGACCTTCTGCCGCGCCGCCAGCGGATGCCCCTTCGGCACGATCACCACAAGGCTCTGCTCAAATACCGGGATAAATTCCACATCCTGCTCATTTTCCACCATAGAGCAGAAAATCAGGTCATATTTTTCACGCTTGAGATTATAGAGCAGCGTTTTCGTGTTGCCCTCATAGCAGGAGAAGGAAATATTTTTATTCTGCGGATTATCCAGAAAGCCTGCGATCATATCCGGCACAAAATTCGTGCCAACGGAGGTCATATAAGCCAGACCGACATGGCCGCCGCCCTCCGAAACCAAGCGCCCCACCTGATTCTTCCCAAGCTCCAGCTGGGTCAGCGCATTCTCCACATAAAAGATATAGATTCTCCCATATTTCGTCAGGACAACATTTCTTCCCTGCTTTTCAAAAAGATTCGCTCCCAATTCCTTTTCCATCGCCGCGATCGAATGGCTCAGCGTCGGCTGGGAGATGTTCAGCTTTTCTGCCGCCTTCGTGTAATGCTCTAGCTCTGCCAGTGTTTTGAAATAGTACAACTGGTTCAGATTCATAGTCTACCCTCCAAAATTCCCCTTTTGTTTCCGACAAAAAGCGGAGTTTTACCCTTTAAAAAGTATACCAAATTATGTAATCCCAAGCTATAGAATTTTTGACGAAAAAACAGGTAGAACTTTACTATGATTTCGGCAAGATTTTTTGTATATACAAGAAAAACAGACCCCGGCAGGGATTTCCCCGCCGAAAGGTCTGTTTGCTCGTTACTGCATATGTAATTTTCTCTTTCCCTTCCGGGATAAAGAGGTCTTATTCCGCGCTTTCGCCAAATTCTCTCTCCATCGCGATGCCCGTCATATCATAGCCGCGGATACCCTCTGTCGGGTCGTCCGTCAATGCCTCGCGGCTGAATTCATTGATGCGCATGATGCCCTTCGCTTCATGCACCAGGGATGCGGGACCGCCGGTGCAGCCATGCTTGCATGCCATGCCCTCAATGAAATTCTCCGGCAGCTTGCCCAAGGAAGCTAGGCGCATCGCCTTGATGCATTCCTCGATGCCGTTGCAGCGAATGGGATTGATCTCGATCTCGATCCCCTCCAGCTTCGCCACACGGCGCACACTCTCGGATACGCCGCCTGTTCTGGCAAACATGCGCCCATAGGAAGAAGGCTCGCCCGCTGTGATCGGATCGAACTCCGCCGGATTCATCTCCCGCGCTGCAAAAACAGCCCGCAGCTCCTCAAAGGTCAGCACATAATCCACTACGCCCTTCAGATCCGGCTGCTTCATCTCCACCTTCTTTGCCGTGCAGGGTCCGATAAAGACGATTCTCGCCTTCTTATCCTTCGCATGGATGGCTCTGGAAATGGCAATCATCGGCGAAACGACCGTGGAAACATGATCCATAAACTTCGGGTGATTTTTTCTGACATAATCCACAAATGCCGGGCAGCAGGAGGAGGTTTTCCACTGCTTTTCCCCTACCGTCTCCGCAAATTCCTCCGTTTCCGCCAGCGCGACCATATCTGCGCCGATCGCTGCCTCTACTACATCATGGAAGCCAAGCTCCTTGATCGCCGCCAGCACCTGCCCTGTCTTCACATTGGCAAACTGGCTGGAAACCGCAGGCGCAACCACAGCATAAACGTGATAGCTGGTGTTGTTCCAGGAATTATGTAAAAGCGTCAGCACCTCTACGACAAAGGACTTATCCACAATCGCGCCGAAGGGGCACTGATGCACGCAAGCCCCGCAGGAGATGCATTTATCATGATCGATCATAGCCTTTCTGTTCTCGTCCATCTTCACCGCCCCGACCGAACAAGCACGGATGCAGGGACGCATCACCTCGCTGATGGCATTGAACGGGCAGACCTGCTTGCAGCGGCCGCACTCAATGCACATCTCTTGATTGATATAGGCGCGGTGATTGACGATGGAGATCGCATGTCTCGGACAATTTTCCTGACACTTATGCCCCAGACAGCCGCGGCAGGAATCGCTGACCACAAAGCGGTCGATCGGGCATTCATCGCAGGCGGAATCCAGCACATTGATGATGCGGTCATCCTTGGTCGGCTCCAGAGCCAGATGCACACGATCCTCGATGATATGCCGCTCCTTATAGATGCAGCAGCGGAACATCGCCTTCGGGCCGGGAATGATGGCTTCGGCAATCTCCCGAACGGAGTCCATGCCCTTTTCCAGATTACCCTGGAAAAATCTGCTGGCGACCTCTTTGTTCACCAGATACTTGATATACTGTACGTTGCTTTCAAAGCTGTTCACTTTACTTGCCCCCCTTTGATATTCTCCGCCAATTTTAGCATAGAATAGCCCCTGATTCAAGGAAATTTCCCGCAAAAAAACAGCAAACCTACGCGACGAAAGAATAACAACAAAACGCCAAAATTGTATGGGGCTTCTCTTGACAATTTTCAGCAAAAATGCTACTATGATCGCACTTTCCATTGATGCTGGGGGCAGCCGCAGGGAAAAAATTGTTTCGCGAAAAGAAATTTTGGGGGAATATATATGGATCGAAAACATGTTGTGATGGGAACGGTATTCTGCATCGCCAGCGCCTGCCTGTGGGGCATTTCCGGTGCAGCGGGACAATATCTGTTCATGCATACGGGCGTTACACCGGAATGGCTGGTTGCCACGCGCACGCTGCTGACGGGTCTGTTTATGCTGGCTTATATCCAGCTCCGACACGGCGGCATATTCCGCATCTGGATGGACAAGCAGGATCGCAAGGACATCATTATTTTTACGCTGGGCGGGATGCTCTTTATGCAATATGGCTATTTCGCCGCCATACAGCATTCCAACGCCGCCACAGCGACCGTGCTGCAATATACCGCGCCGGTACTGATCGTGGTTTATCTGGCGCTGCGGCAGAAAAAGCTGCCCACGCCGATCGAATGCATTGCCGTTGTCGGCTGCCTCGTCGGGACGATCCTGCTGGCGACGCATGGCAATCTGAAAAGCCTGAGTCTTTCCCCGACGGCATTGTTCTGGGGCGTGCTTTCCGCCATCGCGCTGGCGTTTTATACCGTTTATCCCGTGCGTCTGCTGCAAAAGTATGACACGATGATGCTCATCGGCTGGTCGATGCTCATCGGCAGCGCAATCATGCATTTCGTGCATCCCTCTTGGGATTTCGCCGGGAATTGGGATCGATCGGGCGTGCTGTGTCTGCTGTTTGTCGTCGTTCTGGGAACGATGGTGCCTTATCTGATGTTCCTCAACGGCGTAAAGTATATCGGTCCGACCAAAAGCAGCCTCTATGCCTCGGCAGAGCCGCTTGCCTCCACGCTCGTCTCCGTCGTTTGGCTGAAGGTGCAGCTTGCGGGGATCGATTATGTCGGCTTTGTATTTATTGTTGTGGCTGTGCTGCTGCTTTCCTTCGTGAAGCCGAAGGAGCAGGGAGAAAGTCAATCGAAAAAGGAGTGATATTATGAAAAAAGCCCTGTCGGTGTTGCTGGCAACGCTGTTAATATTTCCTCTTTCTGCCTGCGAGCAAGCGATCGAAGGGGATACTGCCCTCATTGAGAAGGCACGCGAGGAAATCCCGCTGGCGGACATCGAAAACACGGAAATTTCTATTGCAGGAACGGCGGATACGGATGATCTGCGGCTGGTTTGGTTCGTGACGGGCGATGATGCGCAGGAGCACAGCTATTTCCCGCTGGAATTTGGGAAAAAGGACGGGGACAAGCTGACGTTTGCCAAGGCATATCCCGCCTATACCTTCGGCAGGGGGCTTGCCGCCTATCCTTGGCATGGCTACACCTTCCTGATCGATCAGCCCAAGTGCAAGAGCCTTGCGCTGCGCTATGCCGATGGCTCGGAGGAGGTCATTGAGGTAGGGGACGAGCTGCCCTTTGTCTTTTCCACTGCGGAATCACTGACCGCATATTTCTTCTTGGATGAGAACGGCGAGGAGATTTGAGGAAGGATAGGATCTGTGGGGCTTTGCCCCACACCCCAGCAGGGGACCCGTCCCCTGCACCCCATTTGCACAGGAGCATACGCTCCTGCGGGGGACAAAACGGAATATCTTGGCAAAAAACGGTTAAGACCTGCGGGACGCTACCCCGCAAGTCTTTGAAAAGGCTTGACCGAAACTTTATATAAAAAACAAAAGCCGAACGGAGCAATCAAGCCCCGTTCGGCTTTTTTTATCAGATCAACAGATTCATTTTCTTTGCTTCGAATGTCAGCTCTTCTCTGAACTCAGGCGCAGCCAGAGAGATGATCATTTTTGCTCTCGCGCTTGCCGTCTGACCCTTCAGGCGAACGATATTGTTCTCCGTTACAAGGAAGTCCACCTCGTTCTTGGAGGTCGTCACGATAGAGCCGGGTGTCAGCACAGGCTTTACCTTGGAGATCTGACCGTTCTTCGCTGTGGATGTCATAGCGATGAAGCCCTTGCCGCCCTTGGACATATTCGCGCCGCGCACGAAGTCCACCTGACCGCCGGAGCCGCTCCAGTGCGTTGTACCCAGAGATTCCGCGCAAACCTGACCAAACAGGTCGATCTCCACGCAAGCGTTTACGGAGATGAAGTTATCGTGCTGCGCAATCACATAAGGGCTGTTCGTGTAATCTACGGGATGCATCTCGAAGCCCGGGTTGTCATCCATGAAGTCATACATCTTCTTAGAGCCCATAGCCAGCGTTGCGATGGTCTTGCCGATGTGGATAGGCTTTTTCATGTTCGTAACCGCGCCGCATTCGATCAGGTCAACCATGCTGTCCGTAAACATTTCGGTATGGATACCCAGATCTCTCTTTTCTCTCAGCAGAACGCCAACCGCATTGGGGATGCCGCCGATGCCCAGCTGGAAGGTCGCGCCGTTGGGAACTTCGTCCGCGATCATTGCGCCGATCTTCTTGTCAATATCCGTCAGGGGTACTTCGGGCAGATTATACAGCTCCTCGGAAATCTCGCACAGCGCCGTAACATGGGAAATATGGATCATGCAATCGCCCAGAACGCGAGGCATTTTCTCATTTACTTCCAGCAGGATGATGTCTGCCTTCTCGCGCATAGCAGCCACCTCTGCACCCGCCATGCCTGCGGAGAAATAGCCATGCTTATCCATAGGGGAAACCTGGCAATACATAACATTCAGCTTGGGTACAACATTTCTCCAATAGCCGGGAACGGTGGAATAGTTATTGGGCACATAGGTATACAGACCCTGCTGCACTGCCTTTCTGCCTGCGCCGCCCGTAAACCAGGATACATAGTCATATTTCCCTCTCAGTTCGGGGTCTAAGAATGCGCTGCCCTGCTTGGATGCAAGGATGCTGTGATGCTGCACGCCCACAAGCTCGCCCTTTCTCGCTCTTTCGCCAATCGCATTACAGATCACGGTAGGCTCGTCCAAGCCTGTCGGGCACGCACACAGGTCGCCCGATTTTACATGCGCTGCAACCCCCGCCGGCGTTGTCAGCTTCGCCTGATACATTTCCTGCCACTTATTCATTCATCTCTCACCTTTCTTTTTGGAATCCAACGAAACTTTTGTATAAATTGTAATTCTACGAATACAAAATACTGTACATTGACAGTATTTTAGCACAAAGAAATGATAAAAGTAAAGATTTTTTCTACACTGTTTTTCAAATAATACAAAATTCAACGAAAAATGTACCAAAAATCAAAAAGAGCCGGCATCTTTTTCAGAAACCGACTCTTTTCTTCACATATGCAATCTGCTACGCGCGCGGATGCGCCTTCGCGTAGACATTCTTCAAATTCCCGTTCGTCAACTTTGCGTACATCTGCGTGGTGGAAATATCTGAATGCCCCAGCATTTCCTGCACGGAGCGCAGATCCGCACCATTTTCGATCAGATGCGCCGCAAAGGAATGGCGCAGCATATGCGGGGTGATATCCTCCTCAATGCCCGCCTGCTTCGCATAGGATTTCATGATCTTCCAGAAGCCCTGTCTGGTCATCGGCTTCCCGCTGCAATTTACGAACAGAATATCCCCTGCCTCCGGCGCAGCCATCGCCCTGTGCGCCTGCTCGATATAACGCTGCAGCGCAAACCTTGCCTGTGCGCCGATGGGGATCATACGGCTTTTGCTTTCGCCGCCGCAATGGATATAAGCCAGCGGGAGGTTGACATCCTGTAATCGCAGCGAAACCAATTCTGATACGCGGATGCCCGTTGCATATAAAAGCTCCAGCATCGCCTTATCGCGCATCTCCTTCGCGCCATCGCCCTGCGGCTGCTCCAAAAGCCGCTCCACCTTCTCCAAAGAGAGAATCTCAGGCGGCTTTCGCTCCACCTTGGGCAGCTCCAAGTCCAGCACGGGGTTTTCCTTCGCCTTGCCATGCCGCACCAGATATTGAAAGAAGGAACGGATCGAGGCGATGTTTCTGGAGACGGTTGCACCGGATTTATTCTGCTTTTGCAGTTCATAGATATACGCCATCACATTGGTGCGGTTCACCACGGCAACATCCGTAATGCCCGCCCCCTCCAGAAAGCGGCAAAAGCCCCGCAAATCCCGCCCGTAGGAAAGCACCGTATTTTCCGAGGACTTCTTTTCCGTCCGCAAATATTCAGTAAAATCAACAATATGCTGCTGCATAAAAAACAAACCCCTTTATTTGTGACCCCTTCAATCCCATATCTTGGATTATACTGAGTTTTTCGGGAATTGTCGATATATTTCTACAAAATTATGAGTTTTTTGTAAATTTTCGGTGAAGACCTTGGGGCTCTGCCCTATAACTGTCCGATAGCGGAGCTATCGGCAGCACGACTCCCCGAAGACCGCGGGATGCCACCCTGCTGCCCGGCAGGGAACTTGTCCCCTGCACCCCGGTTGCGCAGGAGTATGCACTCCTGCGGATACAAAAATGAATATTTTGGCGAAAAATACCGCTTGCGAGAGGGGAATTACATCTTCCAACTCACAAGCGGTTTTCCTATTCTATTTCCATTTGCGTCCGCAAACGCATGTAATGCGTTTGCCATAACGGGTCAAGGGGTAAAACCCCTTGCGGGGCGTTGGGGCAAAGCCCCAAGGTCTTTCAGCTCTCCTTTGCATATTTTTACAAAATTCCTCATAGGTATTTGTGAAATCAAAGAAGGGAGCGATCCCATGTCCTATTGCATCTACCTGAGAAAATCCCGCGCCGATGCCCAAGCGGAGCTTGTAGGCGAAGGCGAAACCCTCGCCCGCCACGAAAAAACACTGCTCTCCCTCGCGGAAAAACAAAACCGCCCCATCGCCATGATCTACCGCGAAATCGTATCCGGTGAAACGATCGCCGCGCGTCCCGTCATGCAGCAGCTTTTGCAGGAGGTCGAAGCCGGGCTTTGGGCGGGCGTGCTCGTGATGGAGGTGGAACGTCTCGGCCGCGGGGACACCATGGAGCAGGGGCTGATCCTCAATGCCTTCAAATATAGCGGAACAAAAATTATCACCCCCGTCAAAACCTACGACCCGAATAACGAGTTCGATGAGGAATATTTTGAATTTTCGCAATTCATGTCCCGCCGGGAATACAAGACCATACTACGTCGGATGCAGCGCGGGCGCGAATCCTCCGCACGGGAGGGCAAATTCGCCGGCTCTGTCGCGCCCTTCGGCTATCGCCGCGTAAAGCTGCCGCGGGAAAAGGGCTTCACGCTGGAGATCGAACCGAAGGAAGCCGCCATTGTACGGCTCGTCTATGAGCTTTACGCCTATGGCGACCCCCAGCCCGATGGCAGCTCCGCCGATATCGGTCGCACCACCATCGCCAAGCGCCTTGCCGCAATGGGCGCGAAAAATCGCCAGGGCGGCACTTGGGCGACCACCTCCGTGACCCGTATGCTCCAAAATCCCGTCTACGCGGGGAAAATGCACTGGAATCGCCGCCCACAGCGGAAAACGACCGAAAACGGCAAAATCAAGATCACGCGCCCGCTCTGCGAGGATTATATTCTGGCGAACGGCATGCACGAAGCAATCGTCTCGGATGAGCTTTGGCTTGCCGCGCAGGAAAAAATGCAGCGCCGCAGCCGCCCCACAGGCTATGCCGGCACGACGCAAAATCCCCTCGCCGGGCTGGTGCGCTGTTCCTATTGCGGCAGTACCATGCAGCGCCGCCCCTATCGGAAAAGCGGTCAGCCCGCTTCTCTCATCTGCACCACGCATTTTTGTCCGCAGGTTTCCTCCGCGCTCGATCTGGTGGAAAATCGCATTCTGGAAGGGCTTTCGCTCTGGATCATGCATCACGAAATCGCATGGGAAACTATCGCCGCCCCTGCGGATGCGTTGGCAGGAAAAATCCGCACGCTGCAAAATCTGATTGGTGCGCGCGAGAGGGAATTGGAAGGCTTACAAGCACAGTACCAAAATACATTCGACCTTTTGGAACGCGGCATCTACTCCGCCGAAATCTTCACAGAACGAAATAAAGCCTTGTCCGAGCGACTCCGCTCGATGACGGATGCTCTGGATGAAAATTGCGCGGAATTGCAGCAGCTCCGACAGGCGCAGGCGAAGCAGCTCACCCTGCTCCCGAAGACCGGCTCCCTCCTTGAAACCTACCACAGCCTTGATCCCGCCGGGCAGAATCGGCTTTTGAAGGAGCTTTTGCATCATGTGGAATATTGCAAAGAGGGTGGCGGCAGATGGCATAACGCCCCGGATGAGTTCTCCTTGACGATCTACCCCGCAATTTCACGCGGGTTTTAGCGCAGAGGGGCAGGCTTTGCCCCTGAATGATAAAAGGGAACGACTGATTCTTCCGTCGCAATGTCGTTGAGGGTCGCCTTTGCCTCCGGCGTGACCATCGTGAATTTTTGGCTGAGGTATCGTAGGGATGCCCCTAATTCGCCATCCGCACCCCCATACTACATTAGGGTATAGGAAAAAGAGGGGGGCGTATCCGCGAACGTCCCCAAGTCAGAAGGACTGATTAAAATAAAAAATACCGGCAGAAGCTTTTCCTACCGGCGAACATTTCCAAGCGGGCAAAGGAGGCAATGCAATTTGACCTCTAAAACAGCGCCCTGCTGCATATCGGGAGAGGCAGTACAATAACCCTATGCAAAAACCTGACTCCCTCCGCCCGGTTCGTTTCGATTCTCGCGATCCTGATTAAGGCGAAATTTTGCGATATTCATTGATTGCATAGCTATCGGTCATTCCGGAGATGAAATCGCAAATTCCGCGAACAAGGATTTTTCTTTTTTTCAAGGCGATTTCTTCCTCCGGCGTGCGCCGGGACTCATCCGCTGGGATACCCATGGTTGTGATGCGTCTCCATTCATCCTGTATGAGCTGCGGTTTGCCCTCCGTAAAGCTGACAACCTCAAAGCCCTGCGCTCTGTATTCATTCCAGATACGCCGCAATGTTCCCTTATGCAGGAGCATTGGATTCTTATAGTATGCCTTGAATAGTGCATACACGATGTTAGAACCATTTTGGTCAAACAGGGTCACCTCATGGCTGTTTATCACCTTTTTGCTTATGATATTCTCCAGATATTTGCACAGGTCTGCCCCCGCATCCGAAAACCAAACCAGTCTCTCCTGTACGCAATGATGATTCCTGTCAAATGCAGCAACATCATAGCTTTTCATTCTCTCCGCCGTTACCGCGCAAGCATCCTGAATGAAATGATCAACGATGATAGAAGAAATTTGCGTGGAAATCAGTTCGTCTTTATCGGAGAACAATCGATTTTCCGAGCTTAGGCTGTCGGTATCCGACAACAATTTATCGATCTCCCGCTTGAGCGACTCTGTTTTTTTCAGCGATAAATATTGCGAAAGCTCCTCCGGCGTGATTAAATGAGATGCAAATGCATTTATCCATCAAAATTCTCTCCTACACCGTAAAACCACGCATCCGTCCTCCCTTTTTTTGACATATTCTCATTCATAATTTGCAAAAGTAGATATTTTATCTATTATTTTACCACCTAACGTCTTTTTTGTCTACTTTCAAAAAAAATCACAGAATTTAACTATAATATTTTCTAAGAGGAATGTGGCAATATAGAAACAGACTACCTTCGACGAAAGGAGCGTATAATGATCGGAGAGCGACTTTGGGATTTACGAAAGGAAGCCGGATTAACTCAAGGTGATTTAGCTGAAATTCTTTCTATCAATAAACATTCTATTTCATCCTATGAGAGAAACATCAACGAACCCTCTGATGAAATCAAAATTGAAATCGCAAATTATTTCCATGTATCGGTCGATTATCTCTTAGGGATTACCTCCTCTCCCACCCCCTACGAGAAGGATAAAAAATATTTCTGCCTCCCAACAGACTTTCCGGACGAAGCAAAAAGCGAGCTGGCGGATTATATCAATTACCTTGTATACAAACACACGCAACGCTAGCCTTTGCAGCATACTCCCGTTTTGGAGACAGATCAAAAAATCTTCATTCTGCGCAAAAAGTACCTCCCGACCGCAAGCCCGTCGGGAGGCAACATTTTGTATCTTTCTCATACCTTCTGCACAAACAAGCCATGCTGATTGCAATACCAATAAATCTGCCCCGACCCGCGCCGGAAAAACCGCGCCTCAGCCGCGCCCTCCGGGTAGAGCCGTACCAACTCAAAGCGATTGCTCGTACGATAGGCGATAAAGGAAATGTAATGCGTTTTGGTCATTTCATGCGCCAAGTTGACATAAATTTCCCCATCCGCCTTTTCGATTTGCGCCAGATGCGCGCCATCGGCTTCCTCTGCCTCCAGCGGGGGCAGGCTGATGCCACAGCAGCTGATCGATGCCTCGCCCATCGTATGCAGGATATTGCCGCAAACCGGGCAGACATACAGCCGTGCGCGCAGCATATTCGCCGCGCGATTGGCATTGGTAATGATCTCACCGGACAAAAGCTCTGGCAGAGAAACCTGCAGTGCCGCGCTCAATGGCTCCAGAAGCGTGATATCCGGCAGCCCCCGCGCCGTTTCCCATTTAGAGATGGTTTTATCGCTGACATTGAGCAGCTCTGCAAGCTGCGCCTGCGTAAGCGAACGGCGTTCCCGCAGGGTCTTGATCGCCGCCCCTGTGATATAATGATTCATTTTCATCAAACTCCTTTCGCTGGCAATCATACCACGCATCGTCCGCCGAAGGCAACCTACGCGGCGTAGAGCCGTCTGCGCACCCCTTCCTTTTACCCCTTCCAAATTTTCCCTTCCAAAAAAAGACAGTTTTCCAAAAAATTCTTTATTTTTACATATTGTACAGCAAAATGGTGGACAAAATTGGTATTTTCGTATAAAATAGCAGTGAGTGCAAGGACATATCCGATTCGGGTATCTCCCTTGCTGCAAACGGAATTGGAGCGGGACTGCTTTTCTGCGCCCATGCCGCCTGCGATTGGCGAGGTCGCCCTCGTTGCGCGCAGATACGAACGGCGAAGAAAGGTCCTCTGCCCACAATGCAGAGTCTGCCCCGTAGCATCCGATTCCGCCGTCTGCTTCCATCCTCAGGGTACCACGGATAGAGCAGAGAAATGCTTCCATGCGGCAGCGCCAGCTGCAATACATGCAAGCCGGCATGGGCGCATAGAAAAAAAGTAGTAGAAAAATGTAAGGGGGTCATTGTATGCAGTATGAATTGAAAGGCGGTACATTTCCCGTTGTTGTATGCGAACTGAACAGCGGCGAAAAAATGATTACAGAGAAAGGCTCTATGACATGGATGAGCCAGAA
>CAVGZD010000018.1:0-35002 GCA_963633805.1 Lachnospiraceae bacterium | reverse complement strand
CCTTCAGATCTGCTTTCAGTCTTGTAGCTTCACCAACAAGCTCCAGACCTACGTTCTGAACCTTGCCGTATCTCTGTTCCATTACTACGAAAATACCTTTACTCATTGTAGGGTTTCCTCCTTATATTTCTATATTAGTATACAATTCTTCGTCTAATTGGATTAGATGATGAACTTAGCTTCCAGTTTGTCCATGATAGCCTTAACAGCCTCGTCTGCGGACAGACCTTCCAGTTTTGTGCCTGCGCCCTTAACTTCCTTCGTGAAGGACTGATATACATTTGTAGGGGAACCCTTCAGACCGATCATATCCAGCTCCAGACCATCCTTCAGATCTTCGAAGCCCAGAACCTTGATTTCCTTCTCATATGCTTCTACGATACCTCTTACGGACATGTATCTGGGTGTAGCCAGCTCAGCGATTGCTGTCAGCAGGCAAGGAGTTTTGATCTTGATGATGTGGTAGCCATCTTCGTACTGTCTCTTAACTACTACATGATCCTCTGCAGCTTCCTTAACTTCTTCAACATAGGAAACCTGAGGCAGGTGCAGCTTCTCAGCGATCTGAGGACCAACCTGAGCTGTGTCACCATCGATAGCCTGACGGCCTGTGATGATCAGGTCATAGCCGATCTTCTTCAGAGCTGCTGCAATGATGCCGGATGTAGCGTATGTATCGGAACCACCGAACTCTCTGCCGGAAACCAGAATAGCTTCGTCGCAGCCCATAGCCAGAGCTTCTCTCAGAGCAACGTCTGCCTGAGGGGGGCCCATGGATACTACTGTAACTGTGCCGCCCAGCTGTTCCTTCAGCTGCAGAGCTGCTTCGATACCTGTTTTGTCATCATGGTTGATGATAGAGGGAACGCCGTCACGGATCAGTGTGCCGGTCTTAGGATCGATTTTAACTTCTACTGTATCGGGTACCTGTTTAATGCATACAACGATTTTCATTATAGTTGTTCTCCTTCCAAATTATTAGTAATGAGCTTTCTTCCAAATGAGCTTTTCGGCTTCAGGATCAAACCTTCATGGAGCCGGCAACGATCATTCTCATAGCTTCGTTTGTACCTTCGTAGATCTCTGTGATCTTAGCGTCTCTCATCGCTCTTTCTACGGGGTATTCACGGCAGTAGCCATAGCCGCCGAACAGCTGAACAGCCATTCTTGTAACCTCGTTTGCAACCTCGGAAGCAAACATCTTGCACATTGCAGCATAAGGAGCATAGTTGCCATGGTTGTCTTTCTCTGTAGCAGCTCTCCATACCATCAGTCTAGCTGCGTCTGTCTTTGTCTGCATTTCAGCCAGCTTGAACTGTGTGTTCTGGTATTTGCCGATGGGCTTGCCACCCTGTTTTCTTTCCTTTACATACTTCAGTGTCTCATCGATAGCGCCCTGAGCGATACCTACGGACTGAGCACCGATACCGATACGGCCGCCGCCCAATGCTGTCATAGCGATCTTGTAGCCCTGGCCTTCCTTGCCCAGCAGGTTTTCAGCGGGAACCTTAACGTTTTCATAGATAACTTCGCAGTTGGAAGCAGCTCTGATACCCATACGTTCGATGTTAGGACCAACGGACAGACCCTCGAAGCCTCTCTCTACGATGAAAGCGGACATACCCTTAGGACCTTTGGACTTATCTGTCAGAGCGAATACAACGAATGTATCAGCGAAACCGGAGTTCGTTGTGAACATCTTTGTACCGTTGATCACATAGTACTTGCCATCCTCTGTCTTGTCAGCTGTTGTCTTAACGCCTGCTGCGTCAGTACCAGCGCCGGGCTCTGTCAGACCGAAGCAGCCGATCTTGGAACCGTCAACCAGGGGTCTGAGATATTTCTGTTTCTGTTCCTCTGTACCAAACTCATTGATGCAAGGGCAGCAAAGAGATGTATGTACGGACAGTGTGATACCTGTGGAAGCATCAACCTTGGACATTTCCTCCATGCACAGTGTGTATGTCAGAACGTCTGCACCCTGGCCGCCGTATTCTCTGCTGTAAGGAATACCAAAAGCACCGATTTTCTGCAATTTCTGAAGCAGCTCTCTGTCGTAATCTTCTGCTTCGTCCATATCCTTAGCGATTGGTTTAATTTCTGTTTCAGCAAATTTTCTGAACAACTCTTGCTGAAGCATCTGAGTTTTTGTCAATTTGAAATCCATTCTAATATTCCTCCTATTTTTTAAAAATTTCGAAACGCCCGACCAAAAAATGCATCGTGCATTTCATGAAAAAAACAACCTACTTCCTTACGACGCTGCCGTTTGGATGCTTTTCCCGACCCCTCATCGCGAAACCCTCGCCAACAAGAAGCCTTTCATGCCTCCACCATGAATATACCATTCTTGTCTAAAAATTGTCAACATCTTTGTCGAGAAATATTCCATAAAAAACAACGGCATTTGTTGGTAATACCGACGTATTTTCCGCTGTCGGTCCTACGAAAAAAGCCACAAAGAAATCCATGCGGAAATGCGGCTGTTTGAGCGCACGGCTCTGCATTTTGGATACAAAAAACCGTTCGCAGCGGGCACTTCCCCCCTGCGGCACAAAATCCGCCCACCCGCACGCCCTCCCCGACCGCCGATGGCGATCCGTTTTTGCAGGATGCGTCAAATTATTTCGTATGCGAAGGATACGACCGAAAAAATAACACGCTTTTGTCCTTTTCGTGTCGATCTTACGCCTCATGGCTCATCCCTACTTTACACTATTGTCTTTTCTCTGTCAATATATTTTGCATCGAAGTCATTTTTGCCGCCCTTCTCTTGTCCGACATCCCCCCGTCAGATTGTACAAGAAAGTTAGCCGCAGCTAATCATTTTTCTTCTTTTCAGCAGCCCTTCCTTCCACTCTCCCTCTGCCCCTTCCGATTTCTTCTCATTTTTTCCTGTTTTTCTCCTTCCTTTCCCCTCTCTCTTTTTTATGCGCCCCCAGCGGAAAGTATGTCCCCTCCCGCAAAAAACCGCCCATGGATCGGGATATACCCTCTCCATAAGCGGTCTTTCCTGCCGATTATTTTGTTTTCTTCCCACAGGGGCAGGAGCATCGCTCCTGTGCAATCGGGGTCAAGGGGCAGAATGCCCCTTGCAGGGGTTGGGGGCAGCGCCCCCAAGGTCTTAGCGCCCCCACAGCCTTTCCGAGGCATTTTTCTGCTGCCAGCTAAGCCCCCTTTGCCCCCGGCAGGAGCGTATGCTCCTGCACAATCGGGGTGCAGGGGACGAGTCCCCTGCCGGGGTATTGGGGCGGAGCCCCAAGGTCTTCCCGGGGGCTTTTTGCTGCCGCCAGCAAAGCTGTCGGACAGTTATAGGGCAGCGCCCCCAAGGTTTCCCCCCTCTTACACCATCTCATCCTCTGCGATCTGCACCGTTTCCGTTGCCGCTTCCTCCGCTTCGTTCTCCGGAATGATCTCAATGTTGCGGTATCTGGTCATGCCCGTCCCGGCAGGGATCAGCTTACCGATGATAACGTTCTCCTTCAGCCCGATCAGCGGATCGATCTTGCCCTTGATTGCCGCTTCGGTCAGGATTCTCGTCGTCTCCTGGAAGGATGCCGCTGACAGGAAGGAATCCGTCGCCAAGGATGCCTTTGTGATACCCAGCAACACTCTCGCGCCCTTCGCAGGCTCTTTGCCCTCAGCCTCCAGCGCGGCATTCGTGTTCTCGAATGTCAACCAGTCCACCAGGGAGCCGGGCAGAAAATCGGTATCGCCGTTTTCCTCGATCTTCACACGCTTGAGCATCTGGCGCACGATAACCTCGATGTGCTTATCGCTGATTTCAACACCCTGCAAACGATATACGCGCTGTACCTCCTGAATCATATAGTCCTGTACGCCGCGCAGACCCTTGATTTTCAGGATGTCGTGCGGGTTCACGCTACCCTCTGTGATCTCATCGCCCGCGCCGATCTCATCGCCGTCGTAGACCTTCATTCTCGAGCCGTAAGGGATCAAATAATCCTTCGTCTCGCCTGTTTCATAATTTGTAATTACGACCTCACGCTTCTTCTTCGTGTCGTTGAGCGTCACGCGACCGCCGAATTCTGCAATAATCGCAAGACCCTTGGGCTTTCTCGCCTCAAACAGCTCCTCAACACGGGGAAGACCCTGCGTGATATCATCCCCGGCGATACCGCCCGTGTGGAAGGTACGCATAGTAAGCTGTGTACCGGGTTCACCGATGGACTGCGCCGCGATGATACCAACCGATTCACCGATGCGCACATATCTACCGGATGCCATGTTTGCGCCGTAGCATTTCGCGCAGATGCCGACCTCGGAGCGGCAGGTCAGTACCGTTCTGATCCAGACCTTCTTCACGCCCGCCTTTTCCACGGCTTCCGCCTGATCCACGGTAATCATCGTGTCCGCAGGCACAAGGATCTCGCCCGTCTGCGGGTGGATGATGTCGTAAGCCGACCATCTGCCGCGGATACGATCCTGCAGGCTTTCGATGACCTCATTGCCGTCCATGAACGCCGCAATTTCCATGCAGGGTGTTTCGATATCGCGTCCCTCGCAGCAATCCCATTCGCGAATGATGATCTCCTGCGAAACGTCAACCAGTCGGCGCGTCAGATAGCCGGAGTCGGCTGTTTTCAGCGCCGTATCCGTCAGACCCTTACGCGCACCGTGCGCGGAGATGAAGTACTCCAGTACGGACAGACCCTCACGGAAGTTGGACTTGATGGGCAGCTCGATGATGCCGCCATTTGGCGATGCCATCAGACCACGCATACCCGCCAGCTGCTTGATCTGGCTGTTGGAACCACGGGCGCCGGAGTTCGCCATCATATAGATGTTGTTATATTTACCCAGACCCGCCAGCAGCGCCACGGTGATCTTATCATTGGCGATATTCCATGCCTCGATAACCTTGTTGTGGCGTTCCTCGTCGGTCATCAGACCGCGGCGGAATTTTCTCGTAATCTGCTCTACCTTATCCTCCGCCTCTGCCAGATATTCCGCCTTTTCCTTCGGGATTTCCATATCGGATACGGATACCGTCATTGCGGCTCTGGTGGAGAATTTATAGCCCAGAGATTTGATTTTATCCAGCACAGCTGCCGTCTCGGTCGAGCCGCAGCGGTTGATGCATTTATTGATGATCTTCCCGATGCCTTTTTTGTCTACCAGGAAGCCGATCTCATAATTGAATTTTTCTTCCTCGTTCGTTCTGTCCACATAGCCCAGATTCTGCGGGATCGCCTCGTTGAAGATAATACGACCGACCGTCGTCTGCACCATTCTCGTCTCCGGCACGCCGTCAAATTCCAGCGTTCTTCTCACGCGAATGATCTCCTGCAGGGCGATTTCTCTGTTGTCGTAAGCCAGAATTGCCTCTTTTTCATCCTTGAATGCCTTCAGGATCAGGTCGCCCTTATGCTTGATGACATTGCCTGCCGCATCCAGCAGATCCTCCTCATATCTCTGATTCAGATCGTCTCGCTCCAGCGTCAGATAGTACATACCCAGAATCATATCCTGCGAAGGCACGGTTACGGGCGCGCCATCGGAGGGCTTGAGCAGGTTATTGGGGGAGAGCAGCAGGAAACGGCATTCTGCCTGCGCTTCCACGCTCAAGGGAACATGAACCGCCATCTGGTCGCCATCGAAGTCCGCATTGTATGCCGTACATACCAGCGGGTGCAGCTTGATTGCGCGCCCCTCGACCAGTACCGGCTCAAATGCCTGAATACCCAGTCTGTGTAGTGTCGGCGCACGGTTGAGCATAACGGGATGCTCCTTGATAACCTCTTCCAGAATATCCCAGACCTCCGTCTGCAATCTTTCCACCATTCTCTTTGCGGACTTGATATTGTGTGCCAGTCCGTCCTCGACCAGCTTCTTCATCACGAAGGGCTTGAACAGCTCGATCGCCATTTCCTTCGGCAGCCCGCACTGATAGATCTTCAGCTCGGGACCGACTACGATTACCGAACGACCGGAGTAGTCAACGCGCTTACCCAGCAGGTTCTGACGGAAACGCCCCTGCTTACCCTTCAGCATATCGGAGAGGGATTTCAAGGCTCTGTTGCCCGGGCCGGTTACGGGTCTGCCGCGTCTGCCGTTATCGATCAGCGCATCGACCGCCTCCTGCAGCATTCTCTTTTCGTTTCTGACGATAATATCGGGTGCGCCCAGATCCAGCAGGCGTTTCAGGCGGTTATTTCTGTTGATAACTCTTCTGTAGAGGTCGTTCAGGTCGCTGGTAGCGAATCTGCCGCCGTCCAGCTGCACCATCGGGCGGATATCGGGCGGGATAACCGGGATCGCGTCCAGAATCATCCATTCGGGCTTATTGCCGGAGATGCGGAAGCTCTCGATTACCTCCAGCTTCTTGATGATTCTTACGCGCTTCTGCCCCGTGGTGTCCTGCAGCTGCTCCTTCAGCTCTGCGGATTCCTTTTCCAGATCGATGTCCTGCAAAAGCTGCTTGATCGCCTCTGCGCCCATTGCCGCCTCGAAGGCATTGCCATATTTTTCATAGGCTTCTCTGTATTCCCGCTCGCTCAGAAGCTGCTTGTACTGCAGATCCGTATCGCCGGGATTCAGCACAACATAAGAAGCGAAATACAGCACCTTCTCCAGCGCTCTGGGGCTCATCGTCAGGATCAGACCCATTCTGGAGGGAATCCCCTTGAAATACCAGATGTGAGAAACGGGCGCAGCCAGCTCGATATGCCCCATTCTCTCGCGTCTTACCTTTGCCTTCGTTACCTCAACGCCGCAGCGGTCGCAGACAACGCCTTTGTAACGGATTCTCTTATATTTCCCGCAATGGCATTCCCAGTCCTTCGTCGGCCCGAAAATTCTTTCGCAGAACAAACCTTCTTTTTCCGGCTTGAGCGTTCTATAGTTGATGGTCTCGGGCTTTTTTACCTCGCCTCTGGACCATTCATGGATTTTTTCGGGAGATGCCAAACCGATTTTAATGGAATCAAACACAATCCCCTGTTCCGTATTCTGTGTGCTCATGGGTTTGTTCTCCTTTCTTATTCCTCATCCTCATAGTCATCATCATAATCATCATCGGCGTAATCATCCAGAAGATCGCTGTTGTCCGCCTCTCTGCCCTGCTCATCGTCAAAGAGGAAATCCACCAGCTCCTCCTCCGGCGTCATGGGACCGGTGCGGCGGAACTCATCCTCCTCGAAGCCGTCGATATTCACATTCAGATCGTCCACATCCTCGATGGATTCTCTGATTTCAACCTCAGTCTGATCCTCACGCAGCACGCGGATGTCCAGCGCAAGGGACTGCAGCTCCTTCAGCAGTACCTTGAAGGATTCGGGTACGCCGGGTTCGGGGATGTTTTCGCCCTTGACGATTGCCTCGTAGGTCTTCACACGCCCTACGATATCGTCGGACTTTACCGTCAGAATTTCCTGCAGGGTATAAGCCGCACCGTATGCCTCCAGCGCCCAAACCTCCATCTCTCCGAAGCGCTGCCCACCGAACTGCGCCTTACCGCCCAGAGGCTGCTGCGTTACCAGAGAGTAGGGACCTGTAGAACGCGCGTGGATCTTATCGTCAACCAGATGGTGCAGCTTCAGATAGTGCATGAAGCCGATGGTTACGCGGTTATCGAAGGGCTCGCCGCTGCGGCCGTCGCGCAGCTGTACCTTGCCGTCGCGTCCCAGCGCAACGCCCTTCCATTCCTCTCTGTGATCCCTGTTTTCATAGAGCTCATCCAGAATATCGCCATTGAGCAGAGGGCTCCATTTTTCGGAAAATTCCTCCCAGCTTGTGTTTACATAATCATTTGCCATTTCCAGCGTATCCATGATGTCGATCTCGTTTGCGCCATCGAATACGGGCGTGCTGATCTTCCAGCCCAATGCCTTTGCCGCAAGGGAGAGGTGCGTCTCCAAAACCTGCCCGATATTCATACGGGAAGGGATGCCCAGCGGGTTCAGCACGATATCCAGCGGGCGGCCATTCGGCAGGAAAGGCATATCCTCCACAGGCAGTACGCGGGAGACAACACCCTTGTTGCCGTGGCGGCCCGCCATCTTATCGCCCACGGAAATCTTACGTTTCTGCACGATATATACGCGCACCAGCTGATTGACGCCGGGACCGACGTCATCGCCGTTTTCTCTTGTAAATACCTTTACGTCTACGATGATACCCGTCTCGCCGTGGGGTACGCGCAGGGAAGTATCGCGCACCTCTCTCGCCTTCTCGCCGAAGATCGCGCGCAACAGTCGTTCCTCTGCCGTCAGCTCTGTTTCGCCCTTGGGCGTAACCTTGCCGACCAGAATATCATTCGGGCGTACCTCCGCACCGATGCGGATGATACCTCTTTCATCCAGATCCTTCAGAGCATCCTCGCCCACGTTGGGGATATCCCTTGTGATTTCCTCAGGCCCCAGCTTGGTATCTCTCGCGTCCGCCTCAAATTCGTTGATATGCACAGAGGTGTATACATCCTCCTGCACCAGCTTCTCGCTCAGCAGAACCGCGTCCTCGTAGTTATAGCCTTCCCATGTCATGAAGCCGATCAGCGGGTTTTTGCCCAGCGCCAGCTCGCCCTTGCAGGTGGATGCGCCGTCCGCAATGATCTGCCCTTCCTCCACTCTCTCGCCGAGGTCGACAATCGGTTTCTGGTTCAAGCAGGTAGACTGGTTGCTTCTCTGATATTTAATCAGCTTATATCTATCTCTCTGATTCTCATCATTTCTGATCACGATTTCATCCGCGGCAACTCTCTCCACGATGCCGCCTTTTTTGGCGATCACACAGATACCGGAGTCCTTCGCGGTTTTATATTCCATACCCGTGCCGACAATGGGGGAATCCGTCACCATCAGAGGCACAGCCTGACGCTGCATGTTCGAGCCCATCAGCGCACGGTTCGCGTCGTCGTTTTCCAGGAAGGGAATCAGCGCTGTCGCAACGGAAACCATCTGCTTGGGCGATACGTCCATCAGCTGGATCTGGCTTCTGTCGACCTCGATGATTTCCTCTTTATGTCTGCCGCTGACCTTCTTATGCAGGAAGTGACCTTCCGCATCCAGCGGTTCATTCGCCTGTGCTACGTTGTAATTTTCTTCCTCGTCCGCCGTCACATAGATAAATTCATCCGTTACAACGGGTTCCTCGCCGCTCTGGTCAACCTTTCTGTAGGGCGCTTCGATGAAGCCGTACTCGTTGATGTGCGCAAAGGTTGCCAGCGTATTGATCAGACCGATGTTCGGACCTTCCGGCGTTTCAATGGGGCACATTCTGCCGTAGTGAGAATGGTGAACATCGCGCACCTCGAAGCCCGCTCTGTCTCTGGACAGACCGCCGGGACCCAGCGCGGAGAGTCTCCTCTTATGCGTCAGCTCGGAAAGCGGGTTGTTCTGATCCATGAACTGCGACAGCTGGGAAGAACCGAAAAATTCCTTAATCGCCGCCGTAACCGGGCGCACGTTGATGAGTGCTTGCGGCGTAATGCCGGAGAGATCCTGCGTCGTCATTCTCTCGCGCACCACTCTTTCCATTCTGGACAGACCGATGCGGAACTGATTTTGCAGCAGCTCGCCCACGGAGCGGATACGTCTGTTGCCCAGATGGTCGATGTCGTCCACATTGCCGTAGCCGTGATCCAGATGCATCACATAGCTGATGGAGGCGAAAATATCGCCCAGCGTGATGTGCTTGGGCAGCAGATCATGAATGTGAATCTTGATGGCATCGCGCAGATCCTCTGCGGTATCGTTCTCCTCCAGAAGCTGCATCAGCGCGGGATAGTATACTCTCTCCTTGATGCCGAAATCCGCGCCCGTCAGACCGAATTCCTCCAGATAAGGGTCAATATTCACAACCTGATTGGTCAGCACCTTAAGCGCACGATCCTCCAGCTGAATCATGATTGCGCTCACGCCGGTATCCTGAATCTGATCGCAAAGCTCCGCCGTCAGAACCTCGCCTGCCTGTGCGACCACCTCGCCCGTCATCGGGTCAACTGCGTTTTCCGCCAGAACTGCGCCGCGCACGCGGTTTCTCAGCGCCAGCTTCTTATTGAATTTGTAACGACCCACCTTCGCCAGATCGTATCTCTTGGGGTCGAAGAACATCCCGTTGAGCAGGGATGCGGAGCTTTCCACCGTAGGCGGCTCGCCGGGGCGCAGCTTTTTGTAAATTTCAATCAAGCCCTCTTCGTAGGACTTGGCAACGTCCTTGTCAATGGTCGCAAGAATCTTCGGATCCTCGCCGAACAGCTCCAGAATTTCCGCATCCGTGCCCACGCCCATCGCGCGGATCAGCACCGTCACGGGAACCTTTCTCGTTCTGTCCACGCGCACATAAAATACGTCGTTGGAATCCGTTTCATATTCCAGCCACGCGCCGCGGTTGGGGATCACCGTGGAGGAAAGCAGCTTCTTGCCGACCTTATCAAATTCGGATGCATAATAGATACCGGGGGAGCGCACAAGCTGGCTGACGATGACACGCTCTGCGCCATTGATGATGAATGTACCGGTTTCGGTCATCAGCGGGAAATCGCCCATGAAGATGTCGTTTTCGTACACATAGCTCTCCGCGCGATCCTCCTCGGCGTCCTCCCTCTCGTCCTTCTTCACCTTGATGCAAAGTCTCGCCTTCACCTTCAAGGGTGCTGCATAGGTCGCATCTCTCTCCTTGCATTCCTCGATCGAATATTTCGGCTTGGAATCCAGAGAAAACTCGGTAAATTCCAGAATCAAATTGCCGCTGAAATCCGTAATGGGGGAAATATCCTCGAATACCTCCTTCAGCCCCTCCTTCAGAAACCAATCATAGCTGTTTTTCTGCACCTCGATCAGGTTCGGCATTTCCAGAACCTCGTTGATCTTGGAGTAGCTCATTCTGGTCGTTTCGCCAAGCCGGAGCGCACGAATTCTGTTTTTTTCCATCTTGTCACCTCTCGTAATCTAAACTGCACCGACAAAATTGCTTTTACACACAAGAGAGAATTTCCTAAACAAACTTAGACCTTTGCCTACACTCCCTTTGATCAGAAGCCATGACAAAAGTCTGTTCATCCAAAAAATTCTCTTTCTCATCGATCGAAGGAGCGGCTTCGCCGCGCCATTCTCATATGTTTTGAACAAGAACCGCAACGATTTTTCCCATCCTTTCGACAGTTTTATGCAAAAAGGCAAGCATTTGCACAAAAATCTGTTGAAATCCTCTGTGCTTTATGCTATACTGATGCGCAGAGTGGGTTGCTGTGCGTGTTCCGTAATGTGCTGGTATTTTATCACAGAGGGGGCGCAGTGTCAAGCCATTTTCGCATTTTTTCAGGAATTTTTCCATTTTCTTCTTTCTGTAAAATTTTACCGAAATTTGACTTTGCACAATTTTTTTCAATTTTTTCCGAAAATTTCATGAGATATTTTTTTCTTACATCCATTCATAAATCACATTTTTGTGAAATATTTTTGTACTTTTTTTCATACATGCGTTTTTTCGCCCCTCCCCGCCGGTCGCCGCTTTACTTCTCCCCCATTTGATGCTACACTGGGGGATGATTTTTCAAACGAGGAAGTGACCACATTGAAGCAAAATTATCAGCTTGTTCTCGAAAAAACGCTCAGGCAGCTGCAAGAGGCGGACAAGCGCCCCTCCCTGCTGCTGCATAGCTGCTGCGGACCCTGCTCCTCCTATGTGATGGAGTATCTGGCGCAGCATTTCGACCTGACGATATTTTATTACAACCCGAATATCTCTCCCGAAGCGGAATTTCGTTTTCGCGCCGCCGAGCAGGAACGCCTGATCGCGCAGATGGGCTTGGGGGTCGGCTATCGGCTGGGCGCGTATGAGCCGCAGCGCTTCTATGCCTTGGCGAAGGGCTTGGAGGATGAGCCCGAGGGCGGCAAACGCTGTTTCCGCTGCTATCGCCTGCGGCTGGAGGAAACGGCAAAGGTCGCAAAGGCGGGGAATTTCGATTATTTCACCACGACGCTCTCCATCAGCCCGCATAAAAATGCACAGGTCTTGAATGAGCTGGGCGCAGAAATCGCCGAGGAATATGGCGTTGCGTATCTGTTCTCCGATTTCAAAAAAAAGAACGGCTATCGCCGCTCCTGTGAGCTTTCCGCGCAATATGGGCTGTATCGCCAGAATTATTGCGGCTGTGTGTATTCCAAACGGCAAAACGAGGGGAATGCATCGCAGTAGCATCGTGCATAGAATTGTATCAAATTGCAAGGCGCAATGTAAATGCTTTCCGCCTGCGAGAAAGGCATCGCCGTGCGGTGTTGTCAGCTTTCCCAGAATTGTTGGCATACTGTATATCGCATGCTGTATCCCAAAACGCAACACCCCGCCATGCCAGATCTCCCTGTCGCATAGCACGGAGCATTTCGTATATTGCATGTTGTATCCCGAAGGAAGCACAACATGCCCCCCTGCGAGAAAGACATCGCCATGCAGTGCTCTCGGCTTTTCCGGAATTGTCGGCATTCAGTATATCGCATGCTGTATCCCGAGAGCAACGTTGCATACTTTTACCTACAAGAAAAGCCCTGCCCCACGGCGTTTCCTACAGCTTGCAAAACCCAGCGGCACCCATCGCCGCCTGAATTTACTACATTAGAAAGAAGGTCTGTCCATGTCAGAAAAAAATAAGGGCATCTGCTGCATCCTGCTTTCGTCCTTCTCCTTCGCCCTGATGAACCTCTTCGTTCATCTTTCCGGGGATCTGCCCTCCGTCCAGAAGAGCTTTTTCCGCAATTTTGTTGCCATGCTCTTCGCGCTGACGATCCTGCTGAAGGAACGTCCGGAAATCCGCCTGAGCCGCGATTCCAAAAAATATCTTCTCCTGCGCTCGATCTTCGGCACGGTCGGCATTCTCTGCAATTTCTATGCCGTAGATCATCTGGTGCTCGCGGACGCATCCATGCTGAATAAAATGTCGCCTTTTTTTGCGATTTTGTTCAGCATATTGATTTTGAAGGAAAAAATCAACTTTTTCCAAGGCTTTTGTGTCATTCTCGCCTTCATCGGGACGCTGTTCGTCATCAAGCCGACCCCATCCAATCTCGCCTGCCTACCCGCGCTGATCGGGCTGCTGGGCGGGCTGGGCGCCGGCATGGCATATACCTGTGTCCGCGCACTGGGGACACATGGCGTGAAGGGCTCGTTCATCGTGTTCTTCTTCTCCGCCTTCTCCTGCCTCGTCACCCTGCCCTACCTGCTTTTCCGCATGCATCCCATGACGGGCAAGCAGCTGGGCATTTTGCTGCTGGCAGGTCTGGCTGCCGCAGGAGGACAGTTCTCCATCACTGCCGCCTACACCTACGCCCCCGCCCGCGAGATTTCGGTCTACGATTATTCGCAGATCATCTTCTCGGCGATCTTGGGTTATTTCGTGTTCGGGCAGGTGTCGGACGCGCTGAGCTGGCTGGGCTATCTGATCATTACGTCCTCGGCGGTCATCATGTTCCTGCGGAATAACCGCGCCGCACATCATCATGCGTGAAGGAGGTTTATCCCATGCTGTTTGATCGTACCCTGCATACCTTGCAAAAAATCGGCAACGAACGTTTGCAGCTCCCGATTTTCTACGAAAGTCCGATTGCGCTGCGCTTCGAGACGGGCGACCCCTCAATGGAAATTTTCCTGACGGAACGGCAACTCAACCCGAAGTATATCCGCAATGCGCTCTGGCGCACAAGCATTCTCTATGAGAAAATCGCGCCCTTCGATACCCTGCTTTGGGTGCTTTATCGCACGGAGGATGTCACGACTGATGTAGATACCCTCATTCGGCGCTTTTGCCGACTGACGCGCCTGCCCACCCCTACGGAGGTTTATCGGCAGGAAACCTTCACGGCTGATGAAGAGCCAATGACGCGTGTATTCCTTCTCTGGGATATGACGAAAACGCCGCCGCAGATCGAAGCGCTTCTGGAGGGCATCATATGCACCGATTTTGCGGGCTTTCGGGAGCTTTCCTCGGCGGTATTTTTTCTGGATACCACGCGCAATCTGCTTTTTCATCCTTATGATGACCGCGGCGCGGATGTCGTGGCCGAAAATAGGGAGAACATCCGTTTTCTGTATGAGGACTGCAAAAATTGGTTGCTGAGCTACGATTTGCCGCGGATGCGGGAGATTTTCGAGGGAGAATAGAAGCACTAAGACCGTGGGGCGCCGCCCCACCTCCCCACAAGACCTTGGGGGCTTCGCCCCCAAGACTCCCACAAGGGGATTCCATCCCCTTGACCCCATTATGGCAAACGCATATGCATGCGTTTGCGGGGGCAAATTGGAAGTAAAGAGAAAACCGCTTGCAAATTGGGATAAGCATTTTCCCCTTTCGCAAGCGGCTTTTTATCGCCAAAATATTTTGTTTTTGCACTCCGCAGGAGCGAATGCTCCTGCGCAATGGGGGTGCAGGGGACGAGTCCCCTGCTAGGGTTTGGGACAAAGTCCCAAGGTTTTGGGGGCAAAGCCCCCAAGGTCTTAGCTCTTAGGTCTTGATACCTCAGTTAGCCATCTCCAGCAGCTCCGCCAGCGTGTAGCTCTGCGTCTGCCCGCCGTAATGCACATCCACCGTGTAATCCTCCTCCAAGGGCTGCTCCACGCCGCCGACTACAAAACTGACCACATCCTCCTCCTCGCGGAACATCATCAGCCCCGCCGTACCGGCGTCGCCATTTTGAATCGTCAAGCTGTTTTCCCCCGGCGTCTCCACCTCGACTAGACTGCCGTCTATCATCTGCACCTCCATCCGCTCGCCCTTTTCCATCGTCAGCATGTCCAGATTGATGCCCCAGCGGAAGCTGCTCGCATCCGCGCCGCCGGGCAGCGTCCACGCACGCCGCAGATCGATGGATGCCGTGGTGTTGTCATACATCGCCGCGCAGCGAAGTGTGCCGCCATCCTTCAGCGTAAAATCCAAATAAAGCATACTGCCGTCCAGCTTTGCGTCCATTTCGACCTCCGCCGGATCGATGGCAAAGCCCTGCCCAAACGCCTTATATCCCATGCCGCCCACGCAGACGCAAATCGCCACCGCCGCTGCAATCGCCCCCTTCAGCCTGCGGTTGAATTTCCGAAACGGGTTGATTTTCCGCTTCTCCTGCGGCTTCCCCTGCTTCATCTCCCCCTGCATCTGCTGCAAGATCCCCTTGCATGCCGCGCATTCCGCGATATGCGCCTCGATCTCCCGATTGCTCTCCGCGCCGGTCAGCCCGTCCACATAACTGGGCAACAGATCCCGAATAATTTCACATTTCATCTCTCCCGACCTCCTTCATGATCCTCTGCTTCGCCCGATAAAACGTCACCCGCGCCCAATTTTCGTTCCTCCCGCAAATTTCGCCGATCTCCTGAAACGAAAAGCCGCCTGTGATGCGCAGCAGAAAAACCTCCTTCGCATTTTCCTCCAAAATATGTACCGCCTTCATCACCTTCATGGTCTGTTCCTTTCTGCAATATGCAGCCTCCGGCTCATCGACCGTGCCGCTTTCCCGCGGCATTTTTTCCCTGCGCCTTCTGCGCTTATCCAATTCCTGATACCACAAATGCTTCGCAATCTAGCAAAGCCAAGTGGAAACCTTGCATCTCCCGTCGTAGCTGCCCGCGGAGCGGATCGCCCGATAGAAAGCCTCCTGCGTCAATTCCTCCGCCAGATCCGCATCGCCGCAAAGGCTCATCAGATATTTGAACACAAACGCGCCATATTCCTCAAAATCCTCTTCGGGCAGGAACATCCTCTCGCCTCCTTTCTTTTGCCTATATATCCGTTTCGGATGAAATTCGTTACAGCTTTCGGAGATTTTTTTTGCACGGAAAAAAGGACGGTGAATCACCGTCCCTTTCCGAGTTCATGTGCTTAGAGTTATCGAATCGTTAAATCGATCGGTCAGATCGGATTAGATCAAGCCCTGAGCCATCATAGCTGCTGCAACCTTCTTGAAGCCAGCGATGTTAGCGCCTGCAACCAGGTTGTAGCCCATGCCATACTCTTCAGCAGCTGCTGCGGAGTTAGCGTGGATGTTCTTCATGATGTTTTTCAGTTTAGCGTCAACTTCTTCGCCTTCCCAGCTATATCTCATGGAGTTCTGAGACATTTCCAGAGCGGATACAGCTACGCCGCCTGCGTTAACTGCCTTGGAAGGAGCAACGATAACGCCTTCTTTGGACATAGCATAGTTCAGAGCTTCGTTTGTTGTAGGCATGTTAGCTACTTCGATGTAGTACTTTGTGTTGTTCTCATCAACGATCTTCTTGATCTCTTCCATGCCGATTTCGTTCTGGTATGCGCAAGGCATGCAGATGTCAACCTTAACGCCCCAAGGTTTCTGCTTAGGGAAGAATTCGCAGCCGAACTTGTCAGAGTAGTCCTGAGCACGGTTTCTGCCGGATGTTCTCATTTCTACCATGTAATCGAATTTTTCCTGAGTTGTGATGCCTTCGGGATCGTAGCAGTAGCCGTCGGGACCGGACAGTGTAACAACCTTACCGCCCAACTGAGCAACCTTCTGAGCAACGCCCCATGCTACGTTACCGAAACCGGACATAGCAACCGTCTTGCCTTCGAATGTATCGTTTTCATGCTTCAGAACTTCTGCAACATAGTATGTAGCGCCGTAGCCTGTTGCTTCGGGTCTGAAGATGGAGCCGCCATAGGACAGATCCTTACCTGTCAGAACGCCGTTCTCCCAGCAGGATTTGATTCTCTTGTACTGACCATACAGGAAGCCGATCTCTCTGCCTGCAACGCCCATGTCACCAGCGGGAACGTCTACATCGGGACCGATGTATTTGTACAGCTCTGTCATGAATGCCTGGCAGAATCTCATGATTTCCATATCGGACTTGCCTGCGGGATCGAAGTCGGAACCACCCTTACCGCCGCCGATAGGCAGACCTGTCAGGGAGTTTTTGAATGTCTGTTCAAAGCCCAGGAATTTAACTGTGCCGGAATATACGTTGGGCTGGAATCTCAGACCGCCCTTGTAAGGCCCGATTGCGCCGTTGAACTGTACTCTGTAACCACGGTTAACCTGTACCTTACCAGCGTCATCTACCCATGTTACTCTAAAGGAAACCTGTCTGTCGGGCTCAACCATTCTTTCCAGCAGACCCATTTTTTCATATTCGGGATGTGCTGCAACAACGGGCTCCAGGCTGTGGAATACTTCTTCTACTGTCTGGATAAATTCGGGTTCATGTGCGTCACGTCTTTTAACGATCTCGAGAACTCTTTCAATGTAAGCGTTCATAACTCAATAACCTCCTATTGTTTGAATAATAACAATTCGTTTTCCCCGCTCGGCTGAAGCGGGTCTTGCCTTGACCTACAGGGCAATTTGAAGAAAAAGCAGCCCGGAACGCCCTCGCTCTTTGGGAGCATTGACAGCCCGTTCGCCTTCTTACTTGGACATTATAACACATATTTGAAATTTGTGCAGTGTTTTTTTGAATTTTCAGGATAATTTTTACACAAAATTTCGGCGCAAAAATTATGCAAAAAAACATTTGCTGGAATTTTGACAAGCTTTGCATATAAATGCAACAAAAAATGTCGTTTGATCTTCGATTTGTTGTTATTTTTGTAACAAAAAAGGCGTTTTTTTGTGTACAAAATAAAAAATACCGATAGAACAGTTTCCCTCAGCCTTGCAGCCAAACCCTCCCCTCCGACCGCATCGCAGGAATCTTTCTCCGCATAAAAAAGGCAGGACTCCCTCATTTTCGGGAATCCTGCCCCAATTTCATCCTCTTCCGAACAGAGAGCCAAGGCTGAAGCCCTTCTTCTGCCCTTCCTCCGCGCCGTCCGAAATAAATTCGATATATCTGCCCGTGCCGATGGCAACGCAGCTGACCGCGTCCTCCGCCACCATCGCATGGATGCCCGTTTTGCTCTGGATCAGCTTATCCAGCCCGTAAAGCAGGCTGCCGCCGCCCGTCATGACGATGCCCCTCTCGTAGATATCCGCCGCCAATTCCGGCGGGGTTTTCTCCAGCACGCCATGCACCGCGTCCGCAATCGCCATCACGGATTCCTGCAGCGCCTCCAGCATTTCGTCCGATGTCACCGTGATGTTCTTTGGCAGCCCCGTGATGAGGTTTCTGCCGCGCACATCCAGCGTCACGGGCATCGTGCGCTCAAATGCCGTGCCGATTTTGATTTTCAGCTCCTCCGCCGTCCGCTCGCCGATCAGTACGTTGTGCTTCTTGCGCATATAGCGGATAATCGCATCATCGAAGTTATCCCCCGCGATTTTCAGGGAATAGCTGACCACCGTGCCACCGAGGGAGATTACGGCGATATCCGTCGTGCCGCCGCCGATATCGACCACCATGCTGCCGCAGGCTCTGGAAATATCAATGCCCGAGCCGATCGCCGCCGCAATCGGTTCCTCAATGATGTGCACCCGCCGCGCGCCCGCCTGCCGCGTCGCATCCTCGACCGCCCGTTTCTCCACCTCCGTCACGCTGCTGGGCACGCATACCGCGATCGTCGGCTTGACGAAGGAACGCTTGCCCATCGCCTTCTCGATGAAATGCTGGAGCATTTTCTCCGTCACCTCATAATTGGAGATAACGCCCTCGCGCAGCGGACGAATGGCGACGATATTCCCCGGCGTTCTGCCGAGCATGCGCCGCGCTTCCTCGCCGACCGCGAGTATGGTATTGCTGTCCTTATCGATGGCGACCACCGATGGCTCCCGGATGACGATGCCCTGCCCGCGGATATATACAAGAACCGTGGCAGTTCCGAGGTCAATTCCGATATTTTCGCCAAAGCTCATAAACTTAAACACTGTAAAAACTCCTCCACTGTTCCTTTGTTCTTTGGAATGTACCTTTTCCTTTAGTATACTGGAAATTTCGCGCCTTGCAAAGAAATTTTTACAGGAAATCAAGGAATCTTTGAAGAATGCGCCAGAACGCGGCTCAGCCGCCTGTTTTTCGTCAAATGTGCCCCGAAGAGATTGGGGCGGGCGCAGCCCGTTTTGCGCAACAAAATGCTGAACAATGCACCCCGAAGATAGACGGTGGCGCCGCAGGCGACTTTGCGCAGCAAAATGCTGAAAATGCGTGGCAAAATCCATCACAGTTTCCTTAAGAAAGCTTCTCCCGCATCACCTCGATCGCCTTTTCCAGCTGCGTATCCTGCCCTTCGGGGAGCTCCGAGGCGCGCATTCCGCGGTATTCCTCCGGCAGATCCAGCACGATATCCGGTTCGATGCCGATGCCGTGGATGGATGTCCCGTTCGGGGTGTAATATTTCTGTATGGTGATATTCAGACCCGAACCGTCCGGTAAGGCGAACAACCGCTGTACCAGCCCCTTGCCGTAGGTCTGCGTACCGATGATCGTTCCCGCGCCCAGATCCTTCACCGCGCCGGATAAGATCTCCGATGCGCTCGCGCTGTTTCCGTTCACCAGCAGCACCAGCGGGATATCCAGGCGATCCCCATCGCATTTCAGGTCGCTGCGGTTGCCGTTTTTATCCAGCGTATAGACCATCGTGCCCGCCGGCAGCAGCTCCTCGCCGATCTGATAGACCGAGCGCACCAGCCCGCCGGGGTTATTGCGCAGATCCAGAATCAGCCCCTGCATACCCTGCGCCTGCAAATCATTCAGCTCCTGCTTGAAGCTCTCGTAGGTATTCTCCTTGAAGCCGCTGATGGCAATATACCCGATTTTGCCCTCCAGCATACGTCCCTCGACCGACTGCATCACAACATCCGTGCGCTGCACGACAAAATCCAGCGTTTCGCCGGTCTGCTTGCGCAAAACCGTGATCGTGACCTCCGTCCCTGCCTCGCCGCGTATTTTGGAGGAAACCTCGGAGAGCGTTCTGCCCTGCATATCCTCGCCGTCCACGCCGATGATAACATCGCCCTTTTCCAGCCCTGCCTTCTGCGCGGGTTCGCCCTCCATCACGCGGCTGATTGTCACCTCACCGTCCTGCGTGCTGTAGACCTCAATGCCGACCCCGTCAAAATGACCGTTCGTGTTCTCCATGTATTGCCTCAGGCTGTCCGCCGTCAGATAATATGTATAGCGGTCGCCCACGCCGGCGAGCATGCCGGTGTAGAGCATCTCGTCAATCAGCTCCTCGTCCACCCCATCTACATAATATTTCTCCAGATAGCCCTCGATCAGCTCCAGCTTTGCCGTGCGCGGCATTTGGATTGCCGCAGGCAGCAGATGCCATGGAATCATGCGGCAAACGGGCTTCCAGAGCAGCCCCGCCGCCAATACCAGCACCAGCGCGGCGCAAAAGCCCTTCCAAAATCCTTTTTCCTTCAATCTCATCGCCTCATTTATGTCAATTTCCTACATCCTATGTATGCGTCGCAGGAAATATCCTATTGAAAAAGAGGAAAGTCCTCCAAACCAAGGTGTCGACAAAGTCGACCTAAAACCACAAGTCGAAATCAGGGTTTCGACTTGCTTAGACAGAAGAACAAACAGACGAGTTCCATCGGCTGAAAAGCCTTGAAACTCGCTGTTTTCCTCGCCGGAAATGAATTCCGGCTGCGGATTCCGGTTGGGAAACGCTTCGTTTCCCAAACCCTTCCGCGGCATATCATCACCTTGCCTAAAGCCTAATCCTTTTGACTTTCCTCTTTGTTTTTCTGTATTATACGCGCAAATGCTTACGGATCGAGGTCACGGAGCCGATCACGCCCAGCACCACGCCGAACAATATCCCGCAGGGGAAAAGGAATGCAAACACATCCCCCGTCTGGCGGAACTGCACGAACTGGATCACAGGCAGGTACTCATAAATCGTGCTCGTCACCTGTGCATAGATCGGGAAACCGATCAGCAGCGGCACGATCGCGCCGACCACGCCGATGATGATACCCTCGATCACAAAGGGCCAGCGGATGAACCAGTCTGTCGCCCCGACATATTTCATGATATTGATCTCCACTCGCCTGTTCACAACGGAGATACGAATGGTATTCATGATGATCATGACCGAAATCACGCCCAGAATCAGCATTACGAGCGCGCTGGCCACGCTGAAGATGCGGTTCGCCTTCATCAGAAGCTCCGTCTCCGTCTGCCCGTGGCGCACATTGTCGATGCCGTCAATCTGCTCCAGCGCCGTCAGCACGCCGCTCTGGTTCTGTATCGCATCCAGTGAAATCTGGAAGGAATGGGATAGGGGGTTATTGCTCTCATCCAGCCCCACAAAAATATCCTCATCCGCGCCCCAGTCCTTTTTCAAATCCTCCAGCGCATCCGCCGGCGAAATATATTCCACATTCTGCACATGATCAATCTGCGCAATCTGCTGCTTCATGGATTCGATCTCCTGCCCCGTCAGATCGCCGCTGAGGAAAACGGAAATCCCAATGGAATCCTCCATCTGCCGCAGCATATACTGCAAATTGCTCCCCACGCAATAGGAGAAGGACAAAATCGAAATGCATGCCGCAACGGCAACCATCGAAGCCATCGTCATCAGCAGATTTTTCCGCAGCCCGCCTAAGCCTTCCCTTATAAAATACTGTACCGTACTAGGCCTCATTGCTATAACCACCTTTTTTATCGCTTATAATATGCCCCTGCTTCAGCGTCACAACGCGCTTTTGCATCTCGTCTACAATGTCCCACGCATGGGTCGCCATTACGATGGTCGTCCCGCGCTTGTTGATGTCGTCCAATAGCTGCATAATGCCCCTTGCCGTCTCCGGGTCAAGGTTGCCGGTAGGCTCATCGCAGATCAGAATCGGCGGGTTGTTGACGATCGCCCGCGCCAGAGCCGTTCTCTGCTGCTCGCCGCCGGAGAGCTGATTGGGGTAGCTGCGCCCCTTCTTGCCCAGCCCGACCAGAGCCAGCACCGCCGGCACGTTCCTGCGGATGATGCGGCTGGGCGCCTCGATCACGCGCATTGCAAAAGCCACATTTTCATATACCGTCTTATTGGGCAGCAGGCGGAAATCCTGAAACACTACGCCCAGATTGCGCCGCAGATAGGGGATCTGCCCCCGCGTCAGCTCGTTTGTTTTCACGCGGTTGATGATGATATCGCCGCTGGTCGGATCAAGCTCCTTGAGCAGCAGCTTGATGAGGGTCGATTTACCCGAGCCGCTGGAGCCGACGATAAATACAAATTCACCCTTTTCGATATGTAAATTCAGTTCCTCCACGCCGCGGGAACCATTGGGATATGTCTTGGTCACGTTATTCAGATGGATCATAACGCATCTCCCTTTCCTTCAGAAATTTTTCGCAAAATGATACAAAAAGCATTTTGCTTCGTCAAAAAACACAGACCGTAGACATTATATCACACCCACGCCCCGCAAACAAGAGCCTGCGACCGGTAGTTGACAAAATCGTCCCGCTCTGTCAGTATAATAAAAAAGGATTGCTGCTCTCGGAAAGGCGGCTAGTCCTGTGCTACAAGGTTTTTGACCATCTAACTTCTGTTAGGCGGTCGTTTTTTTATTCTGTTGACAAATCGACCCTGCCTTGATAATATAATAAAAAAGGATTGCCGCTCTCGCAAGGCGGTCAGTCCTGAAAATTAGAGTTTTGACCGTCTAACTTCTGTTAGGCGGTCGTTTTTTATCAATCCCTGTCTTGATACAGGGAGATAAGCATGATGATGAGCATACCAAGCTGAATTAAATCAGAGTATGTAACATACATATGCGTCACCTCCTTTACCGGAGAGTGACCAACCGTAAAAGGTGCGCCCGGATAAGAAAACGTGAATCCTGAAATGCCGAAAAGCGCAGCTACTGCGTCAACCTCCCTTGACAGCCTAGGTTAAAGGATGCCTGCGGGAGGTTTCCTTGTTTCTGCGCCTTTCTGCTATTTCAGCTCTTTCATGTTTTCTTACCGGGACACACCTTAACGGCAATCCTTAGCCGCCTACGGCGACCATCTTCATCCTCCCACAGTTTTTCCATTCTGACAATACCTGCCAAACTTCGGCTCAGAACGGACGTTCCAGCTTAAATTTTACGAAAAACAAAAAGCGAAGAGACTCTTGTTCTCCAGGAATCCCTTCGCCCATGATCTCTTTTCTTCAAATTGCCCCTCAGTATGCGATCCGATCCATATACAGCATGTATTTGCTGACCATCAGCGTAATCTTAAAGATGATCGCATCGTCAAAATTGCGCAGATCCAACCCGGTCATTTTTTGCAGCTTATCCAGGCGATAAACCAGCGTATTTCTATGGATATAAAGCTGGCGGCTCGTTTCGGAAACGTTCAGATTGTTTTCGAAGAATTTATTGACCGTTGTCAGCGTTTCATCGTCGAAATCATCCATCGTCAGCCCATTGAGCACCTCTTTGATGTACATGCGGCAAAGCGGCATCGGCAGCTGATAGATCAAGCGCCCGATCCCCAGCTTTTCGTAATTTACGATATATTTATCCGTCTCGAAGATCTTGCCGACCTCCAGCGCCATCTTCGCTTCCTTATAGGAGCGGGAGACATCCTTCAGATCGCTGACGATCGTGCCGTTTGCGATGTATACGCGGCTGTCCGTCTCCTCATTGAGCGTCTCCTCGATGCTCTTGGCAATGCGGTCGATCTCCTCTGCGGATTCTCTCTCGCGCAGCTCCTTGACCAAAATAATGCTGTGCTCATCCACCGCTGTCACAAAATCCTTTGTTTTTGCAGGGAAAATGCTGCGCACGATCTCCACCACGTTCATCTCGCGGTCGATATGCGTCTCGATCAAAAAGACGATGCGGTGCGCGTTATTTTCGATATGCAGCTTCTTCGCGCGGCTGTAAATATCCACCAAAAGCAGATTATCCAGCAGCAGATTTTTGATGAAATTATCCTTGTCGTACCGCTCCTTATATGCCACAAGCAGGCTCTGGATCTGGAATGCGGCGATCTTGCCGATCTGATAGCCAGCCTCATCCTCCCCCTTGACCTGCACCACATATTCCGGCACGCCGTTATCATAAATCTTGAAATACTGATACCCCAATATCAGCTGGCTTTCCGCGGGAGAGCTGATGAAATTTTCCACGGCATCGATCTGGCGGCCGATCATGTTCTCCTCCGTCGTCGCGATGACCTTGCCCTCTTTTTCTACAACGCTCAACTCCTTGCGCGTGATGTTTTTCAGTCCGTCAATGGTACTTTGCAAAATCTGATTGGAAATCATCATCCTCACCTCAAACTCATTTTCCTGTTTTTGTTCTCCCTGCACGTCCCCTCCGAAAAGCAGACGTCTCCTTGTTTCTTTCTCTGTAAAAATTGCCGAAAAATATAGCCTCTCGCACATATCCATTTCTTCTAAATTCATTTTATAACAAAATGCCGAAAAAAGAAAGAGAAATTATAAAAAAAACAGACAAAATTTCTTTTTGCCTGATTTTTTCATAAAAAGAGGGTCTGTTTTTTATGGAAACTGACCCTCTTTTCACGGAAAAGGGCAGACAAAGGCTGTCTTTTCCATGCGAAATATTCCGTTATTTTTACTTGTGACCCCCGCCTTGTGCGCGAGAATCGCCCCTCTGTGCGCGGTACAGCACAGTAAGTGAGATTTATTTCATCGAGTGAGACAAAACACATAGGAAAGCCGCGATTTGCGCCGCCGATTCTTGTAAAATGTGCCGGGGCGGAGAGCCATAGCAGACAAGGCTGATCCGGAAACGCCCCGGGGCTTTTCTTAAAAACGCCCCGAAGGTTTTCAGAAACGCCCCAATACCTCCCGGATATCCGTCACCAGAAAAAACGCCTCCCGATCGATCCGCAGTATGATGCTCTTGACCAGATGCAGCTCCTTTTGGGAAAAAACGCAGAAAAGCACCTCCTTCTCCGCGCCGGAATATTTCCCCTTGGCTTGAAACGCCGTCACGCCGCGTCCAAGCTCAGTCAGCAGGGCTGCGGCGATCTGCTCATTCTTCTCGGAAAAAATCCATGCGCCCTTGCCGAAATTCATCCCCTCCACGACCAAGCGGATAAATCGATCTGTAATAAAGACCGCCAGAATGGCATACAGCCCCAGCTCCACGCCGAAAAACGCCATCCCAACCAATATCACCGCCGCGTCCATCAGAAAAATCAGCCGCGGCACGGAGAGAAAGCGCAGACGCATATGCAGCAGCATCGCCGCCAGCTCCACGCCGCCCGTTGTCGCATCCGCCGAAAGCACCAGCCCCAGCCCGACGCCCATCGCCGCCCCGCCGAAAGCAGCCGCAAGGAGGGGGTCTGCGCTATAGAGCGGGAAAAATTCCTCCAGAAACAGCATGAGCGAGAACAACGCCGCCGTCAGCGCACTGCGCCCCACGAATCGCGCCCCCTTCGCCCGCCATGCGATCAAAAAAAGAGGGAGATTGCCCGCCAGATTGACCAGCCAGAGCGGAATCGGCACGCCATAACGCGCCATCGACCACTCTCCCAGCATAATGCCGATGCCCGTAATCCCGCCCGCGACCAGATCGGCATGCGCAAAAAAGCCCTCCGCACCGATCGCCATAAAGGCTGTCCCCAACAGCAGACAAACCCAATCCCTCTTTTTGATGAAATCCATATACGCTCGTCCCTTTCGGGCGCGGAAAAAATGCAAATACCGTTCCCCGCAGCCCTTATTTTTCCCTATCCTTCAGGACCTTCAGCGCAAATTTCGGCAGCCGCAGCATTCTCCGCCAGCGTGTCGGCTGTGTAATCAGGCGATAAAACCATTCCAGCCCCAGCTTTTGGAAGATCTTCGGCGCGCGCTTGGTATTGCCCGCCATCACATCAAAGCTGCCGCCCACGCCAATCGCCAGCTTCACGCCCGTCAGCCGCAGGTTGTCATAAATCCATTTTTCCTGCTTCGGCGCACCCAGTCCCACTAACAGTATGGACGGGGAGAGATTTTTTATGTTGCGGATGATTCTTTTTTCCTCTTTTTCATCGAAATAGCCGTTATGCCCGCCGACGATCTTCAGCGCGGGATATTTACGCTTCATCCTCCGCGCCGCCGCCGATGCCACGCCCGGTGCGCCGCCGAAGAAATAGAAGGTCGTATCCGTAGCCTGCAAATCCTCCATCAGCCCCTGCACCAGATCATAGCCCGCCACGCGCTCGGTCAGGCGGATCTCACTGTATTTGGATGCCCAGACCACGCCAATGCCGTCCGGCACGACCAGATCCGCCCCCTTCAGTATCCCCATCATCTCCGCGTCCTGCTGCGCCTCCATCACGATCTCCGGGTTCGGCGTGCAGATATAATGCTGTCCGTCCTCCTGCAGCAGCGCCGCCGCCCTCTGCCTTGCCTCCCGCATCGTCACTGCGTCAAAGGGTACGCCCAGAATATGGGTCTGCTTTCTCATGTCCTTTCCCCCCCCTTATTTCCGTTTTCTTTCCAACAGCCTTTTCAGATATCTCTCATTTCTATGCGCCATTTTTTCCAGCTCGGCTTCCTTCTGCTCCAGCTTCTTGACGTAATATTCCTTGCGGCTGATGATATCGTCCACCAGCCCCAGCGTGCGCTCCAGATCGAAGTCCTTGAGCGTGCCGCCGCTGGGCATATCCAGCTTTTCGAGGTAATAATCAATCTTCGGATCATAGATAAAGCCGATGAGGGGCACGCGCTGTCTTGCCGCAAAAATCAGCGTATGCAAGCGCATGCTCAGGATGAAGTCCGCTTGGGAGATAATCCCCATCACCTCATAAGGGGAGTAATTTCCCCTGAGGATATACGCCTCCCGCTTCATCTTTGCGCGTACCTTCTCGCCCACGATGCTGTCATGCGGCATCTGCATCCCCAGAAAGACGATGGTTCTGCCGTATTTTTCCACGATCGTATCGCAAAGCTGCGCAAAACGCCCGATAAAGCTGTCCATATCCTTCCAGTTGCGCACAGAGACCACCACCACGGGGCGATCCAGCGGCACGCCCTCCGCCGCCAGCAATGCCCGCGCCTGCTCCGCGCCGATGCCGTCCATGGTGAATACGGGGTCGGCTGTAACAAAGCATTTTTGGGGATTTACGCCCATTGAGAGCAGCTCCTCGTAGGAATTTTCCTCTCGCAGCGTAATCAGATCCGCTCGATTGACCACCTGCTTGACCAATCTGCGGTTGCGCTTGCCGCTGACGGGTCCGATGCCGTTTGCATAGAGCATGACCTTCTTGCGCATGCATTTTGCCGCCGCCGTGATCGAGAGGTAGTACATCAGGGAGCGGGTGCTGGTGCTGTCCTGCAGGAGCGAGCCGCCGCCCGAAAGCAGCACATCGCAGTCATGAATGGCGTAAAACACATCCCGCACCCCGAAGCGGTAGACCGCCTCGATGCCGTATTTTTCTCTGGTTTCCTCCGGCTTTTTGGATAAAACCGTGATGTGATAATTCTCGCCCATGCTCTGGATATTTTTATGCATGGAGAGCATGATGGCCTCATCGCCGGTATTATTAAAGCCGTAATAGCCGCTCATCACAACATGATACTGCGGCGTGCGCGTCTCCTTCCAAGCCGCTTCATACGCCTTCACGCAGTCCCCCGCCATTTTTGTCACGGAGTAATATTCAAAGATCACCCTTCTGCCGTATGCGCCTGCCCGCTGACGCTGTTCGTCCGTCATTTCGTTGAAGGCATAGACCACATCGCGGTAAAGCCGTTCCTCATTGGAAAGCTCGCAGCCGCGGCAGCAGAAGTTATTCTCGCGGGCGATCTCCAGTTTATCCGGGCTGAACAGACCGATATAGCCCTCGTTCCCCGCAACGATGACGGGCTTTTCCGCCGCCATCGCCTCCAGCGCCGCACGGCTCACCCCGACGAATACATCGCTCACGGCAACCAGTTCGTTGATGTCCGTTCTGCCGCCCGTCATGGTGATGCAGTCCCTGCCGATCTTCCGGTTGACCTCGGCGGATTTTGCCAGAAGCTCCTCGTAAACATCCCCGCCGCCAACGATCATCATCCGCAGACCGGGGATCTCCTGTGCCAGCCTCGGCGCGATCTCGATGAGCTGTCTTGCCACCAGCGCACGGCTTTCATCCATGCGGCTGACATAAACCAGCGTCGGCTCGTCCTCCCTGAGATGAAATTCCGCACGGATATTGGATGCATCCGTATCAGGGGAGAATTTATCGGTATCAATGCCGTTGATCGTCACAAAAATATTTTCATTGCGCACGCGGTAATTCTTTATCAGATATTCGCGGATGTCCTCGCTGACCGCGATCACCTTCTGCCCCCAATCCGTCAGGTATTTCAGCCCCATGCCGGTATAAAATACCCAATGCGCGGAAGTCACGAAGGTAAACTCCTTTGGCATCCCTTTTTTCAGAATGCCGCAGACAAAGCTGGGGATTCTCGCATGGGAATGCACGATGTCAACCTTTTCCTTCTTGATAATGCGCTTAAGGATGAAATAGGAGCGGATCATCTTGAAGATATTGCGCTGATTGAGCGGCACGCGATAATGCCGTATGCCGACCTCATCCAGCTCCTTTTCGTATACCCCGCCGTTTGAAGCCACGATAATATCATAGCCCTGCTTTTTCAGCTCCTTGGAAAGCTCGACCACATGCGTCTCCGCGCCGCCGATCTCCAGCCCCATCAGTGCCATCAAAATCCTGTATTTTTTCATCAAAACCCCTCCGTCTTGACCTTATATGCCGATGATCTGCATCACGGGCTTAGCGTATTTTGTAATGACATTCATCTCCGAATTTGCCTTCAGCTCCACGACGCCCTCCGCAAAATAACCGTCCTCTTTTTCGATGACATTGCCCTCAATGGTCAGCGTCACGCTATAATAATCCGGAAATTCCACCTGCCGAATCACGCCGTTGTTTTGCAGCACATTCTTCATGAAAGGCTCATAGGAAACGTCCGTGATCGTGCCGATGCAGACGCCCGTATTCTCGTCAAAAATCAAATCGCCCTCATGCAGTGCGTTTACCGTTGCCATGCGCACCTCATCGATATAGGCGGTGTAGGTCCACAGCTTCGCCGCATCGTCCACGCCCGCGGATTCCTGCCGATTGACCACGGTGAATTTATACACAGCCGCCCCGATCAGCGCCAGCACGACCAGCAGGATGAGCACATCCGCAGCCCCGATTTTTCTCTTTGCCATATCACTCACCATCCCTTACTTCCACCACAAAGCCCTTCATCGCGTAGCCCTTGCCCTTGACATTCAGCTCCATGCCGACCTTGACGGGCGTGCCCTCCACGGTAATATCCTTTTCCGTTTCCGTGCCCTGCCCCGTGATCGTCACGGAAAGGTCGCAGTAATCCTTCACGGGGACCTTTTCGTATGCCTCCGTGATGCGGTTATACATCGTCTCCATATGCGGCACGGAGCTAACCGCCGTCACCTTTCCCAGATATGCCCCGGTGGAGCTGTTGAAGGCATTGCCGCCGATGATGGGGAAGGCTGCCGTCTGTTCCAGAACCTCCTGCCCCTCGACCACATAGGAATAGCTTTTCTGCTCCGCCGCCTGTCCGCTGCCGCCGCCCAGCAGCATCCGCGCCCCGAAAAAGCCGACCGCCAGCACCAGCAGAATCAGAATCACATCCACAATATTAAATACACCGAATATTCGTTTGCTTTTTCTCTCACTCATCTTGTCTCCTCCAGATAGAGTTTTTCGATTCGCCTTGTCATTTTTTCCGCCAGAAAGGTTTCCGCCGCCGTTTTTGCCGCGTTTTCGCCCATTTGGGCGCGTTTTTCCTCATCCGCAAGCAATTCCTCCAGGCGCAGAGCCAGCGCATGGCTGTCCCCGATGGGGATGAGATAGCCGTTTTCGCCATCCGCAATGACCTCCGCCACGCCGCCGCTGTCCGTCCCGACAGCGGGAATGCCCGCGATCATAGATTCGAGTATGGATAGGCAGAGCGCTTCTGCTTTTGATGTAATCACCGCGATATCCAGCGCCGCTTCCAGCCGTTCAATCTCCTGCACGAAGCCCGTAAAGCTGACCTGCTCCGCAACGCCCAGCCGCTGCGCCTCCTGCTCCAATGCGCCGCGCAGACTGCCGTCCCCGATGATATAAAAACGCACGTCCTGCCGCCTTTGCAGCAGCTCCTGCGCCGCCAGCAGGAAGGTCTTGTGATCCTTCACTTCCTCCAGCCTTGCCACCATGCCGACCGCCTTCTCCCCCGCCTTGCCGCCGTAGGCTGCGAGGATTGCCGCCTTTTCTGCCGCAGTGGGGATGGGGATGCACTCAATGCCGTTATAGATCGTCACGATTTTGCGGGGATTCGTCCCCCCTGCGATCATGCTTTTGCGCACCGCCTTGCTCACAGCGATGATGCGGTCGCTATAGCGATGATTGACCGCGCGTCGCAGCAGCCTTTTCGGCAGCTTTCCCGCCGCACCCTCCATGCAGTGCTTCGTCTGGAAAATTCTGCGCACGCCCGCCCGCCTTGCCGCCATCCGCGCCGTCATGCTGGCATGGGTGTGGATGATGTCGGGCTGTTCCTGCCGAAAGAGGGAAACAAGCGCCCGTGCCGCCCCTCTATCGAAGGATTTATCCTGCATCTGCCCCAGCGCGATCACCGGCACATCCAGTGCGCGCACAGCCGGGCAGAGCAGACTGTCCTTCGGCAGAACGACCTTCACCTCGAACCGCTCCCGATCGTGATATTTCAAATAATACAAGAGCCAGCGACCTGCGCCGCCGATATTTTTATCCGTCAAAACATGAAGCACCTTCACTCGCTTTTCTGACATTCTCTCTCGCCCGTCCTCTCGCCTATTCTCACCGCCGCCATGCCGATGCCGATGAAGCACCAGAACAGCAGTACGATCCGATAATCAAACCAAAGATGATCCGTCAAGCCCTGCAAAAGCAGCCCCGCGAAGCCGCCGAACATCGCCCCCAGCAGGAATTTGAAGCGCTTGGGGATGCGCTGCATCGCAGAGTAGAGCCGCTGGAAGAAGCAAAGATACAGCAGCATCATCACCACAAAGCCCACGATCCCCAGCTCGATAAATTCCTCCAAAAAGAGGTTATGCGCATGATAGGCATTCGCCGCCTCCAGCGAGAACAGCGGATACAGCTGCGGGAAGGCGCCGATGCCGATGCCCGTCAGCCAATAATGCCGGATCATATCAAATGCCGCGCTGTAAATCGACAAGCGGTAGAGCGAGGAAGAATCCTGCATCGTCACCGTGCTCGCAAGTCTGCTCCAAAGGCTTGCCGGCAGAAGGAAGGGCATCAGGCAGAGCAGGATGACCCCAAGGAGAATCAGCCGCTTTTCCGCCAGAAGCACGAACAGCCCTGCCGAGAAAATCAGCCCCAGCATTGCCCCGCGCGAGCCGGTTGCCGCCAAACCAAGGCAGACCGCCCCGAAACAGCCCGCAAAATACAGCTTGCCCAGCCAGCGGCGCACCTTCCAGAGCATCCCCGCCGCCAGCGAGCCGACCAAGATCAGATATTCCCCCAGCACATTGGGGTTATTAAATGTCGCATAGGCGCGGGTACGCATGGCGAAGCTCGCCTCATCCACCCAAGCCTCGTCCATCTCCACGCCCGCGATATATTGATAGACCGCATACAGCGCGATCAGCGCCCCCATGCTGATGAGCACGAAAAGCACAAAATCCAGCTTTTCCTCCGTATCAATCGTATCCTTGGCGATGAAGAACACCGCCATCAGAATCAAAAATAATGCCATGGACAGCAGGGCGGCGGGCAGGGCATAGCTCGTCACCCCCGCATAGAGGATGCACGCCCCGAAGCAGCCCAGCAGCACGCTGACGATGCTGGTTTTCTGCACCCGAATGCGCCCCAGAAAGAGATTGACGAAGTACAGCAGGAACGTCCCCAGACACAGCGCGCCCAAAAGCATCGTCGGCAGAATGGGAATTGCCATCACGATGGCGCAAAGACAGAGGATCAGGAAATTGCGCTGAAACAGCCGCAGCAGTGCGCTCTCCTGCATCGCCGCCGCAAAGGCATTGCGCTTGCCGCGCACCGCCATGCTGCTCCATAGGATCAGATTGTACCAAAAACGAGGCAAAATCCCCTGCTCCATCTGCAGCGCACGATCCCATCTGCCGCCCAGAAAACGCAAAATCGCGCTTTCCTCAAAGGCTCTCCCGCAGCTGCGGCAAATGGCGGCATACAGGCGATGCGCCATGCTCCCCTGCCAGAGCCGCTGCACTGCGCCGCAAATTCCCGCGATCAAGCGGAAGCAAAAGCTATCTTCGATCAAAAAGGATAAATAATCCAGCATTTTCCGCACCCCCCTTCTTCCGTGCCGTCTTCTGGCAGGGGTGGCGCGTCCCGTCGGCGCGTCCTGCCCCCTGCGCGCTATTTTATGGAGTAAATCCACAACAAATTGCGTTTCTTCGATCTTCAAAAGCCGCGCCAGCAGCAGATATACCGCTACGCCGACTACCCCGCAGACCGCCAGCAGCATGATCTGCGCGATCAAGCCGCCGCCCAGCCACCGCGCCAGCAAGACCCGGCAGCCCCAGACGGGCAGCAGCATGCCGATTGCCGCCAGCAGCATTTTTCCGAGGGAAAACAGGAAGGGCCTGTCCCAAACCTGCGGATACCGCTTCGCCGCCGCAAAAAACAAAACCGCCGCCGCCGCCGTTGTGGACGCCGCCGAGGCAAGCGCCAGCCCACCCACGCCCATCGGCGCAAGCAGCAGCCAGCATAATACGCCGTTTACAAGGATCGATACCAGACCCGCATAAAAGGGCGTTTTGCCGTCCTGATCGGCATAAAAGGCGCGGCTGAGGATATTCTGCACGCCATAGCCCGCCATGCCCAGCGCGAAGAAGAACAGCGCAGTCGCAGTCATCTCCGTTGCCAGATGACCGAATGCCTTGCGCTGATACAGCACGGAAATCACAGGCTCTGCCAGAAGCATCAGCCCGATCGTCATGGGAATGAGCAGGAAAAGCATGGATTTGAGCGTCACGCGCACCTCCCGCCCGAGCTGCGCCCGATCCTCCGTCATGCGGGAGAATTTCGGGAAAACCATGTTCGCGATCGCCAGCACGAATACGCCGACCACGATTGTGTATACATTATTGGCGTATTCCAGCGTGGAAACGCCCAACTCGCCGTTGGTCACGCTCCCCGCCGCCAGATTGGACGCAAAGCGCGTATTGACAAGGAAATTGATGGGCTGTATCCACGTCCCGACCATCACGGGCAGCATCAGGCGGCCGATTTTTTTCAGGCTTTCGTCCCGAAAATGGAAATCCGGGCGGTAGAGATAGCCCTTTTTGCGCAGTGCGGGCAGCTGCACAACTGCCTGCATCAGCCAGCCCAGCAGAAATGCCGCCGCCAAGCCGTAAACGCCGAAGGTATTGTTGAAAAAAAGGTAATACAAAATGACAACGCCGTTTGAGACAACGCTCAACGCCGCCGGAATATTAAATTCATCCAGAGACTGCAAAATGCCGACAAAGGAAAATGCCACCGCCGTAAAGAGCATGGTCGGGAAAAGCATCCGCATCAATTCCGCGCAGAGCCGCGCCGTTTCGCCCTCGAAGCCGGGCACGAACAGTCTCGTCAAAGGCGTGGTGAAAAGCATGCAAAGCAGCATGACGATGAGCGTCACGGTGGAGATCAGCGTGATAAAGCGGTTCGCCAGACGAAAGGCGGCGTCCCTGCCCTCCTTCTGCATGGTTTCCACAAAAATGGGGATGAAACTGGCGGAGACCGCTGAGGCGAAGATCACATCGAAGAACGTCCGCGGGATACGGCTTGCCATCAAAAAGGCTGCCGCCTCCATTTCCGTGCCGTAATTCGCCGCCAGAAGCTGCTCGCGCACCAGAGCCAATATTTTCCCAAAAAGGGTAATCAACATCATAAAACCGGCGGTTTTGACCGCCTGATTGCCTTTTTCCGACATAATAAAACTCCTAAAGCTGTAGTATTTTTCAGTAATCCTTCCGCCTGTGATCAAGGACGCGCCCTTGTCCATCGAAGGTATAAAGTGCAAAGAATAAGATGGGCGGGCGCACCCGAAACACGTCGAAACCCATCCTATATAGTACCGCAAAATGGCTTTTTTTACAACCGCATCAGCCATTTTCCATCTTAATTTTTGATTAAATTCTTGAAATTTTTATGACAATGCCAGTTGCAACCATATGATACCGGATGTGACGCAAAGCCTTGATTTTAAGCCATTTTCAAGCACCCAGCGCAACCATGCGTATTTTGCAACAATTACGCAAAACTCGCCCACCGGTGGCAAATGGGTGGCAAACCGGTGGCAGAAAATAGGCGGGAATGTGTGTATAATCCAATGAAACAGGGGCGCAACTGCGCCTTTTTTTATTTTGAGACTATATGATACTGTATTTTTGTAAGAATAGAGACTGAAAGAGTAAGTTAAAGGCGAAACTGAGGTGCTTTACTACGGATTCCTCTTCCAGACCTGTTTAAGATAGGAATTGACAAGAAAAAAAATTGATATTAGAATGAAACATATATTCCATAAAGATGTATATAGTTGCGTATAGATGCGCATGGTTACGCGCGGTCGTTTTGAGTCGTGCGCGATTGTTTCTTAGTTCTGAGCGGGGATGATAAAAAATTATGTTTGATTTGAAGAAATATCACGAAATGTGTTATCACGGAACTGCTCAGTCTGATGCAAAGAAAATTTTAGAGATCAATCGCTTTCAAGAATCCAAAGGGGACGACCACTGGTTGGGAGAGGGAATCTATTTTTTTGAGAAGGATGCCGGTCAGGCAAGGGATTTTATTCGCAAGGCTAAAGGAGTAAAGGAGTACTCTGTAATAGAGGCAGAGATAGAGAGTGAAAAATTATTGGACTTGATGGATAAGGATACTTACTCAGGACTATGCAGGCTTTGCGAAAAATTAAGCGATCGCCTGAAGGAAACCTCTAAAAAGGGGGATACTATTAAGGCAAAAGGAGAAATAACAAACACAATCGCACTGAATGCGGCGTATAATGTCATACCGTTCGAGGTTGTGAGGGCTTCGTTTGAAACACCAAAATCGAAAAAAATTAAAGGAATAACCTTTATTCCGGTGCAAATACAGGTATGTGTCAAAGAGCCGAAGGTGATTGTTCGCATTAAGGAGATGAGTTCTGTATGAAAAAAGATTATTTTGAACA